>NZ_JBJGYZ010000057.1:0-21974 GCF_054050275.1 Geodermatophilus sp. SYSU D00691
GGATCCGTGCACGTCACGTGCACGGATCCACTCCGGTCAGTCCGTCGTCACGAAGTCGATCAGCTCCTCGACCCGGCCGATGAGGGCCGGCTCGAGGTCGGTCCACGTCTTCACCCGCGCCAGGATGCGCTGGCTCCACACGTAGCCGGTGTCGTCCTCCCAGCCGAGCCGGCGGCAGACGCCGTCCTTCCACGACTCGCCCTTGGGCACGGTCGGCCACTCGCGGATGCCGACGACCGAGGGCTTGACCGCCTGCCAGATGTCGATGAACGGGTGGCCGACGACGAGCGCGTGCTCGCCGGTCACCTGCTCGGCGATCCGCGACTCCTTCGACCCGCGCACCAGGTGGTCGACCAGCACGCCGAGCCGCCGGCCGGAACCGGGGCGGAAGTCGCGCACGATGGCGGGCAGGTCGTCGACGCCGTGCAGCGGCTCGACGACCACGCCCTCGATGCGCAGGTCGTGGCCCCAGACCTTCTCCACGAGCTCGGCGTCGTGCTTGCCCTCGACGTAGATGCGGCCCTCGCGGGCGACCCGCGCCCTGGCGCCGGCGACGTAGGTCGAGCCGGACGCGCTGCGCGCCGGGCCGGTGGGCGCCGTCGGGCGGGGGCGCACGAGCACGACCGGCCGCCCGTCGACCCAGAAGCCCGGGCCGAGCGGGTATCCCCGCACCCGGCCGTGCCGGTCCTCGAGGTGGACGACGTCCTTCTCGCAGCGGACTACGGCGCCGACGAACCCGCTGCTGGGGTCCTCGACGACGAGGTCCTTCTCGGCCGCGATCTGCGGCACCGGCTTCTTCACGGTGCGCGGGTGGACGAGGTCGTCGTACGGCGAGCGGGGAGGCACCCGTCCATGCTGGGCAGCACCCTCGCGGATCCGGGGACGACGCGCCGAGGGCGGCGCGACACGCCCGGGACGATTCCGTCACCTGAGGTCCTCGACCCAGGAGTGCTCCGTGCGGCATCCGGTGGTGCGCGATCCGATCGTGCGCCTGACCAGCGAAGACGCGATGTGACGTCCGCGTCGACCGCTTCCCGCGGGCGTCCGCCGACGCGCCCGGCGTCGGGGGAAGTTCGGGACGAGATCGTTTCGGCCCGCGGCGTCCGGTCACCCATCGGGGCGAAACGAGACCCCGAGCTCAGATGGGAGCGCGAAACGACGATGATCGGCACCGAGACCATCAGCCGCGTGATCGGCAGCGACGTCTACGACGAGTCCGGCCAGAAGATCGGCTCCGCGTCGGAGGTGTACCTCGACGACGAGAGCGGTCAGCCCGAGTGGCTGACGGTCCGCACCGGACTGTTCGGCACCAAGGAGTCCTTCGTCCCGATCCGCAACGCGGACCTGACCGACGACGGCGTCCGCGTACCGGTGAGCAAGGAGCGGGTGAAGGACGCGCCGAAGATCGACACCGACGGCCACCTGTCGCCGCAGGAGGAGCAGGAGCTCTACCGCTACTACGGCCTGGACGTCGGCAGCGGCGGCTACGAGACCACCCAGACCACCGGCATGGCCACCACGGGCATGGCGACCGGCGGGGTGGCCGACGCCCCCGGCACGGTCGGCCACGACACCTCCGGCCCGACGACCGACAACGCCATGACCCGGTCGGAGGAGCGCCTCAACGTGGGCACCCGCTCCGAGGAGATCGGCCGGGCCCGGCTGCGCAAGTACGTCGTCAGCGAGAACGTCACCGAGACCGTCCCCGTCACGCGCGAGGAGGTCCGGGTCGAGCGCGAGCCGATCACCGACGCCAACATCGGCAACGCCCTCGACGGGCCGGCGATCAGCGAGGAGGAGCACGAGGTGACCCTCCGCGCCGAGCGCGCCGTGGCCGAGACGGAGGCCGTCCCGGTCGAGCGCGTCCGCCTGGACAAGGAGACCGTCACCGACACCGAGACCGTCTCCGCCGACCTCCGCAAGGAGGAGATCGAGGTGGACGGCGTCCGGGACACCGACCGGCGCCTCTGACGCCGCTCGCGGCGCGATCGGCGCCGCACCACTGACGACGGTGGCCGGCCGAGGACCAGACTCGGCCGGCCACCGTTCCCACGTCCGGCCCCGGATCCCCCGCGGTGGGATGCTCGGGACGTGACCGACCCCACCCTGGCGCCCCAGGACCCGCCGTCCGACCTCTCCAGCCCGGAGAAGCTGGCCGTGGCCCTCGAGGGCACCGGCTACCTGCCCGACGAGGGGTTGGCCACCGCCGCGTACCTGGCGCTGGTGATGCACCGCCCGCTGTTCCTGGAGGGCGAGGCCGGCGTCGGGAAGACCGCCCTGGCCCACGCGCTGGCCGAGGTGACCGGCCGGCCGATCTACCGCCTGCAGTGCTACGAGGGCCTGGAGGCCAGCCAGGCGCTCTACGACTGGGACTTCGGCCGCCAGCTGCTGCACCTGCGCGCCGCCGAGGCCGCCCACGCGAACGACAACCCCGACGCCCTCGAGGCCTCGCTCTACGACCGCCGCTTCCTGCTGGCCCGGCCGCTGCTGCAGGCCCTGGAGGACTCGCCGTCCGTGCTGCTGGTCGACGAGGTCGACCGGGCCGACGACGAGTTCGAGGCGTTCCTGCTCGAGGTGCTCAGCGACTTCACGATCTCGATCCCGGAACTCGGCACCATCCGCGCGGTGCAGCCGCCCCTGGTGATCCTCACCAGCAACCGCACCCGCGAGGTGCACGACGCGCTCAAGCGCCGCTGCCTCTACCACTGGCTGCAGCACCCCGACTTCGACCGCGAGGTGGCGATCCTGCGCCGCCGGCTGCCGCAGGTGACCGAGCAGCTGGCCCGCGAGGTGGCCCGGGCGACGGCGAAGCTGCGCACGCTGGACCTGCTCAAGCCGCCCGGGATCGCCGAGGCGATGGACTGGGCGACGGCGCTGCACACCCTCGGCGCCCGCGACCTCGACCCCGACGTCGCCGCCCGCACGCTCGGTGCCGTCCTCAAGTACCGCGAGGACACCGAGCGGGTGCACTCGATGGTGCGGGGGGCGCTGTTCGGTGGCTGAGGCGGCCGGCACCGCGGAGCGCCGGGACGTCGTCGACACGCTGCTCGGCTTCGCCCGGACGCTGCGCGCCGCCGGGGTGGCCGCCTCCCCGGACCGGGTGGAGGCGATGCTCGCCGCCGTCGGCTCCCTCGACGTCCTCGACGCCACCGACGTCTACTGGGCCGGCCGGCTGACCCTGTGCGCCGGACCCGACGACCTGGACCGCTACGACGCGGCGTTCTCCGCCTGGTTCGGCGGCGACCGGCCCCGCCAGGCACCGCGGGCGCCGCGCGACCGCGAGATCGTCTCGGCCATGGCGCCGCTGGACGTCGGCTCCGGCGAGGGGGAGCAGCGCGACGACGCCTCCGAGCTGGCCGCGCAGGCCAGCGCCGCCGAGGTGCTGCGCCACCGGGACGTCTCCGAGCTGACCATCGCCGAGCGCGAGCACCTGCGCCGGCTGTTCACGCTGCTCCGCCCGGCCTCCCCGATGCGGCCCTCCCGCCGCCGGCGGCCCAACCCGCTGGGCGCCGTCCACCCGGCCCGCACGGTGCGCCGGGCCCTGCGCGACGGCGGCGAGGTCACCCGGCTGATGCACCGGCGGGCGGCGCCCCGGCCACGGCGCGTCGTCCTGCTGGTCGACGTCTCGGGCTCGATGAGCCCGTACGCCGACGCCCTGCTGCGGTTCGCGCACGTCGCCGTCCGCGCCCGCCCGTCCTCGACCGAGGTGTTCACGATCGGCACCCGGCTGACCCGGGTGACCCGGGAGATGCGGCTGCGCGACCCCGACAAGGCGCTGGCCGCCAGCGGCTCGGCGATCCCCGACTGGTCGGGCGGCACGCGGCTGGGCGAGGTGCTCAAGGCGTTCCTCGACCGGTGGGGGCAGCGCGGGATGGCCCGGGGCGCGGTGGTCGTCGTCTGCAGCGACGGCTGGGAGCGCGGCGGGAGCGAGCTGCTGGGCGAGCAGATGGCCCGGCTGCGGCGGCTGGCCCACGCCGTGGTGTGGGTCAACCCGCACAAGGGCCGCGAGGGCTACGAGCCGCTGACCGGCGGCATGCAGGCGGCGCTGCCGTCGATCGACCACTTCGTGTCCGGCCACAGCCTGGCCGCGTTCGAGGAGCTGTCGGGAGTGATCGGCCGTGCGTGAGACGTTGTGGAGTGGATCCGTGCGCGTTACACACACGGATCCACTCCGGAAGGGGCTGTGCGATGCGTGACGTGCTCGACGACCTGGTCGGTTGGTGGCAGGCGGGGCAGACCGTCGGCATGGGGACCGTCGTGGCCACCTGGCGCTCCGCGCCGCGGCCGGCCGGCGCTTCCATGCTGGTCGGGCCCGACGGGACGGCGGTGGGCAGCGTCTCCGGCGGCTGCGTCGAGGGCGCGGTCTACGAGGAGGCCAAGGACGCCGTCGAGACCGGGGAGCCGGTCCTGCAGCGGTACGGGGTGAGCGACGACGACGCCTTCGCCGTCGGCCTCACCTGCGGCGGCATCCTCGACGTGTTCGTCGAGGCGGTGTCGCGGGAGTCGTTCCCCGAGCTGGGCGAGGTCAAGGAGTCGGTCGACCGGCACGAGCCGGTCGCCGTCGTGACCTGCGTGAAGGGGCCGGAGGACCGGCTCGGCCGGCGGATGGTGCTCTGGCCCGACCGCGCATCGGGCACGTTCGGCCTGCAGCGGCTGGACGACGCCGTCGCCGCCGACGCCCGGGGCATGCTCGCCGCCGGGCGTACCGGGATGCTGCACTTCGGCCACGACGGCGAGCGCCGCGGCGACGAGCTCGAGCTGTTCGTGAACTCCTTCGCCCCGCCGGCGCGGATGGTCGTGTTCGGCGCCATCGACTTCGCCGCCGCCGTCGCCCGGGTCGGCTCCTTCCTGGGCTACCGGGTGACCGTCTGCGACGCGCGGCCGGTGTTCGCGACGCCGAAGCGCTTCCCCGACGCCGACGAGGTGGTCGTGGAGTGGCCGCACCGCTACCTGCAGGCCGAGGTCGACGCGGGCCGGATCGACGAGCGCACCGTGCTCTGCGTGCTCACCCACGACCCGAAGTTCGACGTCCCGCTGCTGGAGGTCGCGCTGCGGCTGCCGGTCGCCTACGTCGGCGCGATGGGCTCGCGGCGGACGCACGACGAGCGGCTGGCGCGGCTGGAGGAGGCGGGCCTGTCCAAGGAGGAGCTGTCCCGGCTGTCCTCGCCGATCGGGCTCGACCTGGGGGCGCGCACCCCGGAGGAGACCGCGGTGTCGATCGCGGCGGAGATCATCGCCGGCCGCTGGGGCGGCTCCGGCGAGCGCCTGTCCGGCACGGAGGGCCCCATCCACCCCACCGCCGAGCGGTAGGACCGGGTGGCCGGTATAGCGGAAGAGGTATACCGTTCCTGGTATGCCGCCGGTGCGCCGCAGCCGCTTCCCCGGTCTGGAGGACCGGGGTGAGCGCCGGCGCGAGCTGATCGAGGAGCTGGTCCGCGCCCGCCGGGAGAGCGAGCTCAGCCAGACCGAGATCGCCGCGCGCATGGGCACCTCGCAGTCCGCCGTCGCCCGGCTGGAGAGCGGCGAGCTGGACGCCCGGCTGTCGACCCTCGAGCGCTACGCGGCCGCGCTGGGCCGCACCGTCGAGTGGCAGGTCCGACCGTCCGAGGAGTCGCCGTGAGCCGACCCGCAGGCACCTGGCCGCCGGTCCCGCCGGGGCCACCGCAGCCGCCCTTCCCGCCCGGACCACCGGAGTACCCGCGCACGCCCTGGCAGCCGGCGCCCCGCCCCGCCGCGCCGGGGCCGTCGACGTCGATGTCGGTCGTCGTCGGCGCGGGGGACTGGCTGGCCGAGCGGCTGCTCGAGCAGCGCGTGGTGGCGCTCTCCGGCGACCTGGACGACGAGGCGGTCAACCGGGCCGTCGCCGAGCTTGCGCTGCTCGACTCCTCCGGCGACGGGCCGGTGCAGCTGCGGCTCTCCGGGGTGAACGCCGACGTGGAGGCCGCGCTCACCCTGGTCGACGCCCTCGACCTCATGGGCGCACCCGTGCACGCCACCTCCCTCGGCACGCTGCGCGGGGTGGGCGTCGTCGTCCTCGCCGTCTGCGACCGGCGGGCCGCCGGCGCGCACGCGGTGTTCCAGCTGACCGAGCCGCGCGCCCCCCGCCGCGGCCCGGCCGGCGACGTCGAGGCGCTCGCCGCCGAGCACGTCCGGCAGTTGCGCCGGCTGCAGGAGCGGCTCGCCGCGGCCACCGGCCGGGACGCCGGGCGGATCGCCGAGGACATGCGCGCCGGACGGCTGCTGTCGGCGGAGGAGGCCCGGGAGTACGGGCTGGTCGACCCCTGACCGGGGACCTCGCGCACCGGTACGACGTGGAGGTCGTCGGCCTGCTCGCCTCGCCGGAGCACCGCTACGACGGGCGGCCGGGGACGACGGTCCCGGCCCAGGACGGCGACCGGCGCACCGCGCTCGAGGTGCGCGCCGGTCTCGGCATCGTCGGCGACCGCTACTTCGGGCAGGCCGCGCACCGCGACGCCGCGGTCACCGTGCTGGCCGCGGAGGCGGTGGACGCGCTCGCCGCCGAGCTCGGGGTCCCCGTTCCCGACGCGCTGCTCGCCCGCCGCAACGTCGTCCTGCGCGGGGCCGAGGTCGAGGCCCTGCGCGGGCAGGAGTTCTCGCTCGACTGCGGGGCCGGGGAGGTGCGGCTGCGCGGCGGTCGCCCGGCGAACCCGTGCGCCTGGCTCGACGTCGTCCTGACCCCCGGGGCGCACCGCGGGCTGCGCGGGCGGGCCGGCGTCCGGTGCGCCGCGCTGTCCGACGGCGTGCTGCGACTCGGGCAGGCCGTGCTGCGCTCCGCCGTCCCCCTCGACGCCGTCCGCGCCGGCGAGGTCCACCGCCTGCTGCCCCACCGCCCCCGCTGACGCTGCACGGGACGTTGCACGGGCTGGTGGTCGGGAGCGCGGGGGAGTAGGGACGAGCCATGTCCGCCACCGAGGTCTACCGCGCCGCCCGGGACTCCCTGCTCGCCCTGCGCGGCGACCACGCCAAGGCGGCCGCCGAGTTCCGCTGGCCGTCGTTCGACGGGCCGTTCAACTGGGCGGTCGACTGGTTCGACGCCTACGCGCGCGGCAGCGAGCGCACCGCGCTGCACATCGTCGAGGAGGACGGCCGCGCCGCCCGGTACTCCTTCGACGCGGTGGTGCGCCGCTCCGACCAGGTGGCCGGCTGGCTGCGGGCGCAGGGCGTGGGCAAGGGCGACCGCGTCGTCCTCATGCTCGGCAACCAGGTCGAGCTCTGGGAGTCGATGCTCGCGGTGATGAAGCTCGGCGCGGTGATCATGCCGACGACCACCGCGCTGGGCCCCGCCGACCTGACCGACCGGATCGAGCGGGGCGGGGCCCGGCACGTCGTCGTCAACGCCGCCGACGCCGGGAAGTTCGACGGGGTCCCCGGGGACTACACGCGGATCGCCGTGGGGGATGCGCCGGCCGGGTGGCTCGCCTACGCCGACAGCGCGCAGGCCGGCGGGGAACCGCCCGGCCACCCCGGCACCCTGCCGGGCGACCCGCTGCTCCTGTACTTCACCAGCGGGACGACGAGCCGCCCGAAGCTGGTCGAGCACACCCAGGTCAGCTACCCGGTGGGCCACCTGTCCACGGTGTTCTGGCTCGGGCTGCAGCCCGGCGACGTGCACCTGAACATCAGCTCGCCCGGCTGGGCCAAGCACGCCTGGAGCTGCTTCTTCGCCCCGTGGATCGCCGAGGCGACGATCTACCTCTACAACTACGCGCGCTTCGACCCCGCGGCGCTGCTCGGCCGGATCCGCGAGGACGGCGTCACCACGTTCTGCGCGCCGCCGACCGTCTGGCGGATGCTCATCAAGGCCGACCTCTCCGGCGGGCCGGGCGCGATCCGCGAGGCCGTCGCCGCCGGCGAGCCGCTCAACCCCGAGGTCATCGAGCAGGTCAAGGCCCAGTGGGGGCTGACCCTGCGCGACGGCTACGGGCAGACCGAGACGACGGCGTCGGTGGGCAACACCCCGGGATCGGTCGTGAAGCCCGGCTCCATGGGGCGGCCGCTGCCCGGCGTCCCCGTCGTCCTGGTCGACCCGATCGCCCGGGAGCAGGCCGACGAGGGCGAGATCTGCCTCGACCTGTCCGACCGGCCGCTGTCGCTGATGACCGGCTACCAGGGCGACCCCGAGCGCAACGACGAGGCGATGGCCGGCGGTTACTACCACACCGGGGACGTCGCGAGCCGCGACGCCGAGGGCTACATCACCTACGTCGGGCGCACCGACGACGTCTTCAAGGCCAGCGACTACAAGATCAGCCCGTTCGAGCTGGAGAGCGTGCTCATCGAGCACCCGGCGGTCACCGAGGCCGCGGTGGTGCCGGTGCCCGACCCGGTGCGCGGGGCGATCCCCAAGGCCTACATCGCGCTGGCGCCGGGGCACGAGCCCACCCGGGAGACCGCCTTCTCCATCCTCCAGCACGCCCGCGAGAACCTGGCGCCGTTCCTGCGGGTGCGCCGGGTCGAGTTCTACGAGCTGCCCAAGACGATCAGCGGCAAGATCCGCCGGGTCGAGCTGCGCGAGCGGGAGGAGCGGCTGGCCCCGGAGGGCAGCGGCACCGAGTTCGCCGACTCCGACTTCCCCGAGCTGCGCGGTTGAACCCCGGCGGGCTATTCGGTCAACCCGGCATCCCTCGCCCGCAGGACCGCCTGGGCGCGATCAGCGACCTGGAGCTTGGCGAAGACGGAGGAGAGGTAGTTCCGGACGGTCTTCGGGGACAGCTGCAGCCGGTCGGCGATCTCCGCCGTGGGCCGCCCGGCGGCCAGCAGCGCGAGCACCTGGCGCTCTCGCTCCGTCAGCTCGGGCAGGGCCTGCGCGGCCGTCACGGCCCCGACGTGGGACAGGACGCGATCCGCCACCCGGGCATCGAAGACGGCCTCCCCGCGGGCCACCGCCCGGATGGCGGAGACGAGCTCCTCCTGGTGCGCCCCCTTGAGCACGTAGCCGCGCGCACCCGCCCGGAGCACGGCGAACAGGGATGCGTCGTCGTCGTACATGGTCAGCGCCAGCACCGCCGGTCGCGGCGATCGGGCGGTGAGCCGGCGAGTGGCCGCCACGCCGTCGAGCCCCGGCATGTGCAGGTCCATGAGGACCACGTCGGGTGCCAGCCGCGGTGCGTCGACCAGGGCCTGCTCGGCCGATCCCGCGATCCCCACCACCTCGAGGTCGTCGTGGAAGCACAGGAGCTCGCGCAGGCCCTCGGCGAACAGGGCGTGGTCGTCCACCACCAGCACGCGCACCTTCGACGGGCCGGTCATGCCGCCACCGTGGGCAGCCACGCCCGCACCGCGGTCCCGCCGCCCGCAGCAGGACCGCAGACCACCCAGCCCCCGACCGCCGCCGCCCGCTCCCGCATCGACTGGGTGCCCACGCCCGCCGTGGCGGCGTCGTCCCGCCCCGTTCCGTCGTCGGTCACCTCCACGCACAGGCCGTCCTGCCCCTCGCCGGTGAGAGCCAGGCGGCACCGCGATCCACCGGAGTGCCGGACGGCGTTGAGCAGGGCCTCCGCGGCTATGCGGTAGGCGGCCACCTCCACGGCCGCGGGCAGCTTCTCCAGATCCCCGGCGACGATCTCGACGGAGAAGCCGTTCGGCACGGCGACCTCCTCGGCGTAGCGCTGCAGCGCCCCCGGCAGGCCGAGTTCGTCGAGAGCCGGAGGGCGCAGTCCCGAGACGATCTGCCGCACGCCGCCGAGCATCTGGTCGGCCTGCCCCCGCAGCCGGCTCAGGAGGGCCGCCAGCTCGGGGGAGTCGGCCTGCCGAGCTCGGTTCTGCGCTGCGTCCAGCCCCATCGCCAGAACCGCGAGCTGGGGACCCAGGCCGTCGTGGAGCTCGCGTCGGAGACGGCGCCGCTCCTCCTCCACGGCGGTCAGCAGCTCGGCCCGGGATCGCCGCACGGTCTCGGTCAGAGTGGCTGCGTACAGAGCGGTGGCGATCGGCCCGGCGACGGCCCTGAGGGCGCGACGTCGAGCCGGTGACACGGTGGCAGGTACGGCCAGCTCCCCGAGGGAGACCCCGTGCTGGGACAGCGGCTGGATCAGCGACGAAGCGGGTGGGCCGGCCTCCCCTGGCGGCACCAGGCGTGCAGGGACGTGCAACAGGTCCGTCACCGCCGACACCGCGCACGCGGGGATCCGGTCGGGGTCGTGCACCCGAGCGAGGCGGGCACCGACGTCGGCGGCGAGGCGAGCCGGGTCGCCCGCGGCACCGAGGACGGCCCGTTGCACGGCGACCGTGACGCGCCGACGCGCCGAAGCGGACGCCAGGGCGGTCACGGCGACGGCCATCGCCACGGTCAGGGGCGTGCGGCCGCCCGACAGCAGTGCGGCGCCGGCACTCGTCGCACCGAAGACCACCACCAGGGCCAGGGCCAGCAACGCGTACGCCTGGGACCTGGCGATGAACAGGTCCAGCCGGTCCGCGCGGTACCGCGCGATCCCCAGCCCGATGCCGACGGGCAACCCCAGCGCCGCAGACAGCGTCCCCGCCACCGCCAGTGCATCGAGCCCGGTGATCTGCGCGGCCAGGTGCAGGGTCACCGCTGCGGTGAACGGTGCACCGGCGGCGGCCATGGCCAGCCGCTCGGTCCCCACGCCACGGCGCCAGCGAAGAGCCACGGACAGCAGGGCGAGCACGGCCGCCCCCACGAGGAGCACCAGCGCCACCGCGGCCACCCCGGGCACCAGGCGCGCCAGCGCCGCGACTCCCAGCGGATTGTGCGGCCCGGGGCTCGAGCTGTGACCGGCGAGGGGTCCCGGGGCCAGCGCCGAGGTCAGTGCGACGACCGCGACCGCCGTGCTCCCCAGCCACGTCCCCCACCGTCCGATCGCGCCGACCGGACGCCCATCGGGGCACAGCAAGCCGATCAGCGGGAGCAGCGGGGGGCCGAAGGCCCAGAGCACCGCATCCCCCCACGCGGCCCACGTGCCGGACGCCGTCGTCGGATGGGTCGCCGCCCAGGTGCTGAGGAGCCCGGACACCGCGGTGGCGGAGCCGAAGGCGAGGAGGAGCCAGCCGAGGGGGTTGCGCGGTCGGTGAGCGGCGATCCCGGCGCCGATGGCCGCCGGCACCAGCACGAGCACCACGTCGAGCGGCCCGTGCCACCAGGGCTCGCCGCCGTCCACCGCGAGCCCCGCCCAGCCCACGGCTGCCAGCCCCGGCACGAGGACCAGGAGGCTGGCCACCGTGTTCGGCCGGGCGGACCGCGTGCGATCAACCGCGGTGCGGCCGGGCGAGGCGTCGTCCGGTGCCATGAGCTGCTCCCACGGCCGATCGTGGCACAGTCAGGCCACGCGGTCGGCCCTGCGCTCCCCCGCCGTCGGAGAGGCGGCCGGTCCGCGCAGCAGCACCAGGCCGAGAACCAGGAGCCACAGAGCGACCACGGGAACGGCCACCGGTCCGGCGATCGAGGCGGGCACGAGCACCACCCCCGCGGCAGTGGTGAACGAGCGGAACCAACGGGGGAGCTGCTCCGGCGCGGATCGGAGGGCCACGGCCAGTCCCAGCAGAGCCAGCCCCGTCAGGACCGTGCCCGCAGCGAGGACGTGGTGGCCCGCGCCCTGGAACGCCTCGTAGGCAGGCAGCGGGATGTCGTGGGCCCGCGGGTTCGAGGCGGCCGTCACCAGGGAGGCGCCGACGCACGTGGCGGCCTGGGCTGCGGTGACCGCGCCGAGCCACAGGTCCCGCGCCCCTCCCGACGGGAGCACCCTGCGCAACCCCGCGGCCAGGCACAGCCACGCCGAGCCGGATGCGGTCCACAACGCCCAGGCCACGAGCATCTGGGCTCCGGTGCGGTCCAGGCGCTCCTGGAGGGCCACCTGGTCCGCCACGTCCTCGGGGGCAGCCACCACGACGGCGGCCAGCGCCGCCGCGAGCGCGACGAACGCAGATGCAGCCGTCCGGCGGCGTGACCGCTCGGATCCGCGGAACGACAGCTGGGTGGTCATGACGGTCTACCTCCGACCTCTGCGCTGGTCCTGTTGGTGGTCGGAGGCTGTCGCGCGGCACGACCCGGGCGGCAGGGCGGACGTCCCGAGGAGCTCGGGACGCTGCCCGGCCACCCCGGGTCATGTCTCGTCGGCCGCCCGGGCGAGCGCGGACGGCCGCGCCGAGCGGCACCGAGTTCGCCGACACCGACTTCCCCGAGCTGCGCGGCTGGACCGCAGGGGAGAGGGTGCTCACCGTGGAGTACCGCACCCTCGGCCGCAGCGGCTGCGCCGTCTCGACCCTGACCCTCGGCACGATGACCTTCGGGCGGGAGACCGACGAGGAGGGCTCGCACGCCCAGCTCGACCGGTTCTTCGAGGGGGGCGGCACGCTCGTCGACACCGCCGACGTGTACTCCGGCGGCGTCAGCGAGGAGATCATCGGCCGCTGGCTGGCCAAGCAGGGCTCCGGCGTCCGCGAGCGCCTGGTCCTGGCGACCAAGGGGCGCTTCCCGATGGGGGAGGGGCCGAACGGCGTCGGGCTGTCCCGCCGGTACCTCGCGGACGCGCTCGACGGCTCGCTGCGCCGCCTCGGCGTCGAGCGGGTCGACCTCTACCAGGTGCACGCCCACGACCCGTGGACGCCGATCGAGGAGACCATGCGGTTCCTCGACGACGCGGTCCGGGCGGGCAAGATCCACTACGTCGGACTGTCCAACTTCCTGGGCTGGCAGCTGCAACGGGCCGTCGACGTCGCCGAGCACCGCGGCCTGACCGCCCCCGTGACCCTGCAACCGCAGTACAACCTGCTCGTCCGCGAGATCGAGTGGGAGATCGTGCCCGCGGCGGCGGCCAACGGGCTGGGGCTGCTGCCCTGGTCCCCGCTGGGCGGCGGGTGGCTGACGGGCAAGTACCGGCAGGACGAGCGCCCCACCGGCGCCACCCGGCTCGGCGAGAACCCCGAGCGCGGTGTGGAGGCCTACGGCCGGCGCAGCACCCTGCAGCGCACCTGGGACGTGGTCGACGCCGTCCGGGCGGTCGCCGACGACCGCGGGTGCTCCATGGCGCAGGTCGCGCTCGCCTGGCTGGTCGACCGCCCGGCCGTCACCTCGGTCATCCTCGGCGCCCGCACGCTCGGGCAGCTCGAGGACAACCTCGGCGCCGCCGGGCTGCACCTCTCCCCCGAGGAGACGGCGCGGCTGGACGAGGCGAGCGACCCGGCCCCGGCCGACTACCCGTACGGCGCTCCCGGGACGGAGCAGCGGGACCGCCGGATCGAGGGCGGACGGTAGACCGGGGCGCGGTCAGCCGAGCAGGTCGCGGACGGCGGCCGGCGCCTGCGACGGCCGGTGCAGCGGGGCGACCCGCCCGCCCCCGGCCCCGGCCAGCGCGGTGCAGGAGGCCATCGCGCCCTTCTCCGCTGACAGCGCCAGCACCGACAGCCGCGCCGGCACGCGGGCGAGCGACGACGCGGCGCCGATCGGGTCGGGGCTCTCGGTGGCCAGCCCGTCGGAGAGCAGCAGCACCTGCCGGTCGGCGGCACGCGAACGGGCCACCAGCGCCGCCGCCGTCGTCAGGCCCAGCTCGAGGTCGGTCGTCCCGTGCCCGCGCAGGTCGCAGAGCCGGTCGACGACCAGGTCGATCCGGGGGTCGGCCGACAGCGGCCGCAGCACGACCGCCTTCGACCAGAACGCCACGACGCCCAGTTCGTCCCCGGGCCGCATCCGCGAGACCAGCGCCGAGGCGGTCAGGACGGCGGTGGCGAGCTCGTCGCCGGCCACCGAGCCGGAGGCGTCGACCAGCAGGAGCACCGCTCGCCCGGTGGAGCGCCAGCCGCGGGTGTGCACGTGCGCCGCCCGCCAGTGCGGTTCACCGCCGCGGGCGGCCAGGCTGGCGTCCAGGTCGACGTCCGCCCCCGTCGGGTCGCGGCGGGTGACCACCCGGCTGGTGCCCGGCCGGTCGGCGACGCCGGTCCGCGGGCTGCCCACCCGCAGCCGGGCGGCCAGCGCCCGGGCGGCGGCCCGCAGCGCGGGGTCGAACGCGCGGGAGGCCTCGGCCAGCACGCGCGCCGCGGCGTCGGGATCGCGCGCGGCCAGCTCGGCGACGGCGGCGGCGTCGAGCTCGCCCGCCGAGGGCGAGATCGCGTCGAAGTCGGGGTTGCTGCGGGAGAGCTGGTCGCGGCTGGCCCGACGGGCGGCGGAGTCCCGGAGCAGCTGCTCCACCTCGACAGGGTCCTCGACCACCCGCTGCGCGGAACGGCCACCGGGCGGAGGGCCGGGCGCGGTGCCCGGCGGTGGACCGGAGGGCTGCGGCCCCTCCGGCGTCAGGCTTTTCCCGGCTCCTCACCGGCCCGGCGCCAGATGTCGGCGACGACGGCCTCGACCGGGCGGGCGACGCCGTCACCGACGGTGACCTTGCCGGTGAGTCCGGCCAGGGCGGCGTCCAGGCCGGTGTCCTCGTCCACCTCCTCGCTGCCGCGCACCACCGCCAGCTCCCGGGCGATGAGCACGGTGTCGATGGCCCCGCGCACCGAGGCGCCGATGCGCAGCTCGGGGTGGTCGCGGGTGATCCGCACGGCCCGCACCGCGCGCGCCACCAGCCCGGCGGGGGCGCCCGTGACCGCCGCGACGACGGCCAGCTCGGCGTCCTCGTCCTGGTAGCCCATGGCGACCCGGCAGGACCGGTCGTACAGCGCGGGGGTGACCCGGGCGGTGCCGACGGCGTCGAACGGGTTCATCGCCGCCACCAGCCGGAACGTCGGGCGGGCGGCGACCCGGCCGTAGCGCGGCACGTGCATCTCGCGCTCGGAGAGCACGCCGAGGAGGACGTTCATCGTCTCCTCGGGCACCCGGTTGAACTCCTCGACGTAGAGCAGCGCGCCCTCGGTCATCGCCCGGGTCAGCGGGCCGGGCACGAAGTTCTCGGGGCGGTAGTCCTCGGCGAGCACCCGGGAGGCGTCGTGGTGGCCGACCAGCCGGGTCGGGGTCAGCTCGGCGTTGCCCTCGACCAGGACGAGCGGGACGCCGGTGCCGTCGGCCAGCGCGCGCAGCAGCGTGGTCTTGCCGGTGCCTGGCGGGCCCTCGAGGACGACGTTGCGGCCGGCCGAGAGCGCGGCGGCGACCACCTCGGCCTCGCGCAGCCGGGCGACCACCCGCTCCCGGGCGGTGCGGACCATCCCGCCGATGTCGAGGCGGGTGTCGGCCGTCGAGGTCACGAGCGCTCCGGGGGGCTGTACGAACGGACCGGGGTGCCGTCGAGCAGACGGCACCCCGGTCCGGTGCGAGGGGCGGACTCAGTCGTAGATGATGACCCCGCGGATGTTCTTGCCCGCGTGCATGTCCTCGTAGCCCTGGTTGATGTCGTCGAGCTTGTACCGCTTGGTGATCAGCTCGTCGAGCTTGAGCTTGCCCTCCTGGTACAGCCGCAGCATCCGCAGGATGTCGGTGTGCGGGTTCTGGTCGCCGAAGAGCGCGCCCTTGATCTCCTTCGCGAACAACGTCATCTCGCCGATCGAGATCGGGATACCGACCTGGTCGGTGATGTCCCCGAGTCCGGTCACGACGACGGAGCCGGCCTTGCGCACGGCCTGGAATGCCTGCGCGACGTGCTCGCCCGTCGTGACGCCGATCGTGACGATCGCCTTGTCGGCGCCCTGGCCGTTCGTCACGCTCCGGGCGAACTCCGCGGCCTCCTCGATGCCCTCGAAGGCCTCGGTGGCGCCGAGTTCCTGTGCCTTCTCCCGCTTGAAGGCCACCGGGTCGACGGCGATGACGTGGCTGGCGCCGGCGAAGGCCGCCCCCTGGACGGCGTTGATGCCGATGCCGCCGATGCCCATGATGATCACCGTCTCACCGGGCTCGACCTTGGCGGCCTGCACCGAGGAGCCCCAGCCGGTGCCGACACCGCAGCCGGTGAGGCACGCGACGTCGAGCGGGATCTCCTCGGGGATCTTGATGGTCGAGTCGACGCTCACCGTCGTGAAGCCGGAGAAGGTGCCGAGCCCGCACATCTGCCCGACCGGCGTGCCGTCGGACAGCGAGAAGCGGAAGCTGGTCGGGTCGTCGAACCGTGCGCCGACCAGCAGACCGGCGCCCAGGTCGCACAGGTAGGACATGCCGTTGGCGCACCACCGGCACTTGCCGCAGGCCGGCAGGAAGGAGAAGACGACGTGGTCGCCCTCCTTGAAACCGGGGGTGTTGGGACCGACCGCGGTGACCACGCCTGAACCCTCGTGACCGCCGCACATGGGGTAGTGCGCCACGGGGATGTCGCCGGTGGCGAGGTGGTCGTCCGAGTGACACATCCCGGACGCCGCCAGCTTCACCTGCAGTTCGCCCTGGCGCGGGTCGTCGGAGATCAGGTCGACGACCTCGAACTTGCCTGGCGCCTCGCGCATGATGGCGCCACGGGTCTCTACGGGCACAGGAGTACCTCCTCGTCGCCCTCGCCGTCGAGGGCCCTGACGGGCATGCGCGAGCGCGCATGACTGCCCCGAACGTTATGACCCCCGTCACAGGAGGTGGAAGCCGGGTGCAACGTTCGCCGCTACGTCCGGCCCGGGCGGTGGTCAGACTGGGCCGGTGACGGTCGTCCCGGTGGTCGTGGTGGGCGCCGGGCCGGTGGGGCTGACGGCGGCCCTGCTGCTCGCCCGGCGCGGCGTCGACGTCGTCGTCCTCGACCGGCAGCCCGCCCCCTACCCCCTGCCGCGGGCGGTCCACCTGGGCGACGAGGCGCTGCGCGTGCTGCAGGACGCCGGTGTCGCCGGCGCGTTCCTGCCGCGCACCGAGCCGCTGGCCGGGATGCGGCTGCTCGACGCCCGGCTGCGCGTGCTGGCCGAGTTCGCCCGGGACCCCGGTCCGGGGCCGCTGGGCTGGCCGGCGGGCGTGCTCTTCCACCAGCCCGACCTGGAGGCGGTGCTCCTCGCCGCCGTCGCGGCCTCGCCGCGGATCGACCTGCGCTGGGGCGCCGACGTCACCGGCCTGCGGCACAAGGACGACGCGGTGGTGCTCGGGGTCGACGACCGGGACGCCGGGCCGGACGGGTCCGTCACGGCGCGGTTCGTGCTCGGCTGCGACGGCGCGAACAGCACCGTGCGCACGCTCGCCGGCGTCCGCATGCGCGACCTCGGGCCGGCCGACCGCTGGTTCGTCGTCGACGTCCGGGCGCGGCCGGCGAGGCCGTTCTGGCCGGGTGTCCACCAGGTCTGCGACCCGCGGCGGGCGGCGACCCTGATGCCGTTGACCGGTGGCCGGCACCGCTGGGAGTTCCGCCTGGCGCCCGGCGAGAGCGCCGCCGACCTGGCCGGGCGCATCGACGAGCTGCTCGCCCCCTACGGCGCCGGGCCGGTCGAGGTGGAGCGGACGGCGGAGTACACCTTCCGCGCGCAGGTGGCCGACCGCTGGCGCACCGGCCGGGTGCTGCTCGCCGGCGACGCCGCGCACCTGACCCCGCCCTTCGTCGGCCAGGGGCTGGGGCTCGGGCTGCGCGACGTGCACTCCCTGGCCTGGAAGCTCGCCGCGGTGTTGGACGGCACGGCGCCGGACGCGCTGCTCGACACCCACCAGGCCGAGCGCGAGCCGCACGCCCGTGCGCTGATCCGGATCGCCCAGCTCGTCGGGCTGCTGATGACCGGCGGCGGCCGGGGCGCCGCCGCCGTCCGCCGGGCGGTGCTGGCCGTGGTCCGCCGGCTGCCGCTGGTGGGGGCGTTCGCGCGCAGCAGCCGCACCCCGCCGCTGCGCCGCGGGCCGCTGGTCCGCCGTCCCCGGGTCGCCGTCGGCTCGCCGGTGGGCGGGCTGGTGCCGCAGCCGACGGTGGCGGTGGACGGCGCGGCCCGCCGGCTGGACGACGTCCTCGGCGACGGCTGGGCGGTGGTGACGGCGGACGACGGGCCCGTGCTCGAGCCGCCCACCGGGGAGCCGGCCCGGGTGGTGCGGGTGCCGGAGCTGGCGGGGTGGCTGCGCGGGCGCTCGGTGCTGGTGCGCCCCGACCGGGTGGTGGCCGCGGCGAGCCGGCCGGCCCGGAGAAAGGTTGCGCGCCATCCGCTTGGGAGGCGTGGGGAGGGGTAGGTGGGGGCGACCCTTCTTCCCCGACCCGACGAGGCTCCCCATGGCGCGCAACACCCTCTCCCGCTCCCTGCACGACCTCGGCCTCGCCGCCTGGTTCGGCGGCACGCTCGCCAACGCCGTGGCGTTGAACGAGGCCGCCGCCCAGGCCGGCAGCGCCTCGGCCACCGGCGCCGTCGCCAACGCCGGCTGGGACCGGTGGACGCCGGTCAACGCCGCCGCCATCGGTGCCCACGTCGTCGGCAGCGTCGGGCAGCTGCTGGGCAACCGGACGCGGGTGGCCCGCCAGCAGGGGGCGGCCGGCATGTCGCTGGCGAAGACGGTGCTCACCGTCGCGGCGCTGGGCGTGACCGCCTACAGCCGGTCGCTGGGGCAGGTCGTGTCGCAGGGCGGCGCCACCCCGTCGAAGAAGGGCACGAAGCCCTCCAAGCGGGCGCGCGGGGAGATCGCCGCCGCCCAGGAGCAGCTCGACAAGCTGCAGTGGGTCGTCCCCGCGCTCACTGGGGCGCTCGTCGTCGTCAGCTCCTACGCGGGCGAGCAGCAGCGCCCGTCCGAGGTGGCCCGCGGGCTGGCCGAGAAGGCCTGACCCGCGCTACCCGCGGAGCGTCGGGAAGGCGCCGGCCAGCTCGCCGAACGCCGCGCGGAGGTCGTCGGCCAGGCTCGTCCGGCCGTCGGCCAGCCATACCTCGAAGGCGGTGGTGGCGGCCGCGCGCGTCGTCGTCGCCACCAGCCGGGGGAGCAGGTGCTCGGCCGTGCCCCCGGTGCGGCGGGCGACGTGCTCGGCCACGACCCGGTCCACCTCGGCGTAGCGCAGCTGCGAGTGCGCCTGCAGCGCGGGCTCGGTGAGGATGAGCCGCATCCGCTCGCGCAGCAGCGGCAGGTCGGCGTCGGCGTAGTCGTTCACCTCGACGTAGGCCGCGCAGATGCCGGCCAGCACCGGGGCAGCGGGGTCGGTCGCGGCCAGCAACCGGTCGAGCCGGGCGACGTGGCCGGAGAAGTCGCCCCAGACGGCGTCGGCCTTGGTGGCGAAGTAGCGGAAGAACGTCCTGCGGCCGATGCCGGCCTCGGCCGCGACGTCGTCGATCGTGACCTGCTCGAACCCCTTGAGCGTGAAGAGGTCGAGCGCCGCCTGCTCGATGCGGGCACGCGTCTCCTCCCGCGGGTCCCCCCAGGGCTCGGTCACGGCAGCCATCTTGCGCCACCACGGCCCGCAGCCGTACCTCCGCTTGCCCGTGGCACCCGGTGTCACTAGCGTCCGCAGCGACTCCCGTCCCACCGCTCCTGGAGGCCCGCATGCCCGAGCCGACGACCGCTCCCGACGTCGAGACCGAGCTGGAGGCCCCCGCGGCCGAGGAGGCCCTGGTCGAGGAGTCGCTGGTCGAGGAGGTCTCCATCGACGGCATGTGCGGCGTCTACTGAGCACTCCCGTGCAGGAGTTCGACCCGGGCCTGCCCTGGCAACGGGCCCGGTCGGTGGCCCTGCGGCCCGAGCCCTTCGGCGCGCTGGTCTACCACTTCGGCAACCGCAAGCTGTCGTTCCTGAAGTCGAAGCAGCTGGTGGCGGTGGTGGAGTCGCTGGCCGACCACCCCAGCGCGACCGCCACCCTGGCGGCCTGCGGCGTCGCCGAGCCGCAGCGGCCGGCCTACGAGCGGGCGCTGGCCGACCTCGCCCGCTCTCAGATGATCGAGGTGCGCGCATGACCGCCGTCCTGCCCGAGCGTCCCGTCGGGGGGAGGCTGGTCGACCAGTTCGAGTACGGGCTCGACGCGCCGATCTGCCTGACCTGGGAACTCACCTACGCCTGCAACCTGGCGTGCGTGCACTGCCTGTCCTCGTCCGGGCGGCGGGACCCGCGCGAGCTGTCCACCGCCGAGGCCGAGGCGGTGGTCGACGAGCTGCAGCGGATGCAGGTCTTCTACGTCAACGTCGGCGGCGGCGAGCCCACGGTCCGGCCCGACTTCTGGCACCTGCTCGACTACGCGATCGACCACCGGGTCGGCGTCAAGTTCTCCACCAACGGCGTCAAGCTGGACCGCGAGCGCGCCCGGCAGCTGGCGGCCACCGACTACGTCGACGTGCAGATCTCCCTCGACGGCGCCACCGCCGAGGTCAACGACCGGGTCCGCGGCACCGGCTCGTTCGCCACCGCCACGAAGGCGCTGGAGAACCTGGCCGAGGCGGGGATGAAGGACTTCAAGGTCTCCGTCGTCGTCACCCGCGAGAACGTCGGCCAGCTCGACGCGTTCAAGGCCCTCACCGACCGGTACGGGGCCCAGCTGCGGATCACCCGGCTGCGCCCGTCGGGCCGCGGCGCCGACGTGTGGGACCAGCTGCACCCCACCCAGGCCCAGCAGCGCGAGCTGCACTCCTGGCTGCTGGCCAACGGCGACCGCGTGCTCACCGGGGACTCGTTCTTCCACCTGTCGGCCTACGGGCAGGCGCTGCCCGGGCTGAACCTGTGCGGCGCCGGGCGGGTGGTCTGCCTGATCGACCCGGTCGGCGACGTCTACGCCTGCCCGTTCGCCATCCACGAGCAGTTCCTCGCCGGCAACGTCCGCGACCCCGGCGGCTTCCAGCGGGTGTGGCAGCACAGCGACCTGTTCGCCGAGCTGCGCAGCCCGCAGACCGGCGGCGCCTGCGCGAGGTGCGGGCACTTCGACGCCTGCCGGGGCGGCTGCATGGCGGCCAAGTTCTTCACCGGCCTGCCGCTCGACGGCCCCGACCCCGAGTGCGTGCAGGGCTACGGCGAGACCGCGCTCGCCGCCCGCGACGCCGCCACCGTGACGCCGCGGAGCCACCTCGACCACTCGCACACCGGCCCGGTGCGGGGCCAGCCGACCCTGCTGGGCATGCCGACCGTCCCGGTCAAGATCTGCGACGAGTCGCCGCTGGCCGGCTTGGCCTGACCGGGGTCTGCCCGGACCGGTGCAGCGGGTGACCGCCGCGCCGCGCCCGCGCCTGCCGGCGCGGCTCCCCGGTCGCGGCGTCGGTGCATCCGGCCGAAACTCTTCCGTATCTGGTTCGGACACGGGGGGAGGGGAGTGCCTGCGATGACGACGCCGGTGGAGTGCGTGATCCTCGACATCCCGGACGGCCTGCGCCTCGACCTCCTGGGGCTGGTGGTCGAGATCGGCCGGATCCGGATCGTGGCCGACCGGTCGGGGCTGCTCGGCAACCTGCTCGCCTCGCTGACCTGCGGCGGTGCGACCGGCGCGGCCAGCCTCGAGGCGTTCGCCCAGGCGATGCGGGCGCAGGACGGCTCGCCGCGCCAGGCGCAGGCCGAGTCGGCGGCCTAGCTGCCGCGCAGCTCCACCCGCTCGTTCTCGCCGCCGTCGTAGGCCTGGCCGGTCAGCTTCGCCTTCGCGAAGCTGATCGCGCTGGCCACCCGGCCGCCGGGGGAGTCCCAGTACTCGGCCGAGGCGGCCTCGACCCGCAGCAGGACGACGTCGGGGTCCTCCGGGCCGTCGGGGAACCACGCCTCGACGACGGAGTTCCAGAGCTTGCGCTTCTTCTCCAGGTCGTCGACCACCACGGCGTGCCCGGTGAGCGACACCCAGCTGGAGCTGCCGGACGTCGAGACGTTGACCTGCGGGTTGCCGGTCACGTGGGCGACCTTGCGGGAGCTGCGCCGGGCGAAGAACCAGAGGTCGCCGTCGAACTCGACCTCCTGCATCGCCATGGGGCGGCTGATCAGCGTGCCGTCGGGCGCGATCGTGGTGAACAGGCCGAACCGCTCGTCCTTGAGCAGCTCGGCGACCTTCGTCGTCTCTTCCGATGCCATGCCCTCCTCCTGCCCGGAGGCCGGCGGCCCGACACCCGGGGACGCAGCGCCGCCGCGGTCGCCGCCCGCCGGGGGGGGGGGGGGGGGGGGGGGGGGGGGGGGGGGGGGGGGGGGGGGGGGGGGGGGGGGGGGGGGGGGGGGGGGGGGGGGGGGGGGGGGGGGGGGGGGGGGGGGGGGGGGGGGGGGGGGGGGGGGG
>NZ_JBJGYZ010000058.1:0-21111 GCF_054050275.1 Geodermatophilus sp. SYSU D00691
CCGCCCGGGCGGCGCCCCCCGCCCCCCCCCCCCCCCCCCCCCCCCCCCCCCCCCCCCCCCCCCCCCCCCCCCCCCCCCCCCCCCCCCCCCCCCCCCCCCCCCCGCACGCCGCTCGCGAGGCGGTCCGTGCGGTCCTCGCGGCCGCGGGGTGAGGCGAAGCTCACCCCGCGGGGTGAAGTTCTCTCGGTGGTTCCACGCTACTGCCTTCAGTTCTTAGGAATAGTCTCCGTTGTGCCTGCATTAGTACGGGTGCAACACCGAGACGGCCTTAGAAGGAGCAGTAGAGATGAGCAGCGTGACGTCCAGCTGGCGCGAGCGTCGGCAGGCGGCGCGGACGCGGCGGGCGCTCGACAGCGCCCTCGCCCGCGCGACCGGCCCGGCGATGGTCGACGAGTTGCTGACGCTGGCCTCGAGCCACGCGTACAACAGCGTCCCTCGCTGAACGCGCACGACGACGGCCCCGCCTCCCGCAGGAGGCGGGGCCGTCGTCGTCCGTCGGCTCAGTCGCGCAGGCGTGAGCGCAGCGCCGCGCGGTCGTCGGCGCCGAAGCCGTGGCTCTCCAGCCAGCCGATCGGCCCGCCGTGCCGCTCGTCCAGCACCCGCAGCAGCCCCTCCATCGTCGCGGCGTGCGGGGTGTGGTCGGCGACGGCGCGGCGCTGCATGTCCTCGGCGTAGGTGGGCGTGGCGGCCAGCCGGGCGACGATGTCGTGGATGACCTGGGCGGTCAGCGCGTAGTCGGCGACGATCTCGTCGTGGGGCACGCCCGCCACCGCGAGCGAGAGCGCCACGACGACCCCGGTGCGGTCCTTGCCGGCGGCGCAGTGGACGACCGCCGCACCCGGTCCGCCGTCCGCCAGGGCGCGCAGCGCCTCGACCACGGCGTCGGCCCGGTCGTGCAGGTAGCCGAGGTAGGAGCGCACCGCCGGCGGCTCGTGCTCGTCGCCCTCGGCCACCTGCCGCGGCAGCACCGACTCCTGCCAGCCCGCGGGCAGCTCCGGCAGCTCGTCGTCCTCCTCGACGGCGAAGACGTCGGTGCGGTGCCCCCGCTCGGGCAGCAGCGAGAAGTGCCGGTGCACCACGTCGGGGACGTCGCGCAGCGGGCCGCGGCCCTCCAGCAGGACCTCGGCGGTGGTGCGCAGGTCGATCACCTCGCGCACCTTGAGCTCGTCGACGAGCAGGCGGACGTCGTCGGCGGTCAGGGTCTGCAGGTTGTCGCTGCGCAGGATCCGGCCGGGCAGCGTGTGCCCGCCGTCGGTGGTGGGCAGGCCGCCCAGGTCGCGGGTGTTGGCGGTGCCGGCGAGCCGGATCCAGCGGTCGGGGTGCGGGGAGGTCACGCCTCGACGGTACGGCGCCCGGACGACGGGACGGTGTCGAGACGGTTGCCGCGACCCGTACGCGCCAGCAGCCCGGCGCAGACGGCGATCAGCCGCTCCCGGAGTCCCGCCGCCCGCTCGGCGAACGCCCGCTGGCGCCGCACGTACTCCGCCTTGCCCTCCGCCGTCTCGACCGCGACCGCGGGCTGGCCGTAGGAGGACAGGTCGTACGGCGAGGCCTGCATGTCGAGCAGGCGCACGTCGCGGGCGAGCTCGAAGCAGTCGAGGGCCAGCTCGCCGGGCACGGCGGGGGCCAGCTTGCCGGCCCACTTGTGCAGGTCCATCGAGGCGTGCAGGCAGCCGGGCTGCTCGAGGTCGACCTGCGTGGCGCGGGTCGGCTGCAGCCGGTTGAGCGGGACGGCGGCCGGGGTGAAGAACCGGAAGGCGTCGAAGTGCGAGCAGCGGACCGGGTGCGCCTCGACGACGGCGTCGGTGCCGGCCTGGCCGAGCCGCAGCGGCAGCGGGTGCCGGTGCCCGTCCTGGCGGTAGACCATGGCCCACTCGTGCAGTCCGAAGCAGCCGGTGTGGACCTGGCGGGCGGCGGTGGCCGACAGCAGCCGGTGCACGAAGCGGACCGTGTCGCCGCGGTCGGCGGCGAACGCGGCGACGTCGAGCCGGACGGCGCCGTCGTCACCGGTGGCGTACCAGCGCCAGTCCGCGTGCGGGGCCGGGCCGCCGTCGGCCGGCGCGAGGACGACGCCGGCGCCCGGGTGCCAGCGGCGCAGCAGCGACGGGCGGGTGCTGTAGTACTCGAACAGGAAGTCCTCGACGGCGTGCCGCTCGCCCGTGGCCCTGCGGGCCCGGTGGCCGGCGGTCAGCGCATCGGCGCGCTCGGCGTGCAGGCGCGACCGCTCCTGCCAGACCTCAGCGCGCACCGGTCCAGGGTACGGACGGTCAGGCGGAGGTGAGCCGCAGCAGCCGCAGGGCCAGCTGCAGCTCGAGGGCGGGGCCGGGCGCGGACCAGTCCGCGCCCAGCAGGCGGCCGATCCGGTCGAGCCGCTGGCCCACCGTGTTGACGTGCACGCCGAGCGCCTCGGCCGCGCGGGCCGGTGAGCCGCCGGCGTCGAACCAGGCCTCCAGGGTCGCCACGAGCGCGGTGCCGCGCCGCCGGTCGTACTCGACGACGGGGCCGACGGTCGCCGTCACGAAGCCGGGGACGTCGCGGTGCTCGCCGATGAGCAGCCCGACGAAGCCGAGCCCCGCGGCGCTGGCGGACTGACCGCACCGCCCGAGGGCCAGCAGCGCCGCGGTGCAGCGGGAGGCCTCGGCGTACGCCGTCGCCAGGCCGGCCGCGCCCGCCGCGGGCCCGGCCGCCCCGGCGGTGACGGGCGCCCCTCCGGCGCCGGAGAGCTCGCGCCCGGCGGTGGCGGCCGCCTCCTCCGGGCCGATCCCCGGTACGCACAGCACGACCCGCCCGTCGTGCAGGCCGGCCAGGCCGCCCCGCGTCGCGGCCAGGTGCACGGCGGCGGCGAGCGCCCGCGCGCGACGCGTGTCCGGCACCTCGGCGACGACGACGGCGTGCGGCTGGTCCAGGTCGGCCCCGAACCGCCGCGCGCGCTCGCGCAGGCCGTCGGGGTCGCGCCCCGGGGCGGTCAGCAGCTCGTCGAGCAGCTCGCCGCGCACGCGGTTCTCCGCCTCGCTCGCCGTCCGGCGGATGAGCAGCAGCAGCGCCGTGACCAGCGCCGCCCGCTCCAGGATCCGCTGGTCGGCGCCCGACAGGTCGTCGTCCCGGTGCAGCACGAGGCCGCCGAGCAGCTCGTTGCCCACCGTGACCGCGGTGGTCCACCAGCTGCCGTCCCGCGCGGTCCGCCCGGTCGCCCGGGCCTGCGCCAGGGCGGCCGCGGGGTCGGGCGGGAGGGCGTCGTCCGGTCCTCCCGGCGACGGGCGGCCCTCCTCGTCGAGCACGGTGATCCGGCCACCGAGCACCTCGGTCACCGCCCCGGCGACGTCCTCCACCCCGCCGCCGCGGAGCACGACGTCGATGAACCGGTCGTGCGCCTCGGCCGCCCGCTCGACGGAGGTCGTGTGGGCGCGCAGCTCGCGGGTGGCGGCGGAGAGCTCCTCGAGGGCGCTGCGGGTCTCCTCCAGCAGCCGGGCGTTGTCGAGGGCGATCGCGGCGTGCGCGGCCAGCGACCCGAGCAGCGCCACCTCCGAGCGGTCGAAGGAGCGCTGGCTGCGGTCGGCGGCGTAGAGGACGCCCATCACCGACGAGCCGCGGATGAGCGGGACGCCGAGGATGGCGACCAGGCCCTCCTCGTTGACCCCGCCGTTGATCTCGGCGGTGTGCAGGAACCGGTCGTCCCGCGAGTAGTCCGCCGTCGCGTAGGGCGACGCCGTCTGCGCGACCAGCCCGCCGAGGCCCTCGCCCATGCCGAGCCGCAGCGCCTGGAACCGCGCCGAGACCGACCCGTCGGTCACCCGCATGTAGGTGTCGCCGCGGCCCTCGTCGTTGAGCGTCAGGTAGGCGACGTCGGTGCCGAGCAGCTGGCGGGCCCGGCGGACGATCGCCGTCAGCACCGAGTCGACGCTGCGCAGCGCGGCGAGGTCGCCGGCGGTGTCGAACAGGGCGGCCAGCTCCGACTCCCGCCGGCGGCGGGCGGCGAACGCCTCGCGCACGCGCAGCGCGAGGAGCTTCAGCTGCTCCAGCTCGGCGACGGTGGTGCCGTCGGCGCCCGCGGCGCGGGCGCGCACCAGCGGCCGCTCGTACTCGATCGCCGCGGCGTCGTCGAGCAGCAGCTGGAAGTACTCCGCGGCCGTCAGTGGGCGCTCCAGCCGCCGTCGAGCAGGAGCGACGTGCCGGTGACCGACGCGGCGGCGGGGGAGCAGAGGTAGGCGACGGCCTCGGCCACCTCCGCCGGCTCGAGCAGGCGCTTCACCGCGGCGGGGGCGAGCATCACCTGCTCCACCACCTCGTCCTCCGACAGTCCGTGCGCGCGGGCCTGGTCGGCGATCTGCCCCTCCACCAGCGGGGTGCGCACGTAGGCGGGGGCGACGCAGTTGGAGGTGACGCCGTGCTCGGCGCCCTCGAGGGCGATCACCTTCGACAGGCCCTCCAGGCCGTGCTTCGCCGTCACGTAGGCGGACTTGAAGGCCGAGGCGCGGTGCCCGTGGATCGAGCTGAGGTGCACCACCCGGCCCCAGCCGCGGGCGTACATGTGCGGCAGCGCGCCGCGGACCAGGCGGAACGGTGCCTCGAGCATCAGCCGGAGGATGTGGGAGAACCGGTCGACGGGGAACTCGTGCAGCGGCGCCACGTGCTGGAGCCCCGCGTTGTTGACCAGGACGTCGACGTCCAGGTCGAGGTCGTCGACCGCGTCGAGGTCGGACAGGTCGGCGACGACGGCGAGCCCGCCGACCTCGTCGGCGACGGCCTTGGCGGCCTCCGCGTCCCGGTCCACCACGACCACCGAGGCGCCGGCCGCGGCGAGCCGCTGCGCGCACGCGCGTCCGATGCCCGAGGCGCCCCCGGTGACCAGTGCCCGTCGTCCCACCAGCTCGTCGGCCATGGCAGCACGGTATGCCGGGGGCGTGCAGTGCGCGCACGTTGCGCCGCCACACACCCCGGGGGGCGACCGTGTGGCGCGGCGCCATCGCGGGTAACGCGGCCGCACGGCCGGACCCGGGACGGACCGCCGGTACGCACCCGGTGTGGGCGCGCACCACATGGTCCGCCGGGCTTTCGCGGCCGGTCGCCACATGGTGACGCCCGTCACCGGCTCCTAGCGTCGGGAGGACTGCACCTCCCGGCCTCTCGACGAGGAGACCTCCCCCCATGTCCGCACCCGCCACCTCCGGCACGCGCTTCGGCCGCGTCGTCGGCGCGAGCATCGTCGGCACCACCGTCGAGTGGTACGACTTCTTCCTCTACGGCTCGGCCGCCGCGCTCGTCTTCGGGCCGCTCTTCTTCCCGGAGCAGACCGACTTCATCGGAGTCCTCTCGGCGTTCGCGACCTATGCGGTCGGCTTCGCCGCCCGTCCTATCGGCGCCCTGGTCTTCGGGCACTTCGGTGACCGGCTGGGCCGCAAGAAGCTGCTCGTGATCTCGCTGCTCATGATGGGCGGCGCCACCTTCGCGATCGGCCTGCTCCCCACATACGCCACCGTCGGCGCGCTGGCGCCGGCGCTGCTGGTCTTCCTGCGCCTGGTCCAGGGCTTCGCACTGGGCGGTGAGTGGGGCGGGGCCGTCCTGATCGTCTCCGAGCACGGCAAGCCGCAACACCGGGGCTTCTGGGCGTCCTGGCCGCAGGCCGGCGCACCTGCCGGCCAGCTGCTGGCCACCGGCGTGCTGGCGCTCCTCGCGGTGTTCCAGTCCGACGAGCAGTTCGCCGCCTGGGGCTGGCGGATCCCGTTCCTGCTCTCGGCCGTGCTCATCCTGGTCGGTCTGTGGGTCCGGCTGGCGGTCAGCGAGTCGCCGGTCTTCCTCGAGGCGCAGCGCGCCGCCGCCGAGAAGGCGGCCGCCAGCGGCGTGGCCGAGAAGGCGCCGATCGTCACGGTGCTCTCGCGCTACAAGCGGGAGGTCCTCGTCGCGATGGGCGCCCGGATCGCGGAGAACGTCTCCTTCTACCTGCTCACGGCGTTCACGACCGCGTACCTGGTCAACGCGGAGGGTGTCGATTCCTCCTTCGCGCTCAACGCGCTGCTGCTCGCCTCCGCCGTGCACCTGGTGACCATCCCGCTGTGGGGGGCGCTGTCCGACCGCATCGGCCGCCGGCCGGTGTACGTGATCGGTGCCGTCGGCGTCGGCGTGTGGGCGTTCGCGCTCTTCGGCCTGCTGAACACCGGCAACTTCGGCCTGACGTTCGTGGCCATCACCGTCGGCCTGCTCTTCCACGGCGCCATGTACGGGCCGCAGGCGGCGTTCTTCTCCGAGCTCTTCGGCACCAAGGCCCGCTACACCGGTGTCTCGGTGGGTGCGCAGCTGGCCTCGGTGGTCGCCGGCGCGCCGGCGCCGCTGCTCGCCGTCGCCCTGCTGGGGAGCTTCGAGGACCCGAACACCACCGCGGTGACGCTGTACCTGGTCGCCTGCTCGGTGATCACGCTGATCGCCGTCTTCTCGTACGGCGAGACCCGCAAGCGGAGCCTCGACGGGGACGACGCCGTCGTGCTCGAGGACGGGCGCACCGCGGCGGGCGTGTAGCCGCCGCACGCACGAAGGGGCTCCCCGCGACCGGCCGGTCGCGGGGAGCCCCTTGGCGTGTCGTCAGTCGGAGGTGTTGCCGGGGCGGGCGACGCCGTCGTCCCGCTGCGCCTCGTCGTCGGTGGTCAGGGGGACGTCGCGCTCCCCGCCGTCGCTCGCGTCGTTGCCGGGCGTGCCGTCGACCATGTTGCTGCTCGAGTCGGCGTCGGTCGTGTCCGGGGACTCGCGGTAGCCGGTGGGCTGGGACTCGGTCACGGTGCTCCTCCTAGGCCGGGTCGGGTTCGGCGCGCTGCGCGGTGGAGAGGTCGCTGCCACCCCGGGCGGGCTGCTCGTCCGGCGACGCGGCGTCCCGCTCGACGGCCTCCTCACGGGTCAGGGGGACGTCCTCGAACGAGGACCCGGACCCGCTGTCGCTGTTGTCGCCGCTGCCCGAGGCGGTGGGGACGTCCTGCTGGATGCGGTCGCTGCCCGCAGGGTCGGTCATGGTCCGACCATGCCCAGGCCGGGCCCCCGGAAACGGCGACGGCCGCCGCGACGGTCCTTCTTCAGAAGGCCGCCTCGGGCACCTCCATGAGCGCGTTGTCGGTGTTCTCGACGACGAAGCGCTCGGCGGTCAGCTTCGGCAGCACCTGGGTGCAGAAGAAGCGGGTCGCGGCGAGCTTGCCCTCGTAGAAGTGCCGGTCCTTCTCGCTCACCTCGCCGGCGAGCGCGGCCAGGGCGACCTCCGACTGGCGGACCAGCAGCCAGGCGGTGATCAGGTCACCGGCGGCCAGCAGCAGGCGCGAGGTGTTCTGGGCGACCTTGTACAGGCTGCTCATGTCCTCCTGCGCGGCCGTGAGGTGGCCGAACATCGCCGTCAGCATGCCCTGCACGTCGGAGAGGGCGGTGGCCAGCAGCGCCCGCTCCTCCTTGAGCCGGCCGTTGCCCACCTCGGCGTCGATCGTGGCCTGGATCTGCGAGGCCAGCCAGGTCAGCGCGACGCCGCCGTCCTTGACGATCTTCCGGAAGAAGAAGTCCTGGCCCTGGATCGCCGTCGTGCCCTCGTAGAGGGTGTCGATCTTGGAGTCGCGGATGTACTGCTCGATCGGGTAGTCCTGCAGGTAGCCGGAGCCGCCGAGGGTCTGCAGCGACTCGGCGGTGAGCAGCTGGGTGGCGCGCTCGGAGCCGAAGCCCTTGACCACCGGCAGCAGCAGGTCGTTGACCTTGGCCGCCAGCACTGCCTGCTCGCTGTCGGCGGCGCCCTCGGCCTCGGCCTGGATGACCTGGTCGCGGAAGGTGGCGGCGTAGAGGTAGAGCGCCCGCATGCCCTCGGCGTAGGACTTCTGCAGCATCAGCGACCGGCGCACGTCCGGGTGGTGGGTGATGGTGACCCGCGGGGCGTCCTTGCTGGTCGCGGTCAGGTCGGCGCCCTGCACCCGCTCCTTGGCGAAGGCCAGCGCCTGCTGGTAGCCGGCCGACAGGGTGGCGATGGCCTTGGCGCCCACGAACATCCGGGCGTGCTCGATGACCTTGAACATCTGCGCGATGCCGTCGTGCACCTCGCCGACCAGCCAGCCCTTGGCCGGCACCGGCCCGTCGCCGAAGGTGAGCTCGCAGGTCGTGGAGACCTTGAGGCCCATCTTCTTCTCGACGTTGGTCACGTAGACGCCGTTGCGCTCGCCGAGCGCGCCGGTCTCGAGGTCCACGTGGAACTTGGGGACGACGAACAGCGACAGGCCCTTGGTGCCGGGCTTCGCGCCCTCCGGGCGGGCCAGGACCAGGTGCACGATGTTGTCGCTGAGGTCGTGCTCGGCGCTGGTGATGAACCGCTTGACGCCGGTGATGTGCCAGGAGCCGTCCTCCTGCTGCACCGCCTTGGTGCGGCCGGCGCCCACGTCGGAGCCGGCGTCGGGCTCGGTGAGCACCATCGTGGCGCCCCACTTGTGCTCGATCATCAGCTCGGCCAGCCGCTGCTGGTCGGGGGTGCCGAGCTCGTGCAGCACACCGGCGAAGGCGGCCCACGCGCCGTACATGAAGACGGCGGGGTTCGCGCCGAGGACCATCTCGAAGGCGGCCCACGACAGGGCGTGGGGGGCGCCGAAGCCGCCGAGCTCCTCGGGCAGGTCGAGCCGGTACCACTCGCCGTCCTCGAGGGCGCGGACCGACTTCTTGAACGACTCGGGCAGCGTGACCGAGTGCGTCGACGGGTCGAACACCGGCGGGTTGCGGTCGGCATCGGCGAAGGACTCGGCGATCGGGCCCTCGGCCAGCTTGCGGATCTCGGCGAGCACCCCGCGCGCGGTCTCGGCGTCCATCTGCTCGAACGGCCCGGTGCCGAACCGGTCCTTGGTGTCGAGGAACTCGAAGAGGTTGAACTCGAGGTCCCGCAGGTTCGCGGTGTAGTGGCCCATGCCGGAGGCTCCTGTGCTCGGTGTGACGGCGCTCGCTTACTCGCCAGTAACAAACGCTATTACTCGCGAGTAGCAAGAGCAAGCCGCACGCCCGCGAGGACGCTCGTCCGGGGTGGACGGGCGACCCTCGCGGTGTGGTCGCGGGCCTCGCGGTCGGCGGTGGGGGTGGCGGCCGCGCGGCGCGGGGGGCCCGCCGTCCTCCCCCACCGGAAGAGGTCCTCCCTCGTGGTGCGGCGTGGGGGAGGAGTCCGCGGGATCAGGTCAGCTGATCGTGGCCGCGGGCCGGTGTCAGGGCTTCTTGGCGCGGCGCGCGCGCAGGGCGATGCCGGCCAGGGCGACGACGAGCCCGCCGAGCGCGGCGGCGATCACCAGCGCCAGCACCAGCGGCGCCTCGATGTTGCCGAACACCAGGCTGATGTCGACCGTCTGCGTGTTGAAGACGACGAACAGCACCAGCAGGACGGTCACGAAGATCAGCAGCGCCGCGGCCAGCGACCAGCCGATGGTCTTCCCGCGCCCACGGCCGGACGCAGGGGCGGGCGGCCGGGTGCCGACGGGGCCGGGGGCGCCGGGGGTCCCGGGCAGCGGCCCGCCGGGACCGCCCGGGACGCCGGAGGGGCCTGGGCTGCCGATCGGGGGCTGGGGCGCGGTCACGCGCCCAGTCTCCTGCGCGCCGACGCCGAGGTCACGGCCCGGCCGCGCAGCGATACCGATCCGTCACCGGTGCGCGTCGGGCTCGCTCCCGGCGGGCGGGTAGGACGGCCCCGCCTGGCCGGACGCCGGCCCGGACGGGGCGCCGCCGGAGTCCTCGTCGTCGGGCGGGGCCACGGCGCTGCCCAGCGGGGCCGCGTCCGGGTCGAGCTCGGCGTCGTCCTTGCCCGTCGGCGTCGTCACCACCCGCGTCTACCCCGGCCCGCGCGCGGTCAGTCGGACAGCGCCGGTCCGGCCTCGTGCCGCGGGTGGCCCGGCGTGCGCTCGCGCTGCTTCATCCGCGCCTCGAACACGTGCCGGTCGCCATCGGCCAGCTCGTCGCGCGCGCGCTCGTCGAAGGCGCGGAAGGTCGACCAGTAGCTGGCGTCGTAGTCCTCGACGATCTGGAACGTCCACCGGTCGGCGATGACGTTGCGGCCGACGAGGTCGCGGTCGAGGTCGTCGGCCAGCGCGGTGTGGCCCGCCTTGCGGAACAGCTCCACCGCCTCCTGCAGGGTCAGGTCGGCGGTGCCGGTGAGCCGGTGGAAGCCGTAGAGCAGCCCGCGGGCGTGCTCGGCGGCCTCGAGGGCCTCCGAGAGCTTGCCGAGGGCCTCCACCGTAGTGTCGTCGAGGTCGGAACGGGTGCGATCGGTGCTCACCGGCCCATCCTGCGGGCGGCCGGCGTCAGGCGCGCGCCGTACCCGCCAGCTCGGCGGCGTGGTCGATCAGCTTCTCGGCGAGCTGCCGGCCGTGGGAGGCCGGGCCGTCGGGGCCGAGCAGGCCGCCGGAGAGGTACATGCCGTCGATGATCAGGTGGATCTGCGCGGCCAGGTCCTCGCCGGCACCGGGCAGCAGCTCGTCGGCCAGGCGCTCCAGGCGGCCGTGCAGCTCGAACTTGTAGTCGGCGGCGGCCACGCGGGCGGGGTGCTGCGCGTCGTCGTACTCGCTGCTCACGTTGGTGAACGGGCAGCCGCGGAAGCCGGTGCGGGTCACGTCGCGCTCGACGTGGTCGACGACCGCCAGCAGCGCGGCCCGCGGGTCGCCGTCGCACCGCAGCAGCTCGGCGTCGATCGAGGCCAGCACGGTGGCGGCCTTGCGGGCCAGGTAGGCGCCGACCAGCTCGTCCTTGCTCTTGAAGAGCCGGTAGACGGTCATCTTGCCCAGGCCCGTCTCGCGCACCAGCTCGTCCATCCCGACGCTCCGCGAGCTGCGCGTCGCGAAGAGGCGCTCAGCGGTGTCGAGGACGATCGCCTGCCGCTCGGCGCGGCTGCGGCGGACCGGGGCCGACGCGTCGTCGGCAGGGGCTAGCTTCAGGGCGGCGGTCACGCGAGGGATGCTGCCGCAGCGCGTGACGGAAGAGTTCGCGGCACGCCGGGGATGGTTGCTCTGTGTGACCAGGGGCGATCGAGTTGTGCGGTGCACTGGGGGTCTCTGGGGCCGTTGTGGCCACTCTCGGTGAGATCGCAGCGCGCCCCCGGCGCCGGCCGGTCAGTTGCGGCGGATGCGCCGGGGGTTGGCCAGCAGCCGCGCGGTGGGCAGGACCGCGGTCTCCTGGGGGCGGGACCCGTCGGACTGCTCCGTCGCGGCGCCGTCGGCTACTCGGATCTCGCGCTGGGTGTCGTCCATGCCGACCAGCCTGCCCGTGCCCCCAGCGGCGAAAACAGCCCCGAACCGGTGATCCCGCTCGCAGTGGGGATGATCTCCGTCACGTCCGCCTCAGCGGAGGTCGGCCAGCAGGGGGTCCCACAGGTCGAGCGACGACGGGTACGAGGCGTACACGCTGAACCGGTCGACCAGCCCGCCGAACCGGTCCCGCACCCGGCCGCCGAGCTCCTCCGGCGTCCCGACGACGGCGAACTCGGCCAGGACGTCGTCGTCGACGAGGTCCCGCATCGCCGTCCACCTGTCCTCGCGGCGGCTGACCGACAGCGCATGCAGGTCCTCGCCCAGCGCGGCCCAGCCGTGCAGCTCCAGCACGGGGCGGTAGGCCGGCGTGCTGCCGTAGAAGGCGATCGTGCCCTTGACCGCCGCCGCGGCCTCGGCGAGCTCCTCCTCGGTGCGGCCGGTGACGACCAGCCCCGGCAGGTTCACGGTCACGTCGGCGCGCGTCCGGCCCGCCGCGGCCAGGCCCTCCTCCAGCGCCGGCAGCGTCCGCTCGCGCAGGTAGCGCGCCGTGGTGAAGCCGTGCACGAGCAGCCCGTCGGCCACCTCGCCCACGAGCCGGGTCATCGCCGGGCCGACGGCGGCCAGGTACAGCGGCGGCGCGCCCCACTCGTGCGGCGGCGGCGAGAACATCGGCGTCATGAGGGTGTGCCGGTAGTACTCGCCCTCGAAGCGCAGCGGGGTGCCCTCCTGCCACGCGCCCCAGATGGCGTGCAGCGCCCCGATGAACTCCCGCATCCGCGCCACCGGCTTGCCCCACGGCATGGAGAACCGCCGCTCGACGTGCGGTTTGATCTGGGTGCCCAGGCCCAGCACGAAGCGACCGCGGGTGTAGCGCTGCAGGTCGTGGGCGGTCGACGCGAGCGTCATCGGCGAGCGCGCGAACGCGACGGCGATCGCCGTCCCGACGGTCACGCGCGTGGTCGCCGCCCCGGCGGAGTGCAGCAGCAGGAACGGGTCGTGGGCGACCTCCGAGGCCCAGATGCCCGCGTACCCGCGCGCCTCCAGCTCGCGGGCGGTGGCGGGCACGTCGTCGATCCCGGTGGACAGCAGCGCGGCGTCGAGGAGCACGGCTCGGGAGCCTGCCCCACGGCCGCCGACCCCCGCTACCGTCCCGCCTCGTGACCGTCGACCCGTGGACGACGCCGGAGCGGCGGGCGCTGCGCGAGACCGCGGCGGCCTTCGTCCACCGGTCGGTGCTGCCCGGGCTCGCCGCGTGGGAGGACGCCGGCGAGGTGCCCCGGGAGCTGCACCGGGACGCCGCCGCGGCCGGCCTGCTCGGCGTCGGCTTCCCGGAGGAGGTCGGCGGGCAGGGCGGCGACCTGGTCGACGTCGTCACCGTGCTCGAGGCGATGGTCGCGGCCGGCGCGTCGAGCGGCCTGCTCGCCGCCCTGTTCACGCACTCCATCGCGCTGCCGCACGTGATCGCGGCCGGCGACGCCGACCTGGTCGACCGCTTCGTCCGCCCCACGCTGGCCGGCGAGCTGATCGGCTCGCTGGCCGTCACCGAGCCCGGCGGCGGGTCGGACGTCGGGGCGCTGCGCACCCGCGCGGTCCGCGACGGCGACGAGTGGGTGGTGGACGGCGCCAAGACCTTCATCACCAGCGGCGCCCGCGCCGACTTCGTGACGACGGCGGTGCGCACCGGCGGGCGCGGCGCCCGCGGGATCAGCCTGCTCGTCGTCGAGCGCGGCTCGCCCGGGTTCACCGTCGACCGCCGGCTGGCGAAGATGGGCTGGCACTGCTCCGACACCGCCGAGCTGGGCTACGCGGGGGTCCGGGTCCCGCTGGGCCACCTGGTCGGTCCGGAGGGCAGCGGCTCCGCGCAGCTCGCCCGGCAGTTCGTGACCGAGCGGCTCGCGCTGGCCGTGCACGCCTACGCCGTCGCCGACCGGGCGCTGGCGCTGACGCGGGAGTGGACGCAGCAGCGCACGACGTTCGGGACCCCGCTGGCCGCCCGGCAGGCCGTGGTGCACCGGCTGGTCGAGGCGCGCCAGCGGGTGGAGCTGGCCCGCACGTACACCCGCGCCGTCGTCGTCCGCCACGTCGCGGGCCAGGACGTGACGGCCGAGGCGTGCCTGGCCAAGAACGCCGCCGTCGCCGCGGGGGAGTGGGTGGTCGACCAGGCGGTCCAGCTGCACGGCGGCGTGGGCTACCTGCGCGACTCCGAGGTGGAGCGCCACTACCGCGACGTCCGCATCCTCGGCATCGGCGGCGGGGCGACCGAGGTGCTCGCCGACCTCGCCGGGCGGCTGCTCGGGTACGCGGCGCCCTGAGCCGTTGTGGCGGGAGCCGCACGCGTGATGAGGTCAGCCGGTGACCTTGGACTTCGACGAGGGCGAGGAGCTGCGCGCCCTGCGGGCGGCGGTCGCCGACCTCGGGGCCCGCTACGGCCAGCCGTACTTCCTCGAGCAGGCCCGCGCCGGTGGCCGGACCGACGCCCTCTGGCACGAGGCGGGCAAGGCCGGCTTCCTCGGCGTGAACCTGCCCGAGGAGTACGGCGGCGGCGGGGGCGGGATGGTCGAGCTCTCGCTCGTGCTCGAGGAGCTCGGCGCGGCGGGCTGCCCGCTGCTGATGATGGTCGTCTCGCCCGCCATCTGCGGCACGGTCATCGCCCGCTACGGCACCGAGGCGCAGAGGGAGCGCTGGCTGCCCGGGCTCGCCGACGGCTCGACCACCATGGCCTTCGCGATCACCGAGCCCGACGCCGGCTCCAACTCGCACCGCATCGGCACGGTCGCCCGCCGGGACGGCGACGACTGGCTGCTCTCCGGCCGCAAGGTGTGGATCAGCGGCGTCGACCAGGCCGACGCGGTGCTCGTGGTGGGGCGGCTGGCCGACGGCCCGCCCGGCACGCTGCGGCCGGCGCTGTTCGTCGTCCCCACCGACGCGCCGGGGCTGACCGCGCACCCCATCCCGATGGAGATCATCAGCCCGGAGCGGCAGTTCCAGCTGTTCCTGGACGACGTCCGGCTGCCCGCCGACGCCCTGGTGGGGCACCCCGACCAGGGCATCGCGCAGCTGTTCGCCGGCCTGAACCCCGAACGGGTCATGGCCGCCGCCTACTCGCTGGGGGTGGCCCGGCTGGCCATGGCCAAGGCGACCTCCTACGCGCGCGAGCGCCAGGTGTGGGGGACGCCGATCGGCGCGCACCAGGGGCTGGCGCACCCGCTGGCCGCCTGCCAGGTCGAGATCGAGCTGGCCCGCCTGATGACGCAGAAGGCGGCCTGGCTCATCGACGCCGGCCGCGACGCCGGCAGCGCGGCCAACAGCGCCAAGTACGCCGCCGCCGAGGCCGCGGTGCACGCCGTCGACCAGGCCATCCAGACCCACGGCGGCAGCGGCCTGTCCCAGGAGTACGGCGTGGCCGCGCTGCTGGCGATGTCCCGCGTCAGCCGGATCGCGCCGGTCAGCCGCGAGATGATCCTCAGCTTCGTCGCCCAGCACGACCTGCAGCTCCCCCGCTCCTACTGAGCTTCGTCGCGATCAAGCACGCGTGCTCGATCGCGATGAAGCACGTCGATCCTGGAGGACACGTGTCCCAGCGCATCCACACCAGCGAGTACCCGCCGGTCGAGACGCCGACGACGCCCATCTGGCAGACCGTGCTGGCCGACGCCGCCGCCCGCGGCGACCACCCCGCCCTGGTCGACGGCGTCACCGGCCGGACCATCGGCTACGCGCAGCTGGCGCACATGGTCGAGCGGATGGCGGCGGGCTTCGCCGAGATCGGCGTGGAGCCGGGGGACGTCGTCGCGCTGCACAGCCCGAACACGGTGCTCTACCCGGTCGTCTTCTACGCGGCCAGCCGGGCCGGCGCCACGGTCACCACCCTGTCGGCGCTGGCCACCGCCAAGGACATGGCCGGCCAGCTCGCCGACTCCGGCGCCGCCCTCGTGGTCACCGTCGGCGCGCTGCTGCCGGTCGCGCTGGAGGCGGCCGGGGAGCGGCCCGTGTGGACCTGCGACCGGGTCGAGGGCCACCCCAGCGTGCAGGACCTCCTGGCCGCGCAGGGCCCGGCGCCCGAGGTCGCCGTCGACCCGGCCGAGGACGTCGCCGTCCTGCCCTACTCGTCGGGGACGACGGCGTTGCCCAAGGGCGTGATGCTGACCCACGCCAGCATCGGGGTGAACCTGGCGCAGATCGACGCGCTGCACACCATGGGCCCGGAGGACCGCATCGTCGCCGTCCTGCCGTTCTTCCACATCTACGGCATGACCGTGCTGATGAACGTGGCGCTGCGCAAGGGCGCCACCGTGGTCGTGCTGCCGCGCTTCGACCTGACCCAGTTCCTCGACGTGATGGAACAGCACCGCATCACGCGGGCCTACGTGGCGCCCCCGGTCGTCCTGGCGCTGGCCAAGCACCCGGCCGTCGAGGGCCGCGACTTCTCCGCCCTCACCTTCCTCCTGAGCGCCGCCGCTCCGCTCGACGCCGAGCTCGCGCAGGTGTGCGCCGACCGGCTGGGCTGCGAGATCGGCCAGGCGTACGGCATGACCGAGCTCAGCCCCGGCACCCACCTGGTGCCCGACGGCACCGCCCGGTCCGCCCCGCCCGGGACGGTCGGCAAGCTCTTCCCCTCCACCGAGGCGCGGCTGGTGTCGGTCGAGACCGGCGAGGACGTCGGCCCCGGCGAGGAGGGCGAGATCTGGATCCGCGGGCCGCAGCGGATGAAGGGCTACTTCGGCCGGCCGGAGGAGACCGACACGCTCATCGACGCCGACGGCTGGCTGCACACCGGCGACATCGGCGTCGTCGACGAGGACGGCTGGTGGTTCGTCGTCGACCGGGTCAAGGAGCTGATCAAGTACAAGGGCTACCAGGTCGCGCCGGCCGAGCTGGAGGCCGTGCTGCTGGCCAGCCCCGACGTCGCCGACGCCGCGGTCATCGGCGTTTACGACGAGAAGGGCGACGAGGTGCCCAAGGCGTTCGTCGTCCGCGCGCCCGGCAGCAGCGCCACCGAGGACGAGGTGCTCGCGTACGTCGCCGAGCACACCGCGCCGTACAAGCGGGTGCGCCGCGTGGAGTTCATCGACGCGGTGCCCAAGGCGGCGAGCGGGAAGATCCTGCGCCGCGAGCTGCGCGCCCGGGAGAAGGAGACCGCCGGTCAGGCCTGACCCGGGGTGTCGGCGCCCTCTCCGACGTCGTCGCCCTCGGCCGGCTGCTGCGGGTGCGGGGTGCGGGCGTCGACCTCGCGGCCGGGGTCGGCGTCGCCCTCGGCCGGCTCGCTGGTGTGCGGCGTGCGCTCGGGTTCGGTCATGCCGCGTGCTGTGCCCGGGCGTGACCTCGTGAAACGGGGTCAGCCGACCTCGACCGCGGCCGGGGTGCGGGCCAGCGCCTCCCGGACGGCGGCGTCCTCCGGCAGCGCGCCGCGGGCGCCGGGACCGGTCGTCGACAGGGCGGCGGCCGCGACGGCGTACTGCACCGCCTCGGGCAGCGGCACGCGCTCGGCCAGGGCGGCGGCCAGCGCGCCGCAGAAGCAGTCGCCGGCGCCGGTGGTGTCGAGCGCGGTCACCGCGGGCGGCGCCTGCAGCAGCACCGCGCCGCCGCCGGCGGGGACGACGAGCGCGCCCCGGGCGCCGAGCGTGACCACGACCGCCGACGACGTGACCGACCGCGCCAGCCCTGCCAGCTCGGCCGGACCCCGCTCGCCGGCGGGTGCCCCGGCCAGGGCGGCCAGCTCGTGCTCGTTGGGCACGAGCACGTCGACCCGCGCCAGGAGGTCGGCCGGCAGCTCGCGCGGCGGGGCCGGGGTGAGGACGACGGTCCCGCCGGCGGCCGCGGCGGCCGCGGTGACCGCCGCGAGGGGGATCTCCAGCTGCAGCAGCAGGACGTCGGCCCGGTGGACCGGCTCGGCGACCACGTCGTCCGCGGTCACCTCCCCGTTCGCCCCCGGGACGACGACGATCAGGTTCTCGCCGCTGCCCTCCTCCACCGGGATGGTGGCGGTGCCGGTCGGCGCGCCCGGCGTGCGGTGCACCCGGCTGACGTTCACCCGCGACTCGGCCAGCGCGGCCAGCTGCCGCGTGCCGGCCGGGTCGTCGCCGACGCGGCCGATCATGTGCACGCCCGGCGCCAGCCGTCCCGCGGTGGCGGCCTGGTTCGCGCCCTTCCCGCCCGGCGCCAGCGTCGTCCCCTCGCCGATCACCGTCTCGCCGCGGCCGGGCAGCCGCCGCACCCGGACGAGCACGTCCTCGTTCAGGCTGCCGACGACGGTGACGGACATCCGGGCCTCCCAGGGTGAGCGGGCCCGGTCATCCTTCCCGGTCGGCCTCCTCCTGCGGGTCGGTGGCCGTCCCGAGACCGGAGCGGCGCGCCCAGAGGGGCAGCAGGTAGAAGGTGGTGATCCCGACCAGCGCGAGCACGCCGCCGCTCAGCACCCCCGCCCAGCGGCCCAGGACGACGTCGAGCACCAGCAGCACGCCGGCGCTGATCGCGACCACCAGCAGGCCCAGGCCGGTCATGAGGAGCCGGTCGGCCACGGTCACCAGCCCCGCCTTCTGCCGGCGGCGGAACACCATGCGGTGGAACGACACCGGCGCGATGAGCGCGAGCGTGGCCAGCGCCGTCGACAGCAGGGTCAGCGTGTAGACGCCGACCTGGAAGCCGTCGAGCTCCTCGAAGCGCTGCGTGAACGCCAGCCCGAGCAGGAACGCGAACAGCACCTGCACACCGGTGATGGCGACGCGCAGCTCCTGCAGCAGCTCGGCCAGGTTGCGGTCGAGCAGCTGGTCCACCGTCTCCCCGCGCGTCCGCGCGCTCTGCGCCGTCGCCTCGGCGCCGAACCGCTCGCGGTGCGGCAGCAGCGACAGCTCCGGTTTCCCTCCCACGTCCCGGAGGTACCCGCTCCGCGCAGCCGACACCCGGGAGCTCCCTTGGCCGAGAAGGACGCCGACACCGTCCGCCGCGACTTCGCCGACGCGGTCAACATGACCGCCGGCGAGCTGGAGGCGTGGCTGGACACCGACGAGTCCCAGGCCGTCGGGCAGAAGGACGGTGCGGGGGAGTCCACCGGCCACGCGTCCGGACGGCGGATCGTCGAGCTCCTGCGCACGAAGAAGGCCGACCTCACCGACGACGACCTCGACCACATGCGCAAGGTCCACGGCTACGTGCAGCGGCACCTGGCGCAGGAGCCCGCCAAGGAGGACGTCGAGACGTCGAAGTGGCGGTACTCGCTGATGAACTGGGGCCATGATCCGTTGAAGTCGGCGTGACCACGGAGCTGCGCCGCAACGACCCCGCCCAGTACGACCTGCTGGCCGACCAGTGGTGGGACCCCGCGGGCGGGTTCGCCGCCCTGCACTGGCTCGCCGCCTCCCGCGCCGAGCACCTGCCGCCGGCGCCCCGGTCGGGTGCGGTGCTGGTCGACCTCGCCTGCGGCGGTGGGCTCATGGCCCCCCACGTGCAGCGGCTCGGCTACCGGCACGTCGGCGTCGACATCCGCCGGCGCAATCTGGAGATCGCCGGTGAGCACTGCGTCCTGCCGGTCCTGGGGTCGGTGCTCTCGGTCCCGCTGGCCGACGGGTGCGCCGACGTCGTCGTCGCCGGCGAGGTGCTCGAGCACGTGGACGACGACGTCGCCGTCCTCGCCGAGTGCGCCCGGCTGCTGCGCCCCGGCGGCACCCTCGTGCTCGACGCCCTGGCCGACACGAAGCTGTCGGAGCTGGTGATGGTCCGCCTCCTCGAGCACGTGCCCGGCGGGCCGCCGCCGGGACTGCACGACCCGGCGCTGTTCGTCGACCGCCGCCGCCTGCTCGCGGCCGCCGACCGGCTCGGGCTCGACCTCCGGCTGGTGGGTCTGCGGCCGTCGATGCGGGAGGCGATCGCGTGGAAGCTCGGCCGCCGGCAGATGGTCCGGATGAAGCCGATCCGCTCCACGGCGGTCGTCTTCGCTGGTTACGGCCGCAAGCGGTGAGCCGGATGCGCAGTTACCGTCGGGGGATGCGGGCGGACCAGCGGTGAACCCGGCGGTGCTGACCGGCGCGGGCGCGGCCCTGCCGGCGACCCTCGGCCAGGACGCCGTCTGGGAGGGCTACTTCGCCCGGCACTACGCGGGCGTGCGCGCCGCCCGGCGGATCTTCGCCTCGGCCGGCGTCCGCACGCGGCACGCGGTCGCCAACCCCGTCGACGAGGACCTCAGCGGCTGGGGCACCGGCGCGCGGATGGCCCGCTACGTCGAGGAGGCGCTGCCCCTGGGCAAGCAGGCGGTGGCCGGCGCCCTCGACGCGGCCGGCCTGGCGCCCGGCGACGTCGGCCTGTTCGCCGTCACCACCTGCACCGGCTACGCCACCCCCGGCCTCGACATCCGCCTGGCCAGCGACCTCGGCATGCCGGCCGGGCTGCAGCGGCTGCTGGTCGGCCACATGGGCTGCTACGCCGCGATCCCGGGCCTGGCCGCGGCGGGCGACTTCGTGGCGGCCCGCGGGCGGCCCGCGGTCCTGCTCTGCTGCGAGCTGACCAGCCTGCACGTCCAGCCCGCGCAGGCCGACCTCGAGCAGGTCGTCGCGCACGCGCTGTTCTCCGACGCGGCCGCCGCCGTCGTGCTCGAGCCCGGCGCGGGCCGCGGCCGCCGGCTGGCCGGGGTGGTGGCGCGCACCGACCCCTCCACCGCCGACCACATGACCTGGGACGTCACCGACCTGGGCTTCCGCATGGGGCTCTCCCCGCGGGTGCCCGACGTGCTGGCCCGGCACGTCGGCGACGTCGTCGACGAGCTGCTCACCGGTGCGGGCCTGCGGGTGGAGGACGTCGCCGGGTGGGCGGTGCACCCCGGCGGACCCCGGATCCTCGACGTCGTCCGCGACGAGCTGGGGCTGGCCGAGTCGGCGCTGGCCGCCTCCCGGCGCGTGCTGGCCGAGCACGGCAACTGCTCCTCGGCGACGGTGCTGCTCGTGCTGCAGGAGCTCGCCGACGTCGACGGGCCGGTGGTGGCGATGGCCTTCGGGCCCGGGCTCACGCTGTACGCCACCCTGCTGCTGCCCACGTAGGCGGGTCGGAAGTCCCCACCCAGGGACGTTGGGCCCTACGCTTCAACCTTGCAGTTCCGGCTCGTCCGGAAGGGGGGCGGGGCTCGTGCAACGGAGCACGGCGGCGCCGGTCCGGGTCTTCCTCGTCGACGACCACGAGATCGTCCGGCGAGGGGTGGCCGAGGTCCTGGAGGAGGACCCCGGCATCACCGTCGCGGGCGAGGCGGGCTCGGTGGCCGAGGCGCTCGCCCGCGTGCCCGCCGTCCGGCCCGACGTCGTCGTGGTGGACATGCGGCTGCCCGACGGCAGCGGCGCCGAGGTGTGCCGGCAGCTGCGGGCCCGGGTGCCGGGGATGCGCACCCTCGTGCTCACCAGCTACGCCGACGAGGAGGCGCTCGCCGCCGCGGTGCGCGCCGGCGCCTCCGGCTACCTGCTCAAGCAGGTCCGCGGGCCGGCGCTGGTGTCGGCGGTGCGCACGGTCGCCGCGGGCGGGACCCTCTTCGACCCCGGCGCCGGGCCGCCGCGCGGTGCCCCGGCGCGGCGGCCGGCCGACGGGCGCAGCAAGCTGGCCGCGCTGACCGACCAGGAGCGCACCGTGCTGCGGCTGATCGGGGAGGGCCTGACCAACCGCCAGATCGGCGACCGCATGGGCCTGGCCGAGAAGACGGTCAAGAACTACACCAGCCACCTGCTGGCCAAGCTCGGCCTGGAGCGGCGCACCCAGGCGGCGATCCTCGCCACGGAGCTGCGCGACCGCCCGCAGGGCTAGACGAGTAAGTCCGATCGGGGGTCAGTGGTCGTAGGCGATCAGGGATCGGGTGATCGGCTGGCCGGTGGCGCGGTTGTGCCAGATGGCGGCGGTGAGGGCAAGAAGCCGTTGGGCGACCCGG
>NZ_JBJGYZ010000059.1:0-20622 GCF_054050275.1 Geodermatophilus sp. SYSU D00691
GCTCCACCATCCGGATCCGCCGGCGCATGTTGATGTTGTCCACCTCGCGCAGGAACGTCAGCGCCTGATCCGCCCCCAGCTCCCCGGCCCGGGCCATGAACGCCCGGATGTCCTTGGGCAGGCAGCCCCCGCCGAAACCCAGCCCGGCGTTGAGGAACTTCCGCCCGATCCGGTCGTCGTAGCCGATCGCGTCGGCCAGCAGCTTCACGTCCGCCCCGGTCGCCTCGCACAGCTCCGCCATCGCGTTGATGAACGAGATCTTCGTGGCCAGGAACGAGTTCGCCGCCGTCTTCACCATCTCCGCCGTCGCGTAGTCGGTGACCACCTGCGGCGTGCCCCGGGCCACGATCGGCGCGTACACCTCGTCCAGCAGCGCACGGGCGGTCGCGCCGTCCTCCCCGGCCGGCAGCCCGTAGACCAGCCGGTCGGGGTGCAGGGTGTCCTGCACCGCGAACCCCTCGCGCAGGAACTCCGGGTTCCACGCCAGCAGGGCGCCGGGCACCTTCTCCCCTACCATCGCGGCCAGCTCCCCGGCGGTCCCCACGGGGACCGTCGACTTCCCGACGACGAGGTCCCCCGGTTCCAGGATCTGCAGCAGGGACTCCGTCGCCGCCTGCACGAAGCGCAGGTCCGCGGCGTACTCCCCGCGCTTCTGCGGCGTCCCGACGCACACGAAGTGCACGCGCGCACCGGCCGCGTCGAGGACGTCGGCGGCGAACCGGAGCCGGCCGGTCGCCATGGTGCGGGCGAGCAGCTCCTCGAACCCGGGCTCGAAGAACGGCGGGCGCGCGTGCGCCAGGGCGTCGACCTTCCTCCGGTCGACGTCGACGCCGACGACCTCGTGGCCGAGTTCCGCCATGGATGCGGCGTGCACGGCGCCGAGGTAGCCGCTGCCGATGACCGAGATCTTCATGCTCTGCTCCGCTCGGGACGCTGGGTCGGCTGACGAGGTGCGGCTCCCAGGGCGTCCGGCGGGGCCTTCCGACCGGCCCGCCGGTGCGCCATCATCGGCCGCATTTCCCCGGGGACGAGGTAGTCGGACACATGGGAGCCAGCGCAGAGACCGAGGTCGCCGTCCGGCGACTCCCGACATTCCTGCTGATCGGTGCGATGAAGGCCGGCACCACCAGCCTCTACCACTACCTGAGCGCACATCCTCAGATAGCGGTGCCGCAGTACAAGGCGCCGGAGTTCTTCGTCGCGGAGTCGAACTGGGATCGCGGGATCGACTGGTACCGCAAGCAGTTCCCGCCCGCGGGACCCGAGGTCCGGGCCGTCGGCGAGGCCTCGAACGCGTACACCAAGTACCCGCGCTACCAGGGCGTGCCCGAGCGGATCGCGAGCGTCCTGCCCGGCGTGCGGCTGGTCTACGTCGTGCGCGACCCGATCGCCCGCATCCGCTCGCACTACCAGACCAGGGCGGCCGAGGGCAGCGAGCGGGCGCCGTTCGCGGACGCCGTCTTCGATGACCACATCTACCTCGACTACAGCCGTTACGCGATGCAGATCGAGCAGTACCTGGCGCACTTCCCCCGGGAGCAGCTGCTGGTGATCACGTCGGAGGATCTCCGGTCCGCCCGCGGGGAGACGATGCGTCGGGTGTACGAGTTCGTCGGCGTGGAGCCGGACTTCGCCTCCGCCGACCTGGAGCGGGACTACTACCGGACCAGCGACCGGGCCGCCCGCTCCCCCGTCCCGCTCCCGCTCCGCAAGTTCCTCAAGCGCCGGTTCCCGGCCACCCGCCGGTTCAAGGAGCTGGAGAACAACACGCTGAGCGCGGTGCGGCGCCTCACGGGCCGGGGCGGCGAGCGGCCGGCGACCGCGCCGTTCGAGATCCCGGACGCCGTGCGGGCGAAGCTCGTGGCCGAGCTCGAGGACGACGTCCGGCGGCTGCGCCGGTACCTGCCCGAGGGCTTCGACGGGTGGGGCATCGCCTGACCCGGGCGCCGTCTCACCGGGCGCCGCCGGCGACGGCGGGCACGGCCGCGGTGAGGGCGGACGGGATGTGGTCACCGGCCGCGCTCTCCAGCCGGCCCGCGCCGCGCAGGTGCTGGCACACGAGGTCACCGATGAGCTCGGGGTCGGCTCCGCGCGGCACCCCGAGGACCGGCGGCGCGTCGTCCGGGACGGCGTCGGCAGGCCCCTCGGGACCGTCCGCGGCCGGTTCCTCGCGGACGTCGACGACGAGGTCCCGCAGCGCCTGTGCCAGCGCGGCGGGCTGCGCCAGCCGCTGGGCCACCTCACCGGAGCACACCACGGCGCCCCCGTTGCGCAGGAGGTCGCCCACCAGCCGGGCCACCAGCGGGGCGGCCGGCCCGCCCCCGTTCCACACGAAGCTGTCCAGCAGGGTCACCGTGCGCCCGGCCTCCTGGAGCCCGGCGACGACGGCCGCCGCGGCCCGGTCGGCGTGCGGGCTCCCGGCGCGCACCAGGACGCCGAGCCCCTGCCGGACCCGCGGGGGGAACGCGCGCCGCAGCTCGGTGGCCACCTCCGGCGGCGTGAACCACTCGGGCAGCTCGGCGCCGTCGGCCAGCCGACGGCGCTGCTCGGTCCCCGAGATGCTCATGCGGTGCTGGTCCGGCAGGACGTCGTCCTCCGGGCGGTACTCCCCCAGCTCGCGGACGTAGACCATCTGCCGGAACGGGACCACGCCGATGCCCAGCTCCGCGGCGTGGCGCTGCACCAGCTCCTGCGCGGCGTAGGGGTCGTAGTACGGCGCACCGGAGCGGTCCGGGCCGGGGCCGGCGTGGTCCCGGCCCACGATGAAGTGCGTCGCACCGTGGTTCTTGCGGATGATCGCGTGCCAGAGGGCCTCCCGCGGCCCGGCCATGCGCATCGCCAGGGGCAGCAGGGACAGCAGCACGCTCCCGGCGGGATAGGTCGGCAGCAGCGCGCGGTAGCACCGCACCCGGACGTAGGGGTCGACGTCCCCCGGTTTCGTCACACCGACGACCGGGTGCAGGAGCACCTTGGCGTCGGCCTCCCGGGCCGCCCGGACGGTCAGCTCCTGGTGGGCCCGGTGCATGGGGTTGCGGGTCTGGAACGCCACCACCCGGTCCCAGCCCCGGACGGCGAACTCGGCGCGCAGCTCCGCCGGCGTGTGCCGCAGCGACCGGAACGCGTGGTGGGACGGCAGGCGCAGCACGTCGAGCGGGCCGCTGATGTACCAGTCGTGGGTCCGGTGCAGCAGGGCGTCGACGCCGGGGTGCGTGGGGTCGGTCGTCCCGAAGACGGCGTGCGCCTCCCGCACCCGGTCCGGGCACCAGGTGCCGCGCATCCACAGGACGGCGACGTCGGCCCCGCGGGCCCGCAGCGTCAGCCCACCCGCCAGGTGCGCCGCCTCGACCACGTGCCCGGGGACGTCGAGCGTCACCGGCACCGGCCACAGCTCGCCGCTGGTGAGGCGCATGCGCGCGCACACGGAGTCGTAGTCGGCCTCGTCGAGGAACGTGCGCAGCGGGGAGAAGCCGCCGGTGGCCAGGAGCTCCAGGTCGCAGCGCTGCCGGCGGGTCAGCTCCCAGCGGGGCAGTTCCCGCGCGGCGCGGGCCACCTCGACGGCGCGGCCGTTGCCGACCCGCAGGTCGACCAGGGTGCCCCCGTGCGGCGGGGTGCCGGCGATCGTCACGGGGATCTCCGTTCGTGCTCGTGGGGGATGCGGGAGGGGTGGGCGCCGGCGTCAGGTCGGTGACGCCGGTGCGGGCTCGGCGCGGAGGCCGGCCGGCTGCCGCTGCACCGGCCCCTCCGTGGCCAGCAGCGGCCAGCCCTTGCGCAGGACGTGGTCGAGCCAGACGCCGCAGGCCTGCGACGTGAGGACGGCGGTGAGCACCAGCGTCGTGAAGAACGGCGCGCTGATGATGCCGGCGTCGAACGCCACGCTGGCCAGCACGATGCCCGGGCCGCCCCGGGCGTTGTGGGTCAGCGCCAGGTTGAGGATGTCGAGCCCCCGGAAGCCCGCCAGGCGGGCGGCCAGGCCCACGGAGACGAGGATCACCAGCGTGGACCCGAGGAGGAACGAGACGAGCATCAGCGGGGAGAAGCCCCGGCTGAAGTCGAGCCGGTAGCCGACGAGGGCGAAGTAGACGGGGACGAAGACCGCCCCGGAGACGTGGGTGACGGCCTCGAGCGGGGCGCGGAAGGGCCGCTCCTCCGTCGCGGCGGCCCCCCCGACGACCCCGAACCCGGCGAGGAACGCGGCGAAGGCGAGCGTGACGTCGAGCGCGGCGGCCACGCTGACGTAGGCGAGGAAGACCCCGATCACCCAGGCGATCGGCGAGTGCCGGGCGACGACGTTCCACCGCGCCCGCCCGGCCAGCCGGAGGAGCCTGGGCAGCACGGTCATGCCGAGGACCACGTAGGCGGTGTTGATCCCGATGTGCAGGGAGACGGTCCCGGCCAGCCCCTGCCCGTCCGCCGCCACGGTGGCCGAGGCGATCGCGGTGGCCAGCGCGAGGACCCCCCACAGGACGATGTCCTCGAGCACCGCGATGCCGAGCATCAGGCTCGCGAACCGCGTGTGCAGGATCCCCAGGTCGTAGAAGATCTTCGTGATGACGGGAATGGACGTCACCGCGGCGGCGATGGCGAACACGAGGATCACCGCGGGTTTGCTGTCCGCCGGTCCCATGAATTCCTCGAGCGGCAGGAAAGGCGCCACGCCGAGCGCGATGAAGAACGGCAGAGGCGTGCCGATGCCGAGGATCCACGCCAACGGCTTGCGATTCTCGCGGTCGAGCACATTGCGCACGCTCGTGCCGGAGACGAACATCAGGAGAAGCAATCCGAAGTGGTAGAAGAAGTTCAGGACGACGGTCGACTGGTCCTTGTCGCCGTTTCCGAAGATCTGCGCCGTGACGTCCGGTGCGAGCAGTCCCAGAAGTGAGGGGCCGAGCACCACGCCCGCGAGGATCTCGCCGACCACCTTGGGCTGGCGCAGGCGCACGGCCAGCTGACCGAGCAGGTTCGCCGCGGTGACCAGGAGGAGCAGCGCCAGGGTCAGCTGCCCGAGGTCCTCGGTCGACATGCGTCCCCCCAGAGTGCGGCGCGGCGTCGCCGGCGATGACCGGCGGCGGTCAACATAGCCGTGGGGAGGCATTTCCGGCAGGGGTCTGGCACGATGTGCAATGGGTTCGGAAAAGGGCGGGACAGCACCCGGCGAACGCCGCTCCGCGCAACCCTCATCTGCACGATCTTCCCTCGTACTCCTGAGGGAGGCGGGCGGTTCTGAATTGCGCTCCAGAACCCATTCCGGTCACGCCGGGGAACCATTCACCTGCGCACGGTGCCGCGTCACCGGAAAAGAGGGAAAAAGTCCCTCCGCGTCGTCCGCGGCCCTCCCCTGGGGGCACTTCGTCTCCTACTGTCCCCCGCACCGACGGCGGGGGGACCGCGCACCCGTCGGCCCCGACCGCGGGCCACCGGCCCGACCGCACGCCTCCGGAGGGACATCCGTGGAGAACTCAGGACACGCCCTGCTCACGCACCGCGGGGCCACGACCCTTCCACCGGCGACCTGCCGGTTGTTCGTGGTGCGGCACGGCACGACGACCATGAACGTCGAGAACCGGTACCGGGGACGCTGCGACGTCCCCCTGGACGCGCAGGGGTACCAGGACGCCGTCGACGCGGCGCGCGAGCTCTCCGGCTCCGGCCTGACGGCCGTCTACTGCGGACCGCTGCGGCGGACGATCGCCACGGCCCAGATCATCGCCGACGAGGCGCGCGTGCCGGACCTGCGGATCCTGCACGGCCTGAACAACGTGGACTACGGCGCCTGGGAGGCGATGACCTCCGCCGAGGCCGCGATGTTCGACCCGGAGGCCTTCGAGCTGTACCGCACGACGCCGAGCCGGGCGGTCTGCCCGCTGGGCGAGCGGCTCTCGGACGCGCAGACGCGGATGGTCGGCGCGCTCGAGCTCATCGGCAACCGGCACGCCGGTGAGACCGTCGTGGCGGTGACCCACGCGGTCATGATCCGGCTGGCGGTCGCGCGGCTCACCGGCGTGGACGACGAGGACTGGCGGATCCCGGTGGGGCGCGGGTCGCTCACCGAGTTCCACGTCGCGCACGGCCGGCTCGCGCTGGCCGGGCTGCCGACGGGTGACGACGTCGACTGACCCGGCGCGGAGTCGGGGCGGAGGGTCCCGGCCGGCCGACCGCCGGTCCGGTGCCGATCGCCGCCCCGTCGGCCGCACCGCGCCGCACGGGGGCCCCTCATGCGCCCGACGCGAACCGGCAGGAGTCCGCCGACCGCGAGAGGCCGCCCGACGTCCTGCGGAGTACCGGATGACCCACCGCGCCGCGCTGCTGTCCGTCGCTCGCACCGCTCACCGCGAAAGACGGTGGGCCGAGGCGCACGCCGCGTTCACCGCCGCGGTGGCCGAGGACGAGGAGTCCGTCGGCGCCGACGACCTGGCCGGACTGGCGCTGGCGGCGTGGTGGCTCGGCCGGTTCGACGAGACGGTCGCGGTCGGAGCCGCGGCGGTACGGGCGTTCGAGCGGGCCGGCCGGGTCCGCCCGGCCGCCATGTCGGCCCTCGGCGTGGCCGCCACCTCGTTCCTGCGCGGCGACGACGCGGCCGGCTCGGAGTGGCGGGACCGGGCGGCCCGGTTGCTCGCCGACGAGCCCGAGTGCCCGGAGCAGGGGTACGTGCGCCACGCCCTCGACGTCGAGGCGCACCTGGACGGGCCCGACCTGCCGGCCGTGGCCGCCGCCGCGCGGCACGTCGGCGAGCTCGGCCGCCGGCACGGCGACCCGGACCTCGTGGCCCTCGGGCTGCTGGGGGAAGGCCGCGCCCTGGTGCGGCGCGGCGACGTGCGGGCCGGTGTGGCGCTGCTCGAGGAGGCGATGGCGCACGTGCGTGCCGGCGACGTGTCGCCGGAGTGGACCGGGTACGCGTACCGGCACCTGATGGCCGCGTCCACCGAGCTCGCCGACCCGGTCCGCGTCCGCGTGTGGGTGGAGGCCACGCGCAGCTGGCTGGAGACGCTCCCCGTCGCGGTGTACTTCACCGGCGTCCTGCGGGTGTACCGCGCGGAGCTGCTGGAGGTGTCGGGCGCCTGGGACGACAGCCGGCGGGAGGCGCTCCGGGTCTGCGGCGAGCTCAGCGGCGTCGCCGACCCGACGGCGGCGGAAGGGCACTACCGGCTCGCCGAGGTGGCGCGGCTGCGCGGCGACCTGGCCGCGGCCGAGCCCGCGTACGGCGAGGCGCACGCACTGGGCCGCGACCCGGAGCCGGGCCTGTCGCTGCTGCGGCTGGCCCAGGAGAGGCAGGAGGAGGCCACCGCCTCAATCCGGGCCGCGGTGCTCGGCGAGTCCGCGAACCGGCTCCGCCGGGCCCGCCTGCTGACCGCCCAGGTCGAGATCGCGCTGGGCGCCGAGGACGTGGTCGGCGCCGGCGACGCGGTCGCGGAGCTCGCCGGCATCTCCGAGACGTTCACCAGCCCGGGTTTCACGGCCGCCGCCCGGCACTGGCACGGCGCCGTGCTGCTGGCGGAGGGCCACGTCCGCGAGGCGCTCCCGTGGCTGCGCGCGGCCATGGACGAGTGGCGGACGCTCGACGCGCCGTACCACTCCGCCCGTGCCCGGTGGCTCCTCGCCCGGGGCTACGAGGCCCTGGGCGACCACGACGGCGCCGCCCTCGAGCGCGCCGCCGCCGACGAGGTGTTCGCGCGGCTCGGGGCCGCCCGCGAGCCGGCGCGGTGGCCGGGGCCCGGTCCCCGCGACGGCGTCCGGCCGGTGGACCCCCCGTCGGCCGGGTGACGGCTCACCGCGGCGGAGGACCGTCCCCGGTCCCGCGCACCCCGCGCGCACCGCGCAGGATCCGGTGCGGGTCGTGGTGCGCGGCCAGCCCGGCCAGCCGGCGGAGCGTGGCGGGGTCGTACACCCGCGCCGCGTCGGCAGGGGTGGCCGGCGCCACGACGTCGGCCAGCGCGCGGTCGGCCGACGACGCCGCCAGCCCGCCGACCAGCGCCGCGGCCCGCTCGACCGCCCGGGGTGCACCTCCCGGGCCGCGGACGGTGACGTCGAACCGGGCGTCGCGGTGGGCGACGGCGCCGGGCCGCTCGGGCAGCCGCGCGATCGCGCCGCCGAGCCGGCGCAGCTCCACGGCCGGCCCCGGCCCTGCGGCCGCCGCGGTCAGCACCTCCACCGCCGCCTCGGGCAGCCGGTCGAGGACCGCGTGCGCCAGCACGTCCCCGGGCCGCTCGTCGCCGATCCCCGCGAAGGGGTGGACGGCGACGTCGTCGTGCAGCGGCCCGGCGGCCCCGCGCACCGGCGCCAGCACGCCGGCCCCGGCGTCCGGGTCACCGGCCCAGGCGAAGCGGACGGCGACCGTGGGCGGCGGCCCGGGCCGCAGCAGCAGCGCCGTCGTCGCCTGCGCCGGCAGGTCCGCGCACCAGGCGCGCCACCGGCGGACCACGGCCGCCGCGTCGGCGGCGGCGAACACGACGGTGCCCGCGTACAGCTCGTCGACGGCGAGCAGGTCGAGCTCCACCGCCGTCACGACGCCGAGCGCGCCCCGGCCGCCGCGCAGACCCCAGAACAGGTCGGGGTGCTCGGCCGGCGTGACCCGGCGCGGCACGCCCTCACCGGTGACCACCTCGAGGGCGCGGACCCGGTCGGCGGCCAGGCCGTAGGTGCGCGCGACCGGCCCGAAGCCGCCGCCGGTCACCGACCGGACGACGCCGGCCGCCGTCGTCGCGCCGGACAGCGGCGCCAGGCCGTGCGCACCGGCCGCCGCCAGGAGGCGCTGCCAGCGGACGCCGGCCCCGACCCGGGCCCAGCCCTCGGGGTGCACGGTGCACTCGTCGAGGCCGGCGGTGCACACCAGCAGCGTCCCCGGGCCCGCGGCGGCCCCGCCCGCCGACACGTCGAGCTCCAGCCCCTGCCGGGCGGCGGAGCGGACCGCGGCGACGACGTCGTCGGCCGTGGCGGCCTGGACCACGACGGGCGGGCGGGCGCCGGGCTGCGGGCGCGCGGGTGGTGCGGTGGTCACGGGGAGCTCCTCGGGGTGCCGGCGGTGCCGGCCGCAACCCTCCGCGCAGGCGCTTGGCGCCGCCTTCGGCTGGCCTTGGCCCGCCCCTTGGGATGCCCCCGACCGGCGGAAACGTGGAGCGGCTCCACCGATCTCGTCGCTCTTCCTGCTTATCCTCGCGGCGTGACAACCCGGACCTTCCGTGTGCTGGGTCCCGTGGAGGTCTGGTCCGACGGCCGGCCGGTTCCCCGGCAGACCCCGCGCCACCGCGCCGTCCTCGCCGCCCTGCTCGTCGACGCGGGCTCGACCGTGCCGCTCGACGTCCTCGTCGACCGCGTGTGGAACGGCTCCCCGCCGTCGGCCCAGCTGGGCACCCTCCAGGCGATCGTCTCCAAGCTGCGCCGCGAGCTCGAGCCGGACGTCGCGGGGGGCGCCTGGCAGGTGCTGGTGACCCAGGCCCCCGGCTACCGGCTGGCGATCGACCCCGAGACGGTCGACGCCGTGCGGTTCAAGACGCTGCTGCGCACCGCCCGGGCGCACGCCGAGCGCGACGAGGTCGAGCAGGCCCGCACCGCGGTCGGCGAGGCGCTGGAGCTCTGGCACGGGCCGGCCTACGCCGACGTCGCCGAGGCCTTCGCCGTCGAGGAGGCCGCCCGCCTCGAGCAGCTGCGGCTCGACGCGCGCGAACTCGCCGCCGAGCTCGACCTGCGGCTGGGCCGGCACGCCGAGCTGGTCGACGAGCTGCGCGAGCTGGTCCGCGCCGAGCCGCTGCGCGAGGGGCTGCGCGGCTCGCTGATGCTCGCCCTCTACCGCGCCGGCCGGCAGGCCGAGGGGCTGCAGGTCTACGACGAGGGCCGCCGGCTGCTGGTCGACGAGCTGGGCGTCGACCCCGGCCGCGAGCTGCAGACCCTGCACGAGCGGATCCTGCGGCAGGACCCGGAGCTGACCGCGCCGGCGGCCGAGGCGCCGCGGGTGCCGGCGCCGCGCCCCGAGCCCGCCCCGCTGCGGGCGCAGACCCTCCCGCAGCCGCTGACCGCCTTCGTCGGCCGGGCGCGCGAGCTCGAGTCGCTGGGCCGCACCCTGGCGACCCAGCGGCTGGTCACCCTGGTCGGCCCCGGCGGCAGCGGCAAGACCCGGCTGGCGCTGGAGACCGCCCGCCGCCGGGCCGCCGACGTGCCGGCGACCTTCGTGGAGCTCGCGGGCGTCGACGACCCCGCGCTCGTCGCGCCGCAGATCGCCACCGTGCTCGGGGTCAGCCTGACCGGCGGCGACGCCGTCGCGGCCCTGGTGCCGGCGCTGCAGGCCGGCCCGTCGCTGCTGGTCCTCGACAACTGCGAGCACGTGGTCGACGCCGCGGCCGAGGTCGCCGCCGCGCTGCTCCCCCGCTGCCCCGACCTGCGCGTGCTGGCCACCTCCCGGCAGCCCCTCGGCGTGCTGGGCGAGGCCGTCGTCCCGTGCGGGCCGATGGCGGCCGGGGACCCCGGGAGCGACGCGGTCCGGCTGTTCCTCGACCGGGCCCGGCTGGCCGCACCGCACCTCGCCGAGCCCTCGGCCGAGGAGCTCGGCCTGGTCGCCACCGTGTGCGCCGAGCTCGACGGCCTGCCGCTGGCGGTGGAGCTCGCCGCGGCCTGCCTGACCACGCTGCCGCTGGCCGAGGTGGCCGCCCGCGTCGACGACCGGTTCGCCCTGCTGTCGGGCGGCCGGCGGGGCGCTGCCCCGCACCAGCGCACGCTGGCCGCCACGGTCCAGTGGTCCGTCGACCTCCTCGACGAGCGGCAGCTGGCCGTGTTCCGGGCGGTCTCGGTGTTTTCCGGCAGCTTCGCCGCCGACGCGGTCGAGGCGGTGGCCGGCCCCGACGGCGGCGGCACGCTCGAGGCGCTGCGCGCGCTGGCCGCCCAGTCCCTGGTCGAGGTCGACCACGCCCGGGGCCGCTACCGCATGCTCGAGACGCTGCGGCAGTACGCCGACCAGGCCCTCACCGACGACGAGCGGCGCGCGCTGCGCGGCCGGCACGCCGCGTTCATGGCTGACCTCGCCGAGCGGCTGGAGCCGACCCTGCGCCGGCGCGACTCGGCGCCGAGCTGGAAGCGGCTCGACGACGAGCAGGCGAACCTGCGCGCCGCGATGAGCAGCGCGCTGTCCGCCGGCGACGGGGAGACCGCGCTGCGCATCGCCGGCGCCCTGGGCTGGTGGTGGTACCGCCGCGGCTACGTCGCCGAGGGCCGCCAGTGGCTCGCCGACACGCTCAAGGCCGCGCCCGCCGGCACCCCGGTGCCGGTGCGCATGCAGGCCCTGCTGGGCGACGCGCTCCTGGCCTACCTCAGCGGCGACGTCCCCTCGATCTGGGCGCGGACGAACGAGATCATCGCGATCACGCCGAGCGAGGCCGAGGGCATCCTCGCCCTCGCGCTGGTGCTGCGCGGCTTCGTGCGGGCCCTGCTCGGGCACGTCGACAAGGAGAACGAGACCGCCAAGGACGTCGCCCGCGGCATGGCGGTCGCCGAGGCCTGCGGCATCGACTGGGTGCGGTCGGAGATCGCGATGACCCTCGGCCAGTTCTCCCGCGCCGACGGCAACCCGCAGGCCGCCCTCGAGCACCTCGACCGGGCGGCGGTCATGGCCCGCGGCTTCGGGCACAACTGGGCCGAGTGCTCCGCGCTGTGGATGCGGGCCAAGGTCCTCGTCGAGCTCGGCCGCGGGCACGAGGCGCTCGAGGCGGTCACCGCCGCCATGGCGCTGGGCCGGGCCGACGGCGACCGCACCTCCACCCTCGCCTGCCTGCTCACCGCGGCCGGCGCCGCGACCGTCGTCGGCGACCCGCGGTCGGGCGCGGTGCTGCTCGGCATGATCGAGGCGCAGTCGCCCCGGGTCGGCTACGACCCGCTGCGGATGGACCCGGTCGACGGCCAGGGCTACGTCGACAGCACCCGGGCGGCGCTGGACGACGACGAGTGGGAGACCGCCCGCGCGGAGGGCCGCCGGCTGGACATCGACGCGGCGTTCGCGCTGCTCCAGCGGCTCGCCGACCGGTCGACGGTGTACCGGTCTACGGCCTGACCTGCGCGTAGAGCCGGGCGAGATCGGCCAGCTGGTGGTGGGCGTTGAGCCCGCTCGGGTTGGGCAGCACCCACGTGGCGGCGCCGCCCACCCGCTCCGGTTGCAGCCCGAGCACCGCCTTCGGCCGCCGGAACGCCAGCCGCCAGGCGGTCACCCCGAGGACGGCGAGCACCCGCGGCCGGTGGGCGGTCACGAGGTCGGCCAGCGCCTCGGCCCCGGCCTCCAGCTCGGCCGGCGTCAGCTCCGCCGCCGTCCGGGTGGGCCGGGCGACGACGTTGGTGATGCCGAGGCCGTACCGCGGCAGCTCGCCGTCCTCGTCCGGTGACATCAGGCGGGGGGTGAACCCGGCCAGGTGGATCGCCGGCCAGAAGCGGTTGCCGGGGCGGGCGAAGTGGTGGCCGCGCTCGGCCGAGAGCAGCGACGGGTTGATCCCGCAGAACAGGACGTCGAGGTCGGGCGCGATCACGTCGCGCAGCGGCTTGTCCTCCGGCACGCCGGCCAGTCTGCGTCAGACCACCACTGCGACCGCGCCGAGGGCGGCTCCCCCGACCAGCAGGGTGGACAGCGCCCCGAGCACCAGACCGCGGCGGCCGGTGCGCAGAAGGGCGCCGAGCCGCACCGCCGTCCCCAGGCCGAACAGCGCCGCGGCCAGCAGCACCGTCGTCGTCCCCTTGGCCACCGCCAGGGCGGCTTCGGGCACCAGGCCCGTGCTGCGCAGCGCGACCATCGCCAGGAAGCCGAGCACGAACAGCGGCACCAGCGGGGGCCGCTCCCCCGTCTCGCCCTGCCGCCGCACCACGCCGACCGCGGCCACCATGGGGGCGAGCAGCACGACCCGGGTCAGCTTGACGACGACGGCGATGCCGACGGCAGCCGCCCCCGCCGGCGACGCCGCGGCCACCACCTGGGCGACCTCGTGCACGGCCAGCCCCGCCCAGGTGCCGAGCTGCGCGTCGTCCAGGCCGAGCCCGGCGCCGGCCAGCGGCACCAGCGCGATCGCCGCGGTGCCGAAGAGGGTCACGAGCGTGACGCCGGTGGCGACGTCCTCGTCCCTCGACCGCGCCGCGCCGCCCATCGCGGCGATCGCCGCGGCGCCGCAGATCGAGAAGCCGGTGGCCACCAGCAGGGTCAGGCCGGGCGGGACGCCGACCAGGCGGCCCAGCAGCAGCGTGCCGGCGAACGCGACGACGACGGTGCCGACCACCGCCGCGACGGTCGCGGCCCCCAGCCCGGCGACGGCGTCGAGCCCGAGCTGGAGGCCGAGCAGGACGACGCCGAGCCGCAGGAACCGCCGGGTGCCCCAGCCGAGCCCGGCGCGCGTGGCCGCGGGCAGCGCGGGGCCAGCGAGGACGCCGAGCACCACCGCCGCGGTCAGCGCGCTCACCGCGGGCACGACCTGGTTGACCGCCAGCGCGACGGCCGTGCCGACGGCGACCACCGCGAGGCCCGGCCCGAGGGGCGCGGTGCGGCCCTGCGCCGGGGCGAGGGTGCGGGCCACGATCAGCACTTTCGGGGGTGTCCGGCGGTCGCGGTAGCCACCGGCTGTGCCGCAGGTCATAGCCTGCGGGAATGGCAGGGGTGCCCGACGTCGAGTCGCTGCAGCTGCTCGTCCTGGTCGACGAGCACGGCAGCCTCACCGGCGCGGCCACCGTGCTGGGCATCAGCCAGCCCTCGGCGAGCAAGCGGCTGAGCGCCCTGGAGCGCCGGCTCGGCCTGCAGCTGGTCGACCGCAGCCGGCGGGGCTCGGCGCTCACCGCGGAGGGCGCCGTCGTCGCCGGCTGGGCCGCCCGGGTGCTCGCCGAGCTCGCCGTCCTCACCGAGGGCGCGGCCGCGCTGCGCCGCCACCGGGAGGCCGAGCTCTCCCTCGCCGCGAGCCTGACCATCGCCGAGCACCTGCTGCCGGGGTGGATCGGCACGCTGCGCCGCGACGCCCCCGACCTGCACGTCGGGCTGCAGGTGCTCAACAGCACGCGGGTCTGCGAGCTGGCCCGGCACGACGGCGTCGACGTCGGCTTCATCGAGTCCCCGGGCCCGGCCGAAGGGCTCGACGCGGTGACCGTCGGCTCCGACCGGCTGGTCCTCGTCGTCGCGCCGGGGCACGACTGGGCCGGCCGCACCGCGCCGGTGACCGGCGCCGAGCTGGCCGCGACGCCGCTGATCACCCGCGAGGCCGGCTCCGGCACCCGCGACACCGCCGACCGGGCGCTGCGGGCCACCGGGCTGCCGGTGGCCCGGCCGCTGCTCGAGCTCGGCTCCGGCACCGCCGTGCGCACGGCCGTCGTCTCCGGCGCGGGCCCGGCGCTGCTCAGCGAGCTGGTGGTCGCCGCCGACCTGGTCGCCGGGGCGCTGGTCGAGGTGCCCACCACGGGGCTCGAGCTGCGCCGCACGCTGCGGGCGGTCTGGCGGGCCGGCACGCGGCCCACCGGCCCGGCCGCCGACCTGCTGACGATGCTGACCCGCCGGCCGGGCTGAGGCCCCTACTCGGGCGAGCGGCGCAGCACGGTCGCGGTCGCCGCGACCATCACCGCGGCGCTGCCCAGGAACACCCCGCCGCTGCCGCTGCCCGCGGCCGCGAACCCGATCGCCGGCGGCAGCAGGGTCTGCGCCAGCCGGTTGGCGGTGAGCCGCAGGCCGACGGCCGAGCCGCGCAGCTCGGGGGCGGTGATCGCCGACACCCACGAGAGCGTCATCGGCTGCGCCAGCCCGAGGCCCACCCCGAGCAGCACCATCACCGCCACCGCGCCGGCCACGCCGACGAACGGCAGCAACGCCAGGCCGGCCACGCCCATGAGCAGCGAGCCGATGAGCGTCCAGCGGCGGGTGAACGCGGAGATCAGCCGGACGACGAGGGCGCGGGAGAGCAGCGAGACCAGCGCGCGGAGCGCGAGCAACCAGCCGACCACGGCGACCGGGACGTCGTGCTCCTCCGCCCAGGCGGGCAGGAACGCCAGCAGCAGGTCGAGGGCGGCGAGCACGATGCCGCTGGTGACGATCGCCGGACCCATGCCCTCGGTGCGCAGCAGCACGGCCAGGGCCCGGCGCGACGACGTCGGCTCGCCGGCCGGCCGCGCCGCCGGGGGTGTCCGCCGTCCGCGGTGCACCGCCAGCGGGACCGCCACCAGCGCGAATACGGCGGCGACGGCGAGCCCGACGACGCCGGCCGACCACCGGCCGGAGGCCAGGTACCCGGCTAGCGGCAGCGCGGCGGCCGGGCCGAGCATCTGCCCGACCGAGGCGGCCGCGGTCAGCGACCCGAAGCCGCGGTCGCGGGCGGTGCCGCTGTCCAGCCGGGCGACCACGGTCTGCTGCCCGACCATCCCGAGCAGGTGCGCGAAGCCCAGGGCCGCGGCGGCGAGCACCAGCACGACCAGGCCCGGCGCCAGCAGCGCCGCGACGCTGCCGCCGGCCAGCACCACGGCGCCGGCGACCACCAGCCGCCCGGGCCCCAGGACGTCGGCGCGGCGGCCGACGGCGAAGGCCAGCAGCAGCGGCAGGACGGCGAAGGCGGCGGCCAGCGCACCGAGCGTCGCGCTGCCCGCGCCCAGGTCGAGCGCGCGGTAGCTGACCATCGGGCGGACGACGCCGTAGGAGGCGTGCAGCAGCGCGGCCTGGACGAACAGCCAGGCCAGTCCCCCGCCCCAGCGGCTCACCGGGGCGGCGCGGTCGAGGACCTGACGACGAGGGTGGGCCGCAGCAGCACCGCGCGGGCGGGCCGGTCGGGTTCGGCGAAGACGTCGAGCAGCAGCCGCCCGGCCTCGGCGCCCATCTCGTGGTGACCCACGCGGACCGTGGTCAGCGGTGGGTGCATCTTGTCCATCAGCGGCATGTCGTTGAACCCGACGACGCTCACGTCGTCGGGGCAGCGCAGCCCGCGGGCGGCCAGCACGTCGTAGATGCCCAGCGCGGAGCGGTCGTGCGCCGCGATGACGGCGGTGAACTCGACGCCGCTGTCGAGCAGGGCGGCCATGGCGCGGGCGCCCTCCTCCTCGGTCGAGTTCGGGCAGCTGACCACCAGCCGCGGGTCCTCCGGCAGCCCGTGGTCGCGCAGGCCCTGCAGGTAGCCCCGCCGCCGGACCGCCCCCGTCGACAGGCTCTCGGGCCCGGCCACGTGCGCGATCCGCGTGTGGCCGAGGCCGACCAGGTGGTCGACGGCCAGCGCGACGCCGGCGGCGTTGTCGGCGGTCACCGACGGGATCGACGCGCCCGCCAGCAGCCGCTTGACCAGCACCATGCGCACGCCCTCGGCGTGCAGGCCGGCCAGCCAGCCGTCGTCGAGCGAGGCCGTCGCCACGATCAGCCCGTCGACCTGCTTGCCCAGCAGCGAGTCGACCAGCGCCCGCTCGCGGTCGAGGTCGTTGTCGGTGTTGACGATCCAGGCGTCGTAGCCGGCCGGGGCGAGGACGCTCTCCGCGCCGCGCACGAGCGGGGCCACCAGCGAGTTGGTCAGGTCGGGCACGACGAGGCCGACGGTGTTGGTCCGCGCCGTCCGCAGGCTGCGCGCCATCGGGTTGGGCCGGTAGCCGAGCTCGCGGGCGACGCGCAGCACGCGCTCGGCCGTGCTGCGGCTGACCCGGCCCCGGCTGCCGGGGTTGAGCGCGCGCGACGCCGTGCCGACGTGCACCGAGGCGGCCTCGGCGACGTCACGGAGCGTGGGCGGGCGCATGACTGCAATCGTAAGCATTCGGCACTGCCCGGACCCCCGGTTCCCATGCGGCGACCACCCGACGGTGGAGCGGCGCAGGGCCGAAACGGCAACTTGGCTGCGATGTCGGTGTAACCCTTGACACATCTGCGGCCGGTCTGCCGATACTTCGGGCCGAGGCAATCGATTGCAGCTCCGCGAGCTGACGGACCCCGCTCGAGCCCGTTGCGCCCCGGACGCAGGACAAGGGAGTCGATGCACGTGGCACCAGGTCAGGACCGGCTGGGCAGGACGCTGGCCGTGGAGGCCCACGGGGTCTCGGTCGAGTACGAGCGCACGCGCAACAAGGACACGCTCGTCGCCCTGGAGGACTTCACGCTGGAGGTCGCCGACGGCGAGTTCCTCGCGGTGGTCGGGCCCAGCGGCTGCGGCAAGAGCACGTTCCTCAACGTCGTCGCCGGCCTGGTCCCGCCGGCCGCCGGCGAGATCAAGGTCTTCGGCAAGGACGTCACCGGCCCCGGCCCCGACCGCGCCGTCGTCTTCCAGGACTACGCCCTCATGCCGTGGCGCACGGTCGAGAAGAACGTGCGCTTCGGCCTGGAGATGCAGGGCCGGGTCGACTCCGACACCGGCGCCAAGGTCGACCGCTACATCAAGATGGTCGGGCTCTCCGGCTTCGAGAAGTCCTACCCCCGGGAGCTCTCCGGCGGCATGCGGCAGCGGGTCGGCCTGGCCCGCGCGCTGGTCACCGAGCCGCGGCTGCTGCTGATGGACGAGCCGTTCGCCGCGGTCGACGCGATGACCCGCGAGATCATGCAGGAGGAGCTGACCCGGATCGTCGCCGAGACCGGGCAGGCGATCATCTTCATCACCCACGGCGTCGACGAGGCGATCACCCTCGGCGACCGGATCGCGGTGGTGACCAACCGGCCCGGCCGGATCAAGGAGATCATCGAGGTCGACCTGCCGCGGCCGCGCAGCCGGGCCAGCCGCCAGCTGCCCGAGTTCCAGGACCTGCGCGACCGGGTGTGGCAGCTGCTGTCCGAGGAGCACCCCGAGCGGTCCGAGCTGGCCGAGCCGATCGGCGCCGGCGGCACCGTGCCGAACGCGGGCGGCGTCTGACCATGGCCGCGACCGCCGCTCACGAGTCGTCCTCCGCAGCCTCCCCCGCGCCGGCGCGGCCCCGCAGGAAGCAGCAGTCGTTCGGCGAGCGGCTGCTGCGCAAGCGCGGCCCCGGCGTCCTCGCCTTCGTCGCGTTCATCGGGATCTGGCAGCTGTCGGTCATGGTCTTCGACCCCAGCCCGATCCTCTTCCCCGGGCCGTGGCCGGTCGCCCAGGAGTGGGCCGCGGCCGCGGCCGACGGGTCCATGTGGGAGGCCACCGCCGACAGCATGTACGCGATGTCGATCGGCCTGGCGATCTCGCTGGTCGTCGGCATCCCGCTCGGCGTCGCGATCGGCATGTCCCCCACCGCCGACCTGATCACCTCCCCCTACCTGTGGGGCTTCTTCGCGATGCCGCGCATCGCGCTGGCACCGCTCATGGTGCTCTGGCTCGGTTTCGGCGCCGAGATCAAGATCTGGCTGGTCGTGCTCTCGGCGATCATCCCGATCATCCTGTCGGCCAAGGACGGCGTGCAGACCACCGACGACGGGTTGCTCCGGGCCGCGCGCAGCTTCGGCGCCGGCCGGATGCAGCTGTTCGGCAAGGTCGTCGTCCCGAGCACCCTGCCGTTCATCGCCAGCGGCGTGCGCAACGGCATCTCCCGCGGCTTCGTCGGCCTGCTGGTCATCGAGCTCACCGTCGGCACCGGCGGGATCGGCACCGAGGTGATCCGCTCGGCCCGCGACCTGGACACCGCGCGGATGTTCGCCTTCATCGCCACCCTGATCGCCCTCGCGCTGCTGCTGGTCAGCCTGTCCCGCCGGCTCGAGAACCACGCCAGCCGCTGGCGTGAGGAGGTCGTCCTGTGACCGCCACCGGATCGATCGCGCCGACGACGGTCCCGACGTCGGTCACCGCGCCCGCCAAGCGGCCGACCCGGAAGTACCGGTACGGACGGCGCAAGGTCTACAGCCGCAAGCAGCGCTGGGTCATCGGCACGATCAACCTGCTGATCTTCTTCACGGTCTGGCAGCTGGTCGCGACCTACACCGACGTCCCGAAGCTGTTCCTCCCCTCGGTGACCGAGGTCTGGGACCAGCTCGTCCGGATGAACGAGCAGGGCATCCTCTGGGGCAACCTCGGCAAGAGCCTGTGGGTCTACGTGGTCGGGATGGTCATCTCGATCGCCATCGCGGTGCCGGCCGGCCTGATCATCGGCGGCGTCCGGATCATCGACCGGATCACCAGCCCCTACGTGTGGGCGCTCTACACCACGCCGCGGCTGATCCTCATGCCGCTGATCGTGCTGTGGGTCGGCATCAACGACACCGCCCGGATCGTGATCATCGTGCTCTCGGCGGTGCCCGCCACGCTGGTCGTGGTCATGGAGGGCGTCAAGACCGTCGACAACTCGCTGCTGAAGGCGGCGCGCTCGTTCGGGGCCAGCCGGCCGCGGCTCTACCGCTCGGTGGTGCTGCCCTCGACCGTGCCGTTCATCGCCACCGGCATCCGCATGGGCGTCTCGAGGGGCCTGATCGGCCTGTTCATCGGCGAGCTCTTCACCGCCGCGAACGGGATCGGCTACATCATCGCGCTCTCGTCCAAGACGTTCAACAGCGCTCAGACCTACGCGATGCTCTTCATCTTCGTCTTCTTCTGCGTCGCGATGGTCGGGCTGACCCAGCTGCTCGAGCGCAAGGTCTCGGTGTGGCGGGCCTAGGACACGTGACGTCGTCGTCACGGGCACTTCGTTCACGAAAGGACGAAACGATGCACAAGTTCCGGGTGCCGGCGATCCTGTTCGCCACCGCGCTCGTCGCGGCGGCCTGCGGATCCGACGGTGGTGGCGGGGGCGGTGGGGACGGCGGCGACGAGCTGAACCAGGTCCGCCTGGCGATCGACGGTGACGACTTCATGAACCAGCTCGCCTGGATGGTCGCCGACAAGAACTACTGGCCCGACCTCGGGTTCTCCGAGCCGGCCGAGGTGTTCGCCACCGACGAGTACATCGCCGGCCTGGCCGGCGGCGACGTCTGGGTGGCGCAGGGCGAGAGCGACGTCATCTGGTCGGCGCTGGCCGAGGGCAGCGTGCCGATGAAGATCATCGGTGTCGAGAAGGACGCCGAGGCGTACTTCCTCGGCATCCGGGCCGGCGTCGACCCGAACAACCTCGAAGGCCTGAAGGTGAGCGGCGGCGCCGCCGGCGACCGCAACATCACCGTCGGCGAGGAGATGCTCGAGGGCCTCGGCGTCGACCCCGAGAGCATGGAGTGGGTGCAGATCGAGGGCGGCTCCGACGAGCGCCTGCAGGCCCTGCTCGCCGGGCAGATCGACGTCGCGGCGCTGCAGCCGCGGCACGTGCTGCCGCTGGAGGCCGAGGGCGGCCAGATGATCGTCCAGGAGTACCAGCGGGTGCCCCAGGAGGTCTGGGTCGTCACCGCCGAGACCATGGAGAACAACCGCGACGAGGTCTGCGCCTACCTCGAGGGCCGCATCGCCGCCAAGCAGTGGATCTCCGAGGGCGAGGACTACACCGACAACCAGCAGGCCGCGCTCGACATCGCCGCGGAGTACGGCGAGGAGCCCAGTGAGGGCGACCTCGACGAGTGGCAGATCGAGATGGAGCAGAACTGGTCGCTCAACGGTGGTTCACCGGAGGACACCTGGGAGACGTGGAACCAGGCCATGATCGACGCGGGCAACGTGCCCGAAGGCTTCGACTGGCGTGAGCACGTCGACTTCTCCTGCCTGACCGAGGTCCAGGAGAGCCTGGGGCTCGAGGTGGAGCCCGGCGAGATCTGACCCGCCGTACCCCAGCGCCTCGGCGCCGGCCGCGACCGCGGCCGGC
>NZ_JBJGYZ010000060.1:0-18462 GCF_054050275.1 Geodermatophilus sp. SYSU D00691
CTGATGGCGCGTTCCGCCCACCGGAACGCGCCATCAGCGCACGTCACCCCCCCGGATCGCCGGTCGGGCCAGGGTCTCCCCGGGGACGGCGAACCAGGGACGGATCCGGGCGTTCCCCGATGCCCGTGGGCGCCCGCGCGCGGCAGGCTCGTTGCCATGACCTCCGCAGCCACCACTCCCCCGACCATCGACCCCGCCCCGCAGCAGCCGGGCCCCCGCACGCAGCTGCAGCGCAGCACCTCCGACCGCATGGTCGGCGGTGTCTGCGGCGGCCTGGCGGAGTACAGCGGCATCGACGCGCTGCTCTGGCGGGTCGGCTTCGTCGGCCTGACCGTGGCCGGCGGTGCCGGCGTCCTCGTCTACCTGCTCCTGTGGGTGCTCATGCCCAGCGCCCCCGCCGCCGCTGACTTCGTGCCGAGCCCGCTGGACCGCCAGGTGCAGCGGCTGCACGAGCGGATGACCCGCCGCTCGACGACCGGCTGACCCCGGACGCACGAAGGCCCCCGATCCGAGACGGACCGGGGGCCTTGGCGAGGTTCTGGAACGGCCCCGGTGCAGGGTCCCGCCGCGAGCGTGCGAGCGGTGGGGGGCAGCGGGGTCCTTCGTCAGCTCTGCGTGGCGTTCTGCCCCACGTAGTACTCGAAGAGCAGACCGCCGATGGTGATGAGCAGCGCCACGCCGGCGATGATGATCAACCACGAGTACCAGAAGGCCAGGCCCAGGCCCATCAGCGCCGCGGAGACACCGATGGCGAAGGGCCAGTAGCTGCTCGGGCTGAAGAAGCCCAGCTCGCCGGCGCCGTCGGCGATCTCGGCGTCCTTGCGGTCCTCCGGCCGCGCGTCTATGCGGCGCGAGATGAACCAGAAGAAGCCGCCCACCAGGCCGGTCAGGCCGGCCGACAGGACCAGGGCCGTCGTGCCGATCGGCTCGCGCGCCCAGACGCCGTAGACGACGGCGGCGATGACGCAGAACACCGCGATGATGTTGAAGATGAGCGCTTCGACCTTCACGGCCGTCCCCCCTGCTGCGTGGTGAGGTCCGAGGTCCGCATCGTCAGTTGCCCTCGTCCTGGGTGTTGCCGCCGACGTCCTCGCTGCCGCCCTGCGAGCCGGGCCGCTGGTTCTCGGTGCGCTGGTAGTCGTTGACCAGGTCGAACGGTGTCGTCGTGGTGGCGGTCGGGTCCTCGCCGATGCTCTCGAGCGCCTCGGCCGTGCTGGCGCCGTCCTCGCGGGCGGCGAGGTAGTCCTCGTAGGCGTCCGGCGACACCGCGCGCACCTCGAAGTTCATGTACGCGTGGTACGTGCCGCACAGCTCGGCGCAGCGGCCGACGTAGGCACCGGGCTCGGTGACGGTCACCTCGAAGACGTTGTCCCGGCCGTTCTCGTTGCCCGGGATGACGTCGAGCTTGAAGAGGAACTCCGGCACCCAGAACGAGTGGATGACGTCGGCCGAGGCGACCTGGAAGCGGATCGTGCGGTCGGTGGGCAGCACGAGGATCGGGATCTCCTCGCTGTCGCCCACGGTCTCGACCGGGTTGCCGTCGGGGTCCTCGGTCTCGGGGTAGACGAACTGCCAGTTCCACTTGAACGCGTTGACGTCGATCGTGACGTCGGGGTCGGCGCTGCGCTCCTGCACGCGGTTCTGCACGACCACGGTGAAGAAGAACAGGCCGGCGATGATGAGGAACGGGATGATCGTGTAGACGATCTCCAGCGGCAGGTTGTACGCCGTCTGGCGGGGCAGCTCGTCGCTGCGCTTCCGGTAGCGGACGACGCACCAGAGGATCAGCGCCCACGTGATGATGCCGACGATCAGCGCGGCGATGACCGAGCCCGTCCACAGCTCGCGCATCGACTCGGCCTCTTCGGTGATGCCTTCCGGCCAGCCGAAGCGCCAGAACTCGTTGTTCGGCATCTCGCACCCGGTGAGGGTGAGACCACCCAGGAGACCGAGCGCGCCCAGCCGCACGACCCTGCTGCCTCGAGCCACTGCTCGTTGCCTCCTCGTCCCCCACCCGGACGGCCCGGGCGGTCCTTGCGCGCGCAGGCCGCACACGGGTCCCACACGTCGATCACAGTGTGGCGCGAGACTATCCGACCCCGCGCGGCGACCCCCCACCGCGGGACGGGACGGCGCCGGGTCGTGGCCCGGCCGTGACCAGCACGTGACCTGCCCCGCGTCGTCCGCGGCGTCCCGGCCGTCCCACCCGCCCGCGCAGGGCCACCGCGGCGGCGGCGCGGCCGGTTAGAGTCGGACGCGTGTACCGCCGGCTGCTGACCCCGAAGTGGGTGCTGCTGCACCTGCTGGTCGCGGCTCTGTTCGTCGCGACCTGGTTCCTCGGCTACTGGCAGCTGAGCAAGGCCGAGGACGGCGGCGGTGCGGTCAACTGGAGCTACGCGCTCCAGTGGCCGCTCTACGGGCTCATGGGCCTGTGGTTCTACTCACGCATGATCCGCGACGAGCTCCACCGGGACCCCGAAGCGGACGAGCCCGGCACGGAGGTCGTCCTGTACCAGCGCCCGCGCATCGACACCTCCGGCGACCCGGAGCTGGCGGCGTACAACGCCTACCTGGCCGAGCTCAACGAGAAGGCCCTCAAGAACTCGCGCAGCTCGGCGGCGGGTCGCTGATGGCCGAGCAGACGCAGGACGGCGTCCGCACCGTCGGCACCGCCCTCACCCGGTACCGGGTCATGGCCTACGTCGTCGGCGTGATGCTGCTGGTGCTGGTCCTCGTCGCCATGCCGCTGCGCTACCTGGCGGACGTGCCCGAGGTGTCGGCGGTGGTCTCCCCCATCCACGGCGTCTTCTACATCGTCTACCTGGCGGCCGCCTTCGACCTGGCCCTGCGGGCCAGGTGGACGCCCAAGGGCACGGTGCTGGTGCTGCTCGCCGGCGTCGTCCCCTTCCTGTCCTTCTGGGCCGAGCGCCGGGTGACCGCGCGGGTGCGCGCGGGCCTCCCGCTGTAGCCGGCCGTCCCCCGCTCCCCCGTCCCCGAACCCCAGGAGCCCCCGCATGTGCGGCCTGCTGGCCTACCTGTCCACGGACGCCGACCGGGTCGACGACGACCGCGTGTCCGGCATGCGCGACGCCCTGCACTGCCTGCACCACCGCGGCCCCGACGACACCGCGGTCTGGTCGGACCGCAACGTCGTCCTCGCGTTCAACCGGCTGTCGATCATCGACGTCGAGGGCAGCCCGCAGCCGCTGCCCTACGCGCAGGACCGCTACCGGATCCTGTTCAACGGCGAGATCTACAACTACGTCGAGCTGCGCGAGGAGCTGCAGGCCGCCGGCCTGGAGCTGACGACGCACGGTGACACCGAGACGATCGTCGCCGGCTACCACCTGTGGGGCGAGGACGTCGTCACGCGGCTGCGCGGCATGTTCGCCTTCGTCATCTGGGACACCGCCACGAGGACGGCGTTCGGCGCCCGCGACCCGTTCGGCATCAAGCCGCTGTTCACCGCCCGGCTGGCCGACGGCGGGCTGGTCTTCTCCTCGGAGAAGAAGGCCCTGCTGGAGCTGCTCGGCGGCAGCGACGCGGCCGGCGGCGTCGACGCCGCCAGCCTGCAGCACTACCTGACGCTGCAGTACGTGCCGGAGCCGGCGACCCTGCACCGCGGCATCCGCCGGATCGAGAGCGGCACCAGCTTCACCGTCGCGAACGGCGAGCTGACCACCACGCGCTACTTCCACCCGACCTTCCGGCCGCAGCCGGTGCCCGCGGGCCGGGAGCAGGAGCTCTACGACCGCATCGCCGCGGCCCTCGACGAGTCGGTCGCCAAGCACATGCGGGCCGACGTGACCGTCGGCTCGTTCCTGTCCAGCGGCATCGACTCCACGGCCATCGCCGCGCTGGCCAAGCGCTACAACCCCGACCTGCTCACCTTCACCGTCGGGTTCGAGCGCGAGTCGACCTCCGAGGTCGACATCGCCGCGGAGTCGGCGGCGACGCTCGGCGTCAAGCACTACCCGGTCGTCATCACCGCCGAGGAATTCGCCGCGGCGATCCCCGAGGTCGTCTGGTACCTCGACGACCCGGTCGCCGACCCCGCGCTCGTGCCGCTGTACTTCGTGGCCCGCGAGGCCCGCAAGCACGTGAAGGTCGTGCTCTCCGGCGAGGGCGCCGACGAGCTGTTCGGCGGCTACACGATCTACCGCGAGCCGTTGAGCCTCGCGTGGGCGTCGAAGTTGCCGGCCGCAGGTCGCCGCGTGCTGGGCCGGCTGTCGAAGCTGATGCCCGAGGGCGTCCGCGGGCAGAGCCTGCTGGAGCGGGCGTCGCAGGACCTGGAGCAGCGGTACTACGGCAACGCCCGCAACCTGAACGCCGACGAGCTGGCGCAGCTGCTGCCCGGTCGGGACCCGGATCTGTCGCACGTCCAGGTCACCGAGGACCTCTACCGGCGCACCCGCGAGGCCGGCTACGACGACGTGACGGCGATGCAGTACGTCGACCTGTTCACCTGGCTGCGCGGCGACATCCTGGTCAAGGCCGACAAGATGACCATGGCCAACTCGCTCGAGCTGCGGGTGCCCTTCCTGGACTCCGAGGTCTTCGCGCTCGCCAGCACCATCCCGCTCGACCAGCGCGTCCCGCCCAGGGGCGACGCCACGAAGTACGCCCTGCGCCGGGCGATGGAGCAGATCGTCCCCGAGCCGATCCTGCACCGGCGCAAGCTCGGCTTCCCCGTGCCGACCGGGGAGTTCCTGGCCGGGCCGCTGCACGACTGGGCCCGCGACATCGTCAGCGAGAGCCAGACCGACGAGTGGCTCGACCGCGACCACGTGCACCGGCTGCTCGAGTCGCTGCGCACCGCCGACCAGCCGAGCAAGCGCACCGCCCGCCAGGTGTGGGAGGTGCTGGTCTTCATGGTCTGGCACGGGATCTTCGTCGAGGAGCGGATCAAGCCCGAGATCCCGGAGACCGTCTACCCCGTGCGGTTGTAGGAACGAGGCGTCGAACGGCCGAGGCCCGGGATCCAGCGGATCCCGGGCCTCGGCCGTTTCAGCGCTCTGGCGAGCGCGGCGCTCAGTGGAAGCTGTCGCCGCAGGCGCAGGAGCCCTGCGCGTTGGGGTTGTCGATCGTGAAGCCCTGCTTCTCGATCGTGTCGACGAAGTCGATGACCGCGCCGCCGAGGTAGGGGCCGCTCATCCGGTCGACGATCACCTCGACGCCGCCGTACTCGTATGTCTGGTCGCCGTCGAGGAAGCGCTCGTCGAAGAAGAGCTGGTAGCGCAGACCCGAGCACCCACCGGGCTGGACGGCGATGCGCAGCCGCAGGTCGTCACGGCCCTCCTGGTCGAGCAGCGCCTTGACCTTGCCCGACGCAGCCTCGCTCAGGATGACGCCGGTCGCCTGCGTGTCCTGCACCGTCATGTTCTGTCCTCCCACATCCGAGGTCCCGCAGCGGCTGTTCCGAAAACGGGTCAACGCCGCCGCAGCGGAGCTTCTTCCCACTGTACGGCGCGCGGACGCATCCGCCGAGGACACGGCCGGGCCGCACGTAGACTTGCCGGTCGTGAAGCTCCGCCTGCCCGGCCGCAAGCCGACCGACGAGACGACGGCACCCGAGACGCCGGTCGCCGACACCGCCACGGTCAGGACGGCGGGCAAGGGCCGTCCCACGCCCAAGCGCAACGAGGCCCAGGGGCGCCGTCCCGGGCCGCCCCCGCCGCCTCCCACCACGCGCAAGGAGGCCTACAAGCGGATGCGCGAGCAGCAGGCCGCCAACCGGGGTGCCGCCCGGCAGGCCGCCGCCCGCGGCGACGACTCCTACCTGCCGGCCCGCGACCGCGGTCCGGTGCGGCGGCTGGTCCGCAACGTCGTCGACTCCCGCCGCAACATCGGCAGCCTCTTCCTGCTCGTCGCCGCGCTGGCCCTGGTCGGCACCTTCGTCCCCAACCTGGTGATCCGCAGCTACACGAGCTTCGTGCTGATGGCGTTCTTCCTCATCTTCATCGTCGACTCGGTGCTGCTGACCCGGAAGATCAAGCGCACGCTGGCCGAGAAGCTGCCGGACGAGAGCCACAAGGGCGTCACCTGGTACGGCATCAGCCGGTCGACCATGATCCGCCGCTGGCGCTTCCCGAAGCCCGAGGTCGCGATCGGGGCGCAGCTCTAGCCGGAGCCGGCTCCGCACCGTCGCGGGACCGCGGCTACGGTCGCTGCACGTGGAGCACAGACGCCTCGGCCGTTCCGGCCTGAACATTTCCGAGATCGCGTACGGCAACTGGCTGACCCACGGCAGCCAGGTCGAGGAGGACGCGGCGCACGCCTGCGTCCGCGCCGCCCTCGACGCCGGGATCACCACCTTCGACACCGCCGACGTCTACGCCGGCACCAAGGCCGAGTCGGTGCTCGGCCGCGCGCTCGCCGGCCAGCGCCGCGAGGGCCTCGAGATCTTCACCAAGGTCTACTGGCCCACCGGCCCCGGCCCGAACGACCGCGGCCTGTCCCGCAAGCACATCATCGAGAGCTGCCACGCCTCGCTGCAGCGGCTGCAGACCGACTACGTCGACCTCTACCAGGCCCACCGCTACGACGAGACGGTGCCGCTCGAGGAGACGATGAGCGCCTTCGCCGACCTGGTGCGGCAGGGCAAGGTCCTCTACATCGGCGTCTCGGAGTGGCGGGCCGAGGAGATCGCGGCCGGCGCCGAGCTGGCCCGCGAGCTCGGCATCCAGCTGATCAGCAACCAGCCGCAGTACTCCATGCTCTGGCGGGTCATCGAGGCCGAGGTCGTGCCCACCTCCGAGAAGGAGGGCCTGTCGCAGATCGTGTGGTCGCCGCTGGCCCAGGGCGTGCTCACCGGCAAGTACCGGCCGGGCGAGCAGCCGGGCGCCGACACCCGGGCCGGGCACGCGAGCGTCGGCGGCTCGATGCAGGGGTTCATGACCGACGAGATCCTCAGCGCCGTGCAGGACCTGCGGCCCATCGCCGACGACCTCGGGCTCTCGATGGCCCAGCTGGCCGTGGCGTGGGTGCTGCAGAACCCGAACGTCGCCGCGGCGATCATCGGCGCCAGCCGGCCCGAGCAGGTGCACGACAACGTCAAGGCCGCCGGCGTGAAGCTCGACGCCGACGTGCTGCAGCGGATCGACGACGTCCTGGGCGGCGTCGTCGAGCGCGACCCCGCGAAGACCTCGCGCGGCTAGCCGTCACCGGAGGCTCGGGGTGAAGCTCTCCTTCACCCCGAGCCTCCGCTCAGGTCGCGGCGAGCCCCATGGGCCCGTAGACCTCGTCCTCGCCGTGGAACAGGGTCACGGTCGCCACCCCGCGGGCCAGCAGCTCCCGCCAGTTCTCCCCCAGCCACGACTCGGCGTCGCCCTGGTTGTCCGAGTCGGGCACCTCCACGCCGATCGAGGCCGGGTCGATGGCCGCGCCGGACGGGTCCTCCAGCCGCCAGGTCCAGGTCATGGACCGCACGCTATCCGTTCCCCGACTGTGATCGACGGCCGGTTATCCGCTCCCCCGGGCGGGCATGCAGGGGCATCGACGAGCCCCGCCCGAGGACCGGAGGACCGATGAGCCAGCCCCCAGCCACCGGGGCGACCCGTGCGGAGACATCCCCGCCGGATCCGAAGAACGTCTCCACCGGTCAGCTGATCGGCGACCTGACCGACCAGGTCAGCCGGCTCGTGCGCGACGAGGTTCGCCTCGCCCAGGCCGAGGTGACGCAGAAGGCCAAGCGGCTCGGCGTCGGCGCCGGGCTGTTCGGCGGGGCCGGGCTGGTCGCGATCCTCGGGCTGAACGCCCTCATCACGGCGTTGATCCTCGGTCTGGCCAACGTGCTGCCCGGCTGGCTGGCCGCGATCATCGTCGCCGTGGTGCTCTTCGCCGTCGCCGGCGTCCTCGCCCTGATCGGCAAGAAGGACGTGCAGTCGGCGGCGCCGCCGATGCCGACCGACACGATCGCCAGCGTCCAGCAGGACATCGCCACGGTGAAGCAGGGGATCGCCCGGTGACGGCGCCTTCCGGCAACGGCGCCCCCGACCCCGACGCGATCAAGGCCGAGATCGAGGCGACCCGCGACCAGCTCGGCCGGACCGTCGACGAGCTCAGCCGCCGCCTCGACGTCCCCGCCCGGGCGCGCGAGGGCGTCTACCGGGCCCGCGACACCGCCGTCGAGACCTACCGCGAGAGCCCGCCGGTCGTGCTCGGCGCGGTGCTGGGGCTGGTCGCGGTGGTGGTCGGTCTGGTGGTGTTGCGGCGCAAGCGTTCGAGCACCCCCACGACCTCGAGGAGGAAACGGTGAGCAAGGGAGCCAAGATCGCCTACCGGCCGATCGGCCTGCTGGGCGGCATCCTGGCCGGCACCCTGTCCGGAGTGATCTTCAAGCAGGTCTGGAAGAAGATCGCCGACGAGGAGGACGCGCCCAGCGCGCTGCAGAGCGAGTACCGCATGCGCGAGGTCGTCCTGGCCGCGGCGCTGCAGGGCGCGATCTTCGCGGCCACCAAGGCCGCCATCGACCGCGCCGGGGCCCGCGGCTTCACCAAGCTCACCGGGAGCTGGCCGGGCGACTGACGCCCGCCGTCTCCTCGACCCGCCATCTGCCAGGGGGACCACATGGCCGGAACCAGCCACCGCGAGAGCGCCGTCGAGCGCATCAAGCAGCGGGTCGAGGAGAAGGCGGCCCGGCGCGCCGCCGCCGCGGCCGCGGAGGAGGAGCGCGCCGCCCGTCCGCGGTCGGACGCCGACCGCGTCCCGCCCGACGCCCCCAGCGAGGAGGAGCTGCCCGGCGTCACCGCCGAGAAGCCCACCCAGATCCCGTTCAAGGGATGGAAGCAGATCGTCAAGCGGGCGTGGGCCGAGAACAAGGCCGACAACATGCCGATCATCGCCGGCGGCGTGGCCTTCTTCGCGTTCCTGGCGATCTTCCCGGCGCTCATCGCCGCGATCTCGCTCTACGGTCTGGTGGCCTCCCCCGAGACGGTGGCCCGGCAGGTCGAGGACATCTCCGCCCAGCTGCCCGACGACGCCGCCTCGCTGATCGGGGACCAGCTCGAGAGCATCACGGAGAACGCCGGCGGAGCGCTCACCTTCGGGCTGATCGTGTCGATCCTGGCCGCGCTGTGGAGCGCCTCCGGCGGTGTGAACAACATGGTCACCGCGATCAACATCGCCTACGACGAGGTGGAGACCCGCAACTTCGTCAAGATGCGGGCGCTCTCGCTGGGGCTGACCCTCGGCGCGATCGTGTTCGTCCTGCTCACCGTGGGGCTCCTCGCCGTCGTCCCGGCCGTGCTGGACGCCCTGCCGCTCGGCGTCGTCGGCACGATCCTCGGGCAGGTGATCCGCTGGGTGCTGCTGCTCCTGGTGATGGCCGGCTCGCTCGCCGTCCTCTACCGGGTGGCACCCGACCGCGACGCCCCGCGGCTGAGCTGGGTCAGCCTCGGCTCGGTCGTCGTCACGGTCGTCTGGGCGCTGGTCAGCCTCGGGTTCAGCCTGTACGTGAACAACTTCGGGTCCTACGACAAGACCTACGGCGCGATCGCCGGCGTCATCGTGCTGATGCTGTGGCTGTACCTGACCTGCTACCTGATCCTGCTGGGCGCCGAGATCAACGCCGAGGCCGAGCACCAGACGGCGCGCGACACCACCGAGGGCCACCCCGAGCCGATGGGCGAGCGCAACGCCACGGTCGCCGACACCCTGCCGGACCCGCCGGAGCCGACGAAGGAGTCCAAGCAGCGCGCCTGACGGCCCCGTTACAGGGCCCCGCCGCGAGCCTGCGAGTGGTGGGGGGTCACGGGGTCCTTCGTGTGCGACTCGACGAAGGGCGGGCGGACCACCTCGACCGGCTGCGGGCGGCCGCGGACGTCGACGGTCACCTCTGCTCCCTCGGCCACGCCGGCCGCGGTGTCGAGCAGGGCCAGGCCGATGCCGGTCTTCAGCGTCGGTGAGAACGTCCCGCTGGTGACCTCGCCGATCCGCTCGCCGGCACCGTCCAGCACCGGCATGCCCGGGCGCGGGATGCCCCGGCCGGTGGCGCGCAGCCCCCACAGCAGCCGCGCCGGGCCGGCCTCCTTCTCGGCGAGCAGCGCCTCGCGGCCCCAGAACCGCTCCTTCTTCCAGCCGACCGCCCAGCCCGACCGCGCCTGCACCGGCGAGATCTCCAGCGACAGCTCGTGCCCGTGCAGCGGGTAGCCCATCTCGGTGCGCAGGGTGTCGCGGGCGCCCAGCCCGCACGGCCGGATGCCCTGGTCCTGCCCCGCGGCGAGCAGCGCGTCCCACAGCTCGCCGGCCCGCTCGGCGGCGACCAGCAGTTCGTAGCCGTGCTCGCCGGTGTAGCCGGTGCGGCAGACCGTGACGTCGCCGGCCGCGAAGGACATGTACCCCAGGTCGGCCGCGAGGCCGACGGCCTCCAGCACCTGCGGCGAGCGCGGGCCCTGGACGGCGAGGACGGCGACCTCCTCGTGCCGGTCGGTGATCTGCACGCCGTCCGGCGCCTCGGCGGCCAGCCGGCCGAACACCTCGGCGGCGTTGGCCGCGTTCGGCACCAGCAGGACGTCGTCCGGGCCGTGTAGGTACAGGATCAGGTCGTCGACGACGCCGCCGCCGGCGCTGCAGCACAGCGTGTACTGCGCCTGTCCCGGCTCGATGCGCGACAGGTCGTTGCTGAGGCACCGGTCGACGAAGGCGGCCGCCCCCGGGCCGCGGACGGTGCCGGTGCCCAGGTGCGACACGTCGAAGAGGCCGACGGCGGTGCGGACGGCGGTGTGCTCGGCCAGCACCCCTCCCCCGGCGTACTCGATCGGCATCGACCAGCCGCTGAAGTCGGCGAGCTTGGCACCGGCGGCGACGTGCCGGTCGTGCAGCGGGGACGTCTTCGGGCTCACGGGAGGTCACGCTAGCCGTGCCCATACGATCGACGCCGTGCCGCCGACGATCGCCACCACCGACCGCCCCCTCGAGAAGCTCTCCGCCGACGCCGTCGTCATCGGCATCGGCAAGGGGCCGGACGGGCTGCTGCCCACGCCGGGCGCGGAGGCCGTCGACCGCATCCTCGGGGGCAAGCTGTTCCCCGCCCTCGCCGACCTCGGCGCCCGCGGCGCCGAGGAGGAGGTCACCAAGGTGGCCACCCTCGGGCAGGGCCCTTTCCCGGTGGTCCTGGCCGCCGGGCTCGGGTCGCCCGCCGTGGACGGCGGCTACCGCCCCGACGCGGTGCGCCGGGCGGCCGGCGCGGCCAGCCGCGCGCTGGGCGGGCGCGGCTCGGTGGTGACCCTGCTGGCCGCGATCGGCGGGACGCCGGACGTCGAGCGGCTGCACGCCGTCGGCGAGGGCTCGCTGCTCGGCGCCTACGAGTTCACCGCCTACAAGTCCGACCTGCCGGCGAACCGGCCCACCCCGCCGGCCGCCTTCGAGGTGGTCGTGCCCGACACCGGTGAGGCCAAGGCCGCGCTCACGCACGTGCGCGCGGTCGCCGACGCCGTCCGGCTGGTGCGCGACCTGGTCAACACCCCGCCCAACGACCTCTACCCGGCCGAGCTGGCCGCCCGCGGCGCGGCCGCCGGCGACAAGGCCGGCCTGTCGGTCGAGGTCCTCGACGAGAAGGCGCTGGCAGCCGGCGGCTACGGCGGGATCCTCGCCGTCGGCGGCGGCTCCGCCCGCGGCCCCCGGCTGCTGCGGCTGACCTACAAGGGCAGGAAGGCGCGCAGGAAGGTCGCGCTGGTCGGCAAGGGCATCACCTTCGACAGCGGCGGCCTGTCGATCAAACCGGCGCTGAACATGCACCACATGACCAGCGACATGGCCGGCGCGGCCGCGGTGATCGCGACGGTGTGCCTGGTTGCCGAGCTCGGGCTGCCGGTCGAGGTCACCGCCACCGTGCCGATCGCCGAGAACCTGCCCAGCGGCACCGCCTACCGGCCCGGCGACGTGGTCACCTTCCGCAACGGCAAGAAGTCGGAGATCACCAACACCGACGCCGAGGGGCGGGTGATCCTGGCCGACGCGATTTCCCGCGCCGCCGAGGACGCCCCCGACGTGCTGCTCGAGACCTCGACCCTCACCGGCGCGCAGCAGGTCTCGCTGGGCAACCGGACGGCCGGCGTCATGGGCACCGACGAGCTGCGCGACGCCGTCGTCGCCGCCGGCACGCGGGTCGGCGAGGGCATGTGGCCCATGCCGCTGCCGGCCGAGCTGCGCAAGGGCATCGACTCGCCCATCGCCGACTTCGTCAACGCCAACGCCGACCGGATGGGCGGCATGCTCGTCGGCGCGCACTTCCTGGCCGAGTTCGTGCCCGACGGGCTGCCGTGGGCGCACATCGACGTCGCCGGCCCGGCCTACAACACCGGCGCGCCGTGGGGCCACGTGACCAAGGGCGGCACCGGCGTCCCGGTGCGGACCCTCCTGGCCACCATCGAGGACCTCATCGCCGAGTAGCCCGGCGCCGAGGGAGCTAGTCGAGCCGGTTCTGCTTCTGCCGGGCGCTCCAGTCGCGCATGCGCTGGGGGTAGCCGGTGACCTGCGCGTCGTAGACGGGGATCCCGAGGTCGCGCTGCAGGCGGCGGGCGACGTCGGGACCGTCGATGCGCCGGCGGGTCCACTCGCCGTCGGCGGCGACCAGCAGGATGGTCGTCTCGGTGACGGCGGTGCGCGGCTCGACGTAGCCCTCCACCCCGCGGCGGCTGGCGACGAACTGCTCGAGGTGGGTGAGGTCGCCCTTGTGCGAGCCGCGGTCGAGCGTGCCGCGGCGCCCGTCGGCGCTCCCGCCGCCGCGACCGCGCAGCCGGTCGAGAAGCCCCATGACGCTCTCCTGTCGCCACCACGCCCCGGCCTGCGCCGCGACGCTCCGTGAGCCCAACGGTGCGTACGGCCGCGCCGTTCCCGGAGTGGCAGGATGTGGGCGGACCACCCCGCCCCCGGTCCCCCGGGCGGGCGACACCTGCTGTTGCGAGGGAGTTCCCGTGAGTGCACCCGCCGGCCCGGCCGACCTGGTCATCCTCGGCGGCGGCTCCGGCGGGTACGCAGCGGCGCTGCGCGCCGCCGAGCTCGGCCTGTCCGTCGTCCTGGTCGAGAAGGACAAGGTGGGCGGCACCTGCCTGCACCGCGGCTGCATCCCGACCAAGGCCCTGCTGCACGCCGGCGAGGTCGCCGACCTCGCCCGCGAGGGCGAGCAGTTCGGGGTCAAGACGACCCTGGCCGGCATCGACATGGACGGCGTCAACGCCTACAAGGACGGCGTCGTCGGCAGGCTCTACAAGGGCCTGCAGGGCCTGATCAAGAGCAAGGGGATCACCTACGTCGAGGGCGAGGGCCGGCTGGTCTCCCCCACCGCGGTCGCCGTGGGCGGGCAGACCTACGAGGGCCGGCACGTGCTGCTGGCCACCGGCTCCTACGCGCGCACCCTGCCGGGCATCGAGATCGACGGCACCCGGGTCATCACCAGCGACCAGGCGCTCGCCCTCGACCGCGTCCCCGCCTCGGCGGTGGTCCTCGGCGGCGGCGTGATCGGCTGCGAGTTCGCCAGCGCGTGGACGTCCTTCGGCGTCGACGTCACCATCGTCGAGGCGCTGCCGCACCTCGTCCCGCTCGAGGACGAGGGCTCGTCCAAGCTGCTCGAGCGCGCCTTCCGGCGCCGCAAGATCGGCTTCGAGCTCGGCAGCCGGGTCTCCGGCGTGCGGACGACGCAGGACGGCGTCGCGGTCTCGCTGGAGAACGGCAAGCAGCTCGAGGCCGAGATCGTGCTGGTCGCCGTCGGTCGGGGCCCGGTGAGCGATGGTCTCGGCTACGAGGAGGCCGGGGTCGCGATGGACCGCGGCTTCGTCCTCGTCGACGAGTACTGCCGCACGAACGTCCCCACCGTCTCCGCCGTCGGCGACCTGATCCCCACGCTGCAGCTGGCGCACGTGGGCTTCGCCGAGGGCATCCTCGTCGCCGAGCGGCTGGCCGGGCTGCCCGTGGTCCCGATCGACTACGCCGGCGTGCCGCGGATCACCTACTCCGACCCCGAGGTCGCCTCCGTGGGGCTGACCGAGGCGCAGGCCCGCGAGAAGTACGGCGAGGTGAAGACGCTCAGCTACGACCTCGCCGGCAACGGGCGCAGCCAGATCCTCAAGACCGCGGGCGCGGTCAAGCTGATCCAGGCGCCCGAAGGCCCGGTCGTCGGCGTGCACATCGTCGGCAGCCGGGTCGGCGAGCTCATCGCCGAGGCCCAGCTCATCTACAACTGGGAGGCCCTGCCCGACGAGGTCGCCTCCCTGATCCACCCGCACCCCACGCAGAGCGAGGCGGTCGGCGAGGCGCACCTGGCGCTGGCCGGCAAGCCGCTGCACGCCCACAGCTGACCCGAACCCAGACCCACACACCGCGCCAGAAGGAGCACTGCCTCGATGCCGACGTCCGTCACCATGCCCGCCCTGGGCGAGAGCGTCACCGAGGGCACGGTCACTCGCTGGCTCAAGCAGGAGGGCGAGCAGGTCGAGGCCGACGAGCCCCTCCTCGAGGTGTCGACGGACAAGGTCGACACCGAGATCCCGTCGCCCGCCGCGGGCGTGCTGACCAAGATCCTCGTCGCCGAGGACGAGACCGTCGAGGTCGGCGCCGAGCTCGCGGTCATCGGCGGGGACGGCGACGGCGGCGCCCCCGCGCCGCAGGCCGACGCCGCGCCGCAGCAGACCGAGCAGCCCTCCGCCGAGGACCAGGACATGCCGGCCACCCCGGCCGAGCAGACCGAGGAGCCGGCCGCCGAGCCCGAGCCCGCCCCCGCGCCGTCCGGTGGCGGTGGCGGCGGTGGCGGTGGCGGCGGCGGTCAGGGGACGCCGGTGACCATGCCCGCCCTCGGCGAGAGCGTCACCGAGGGCACCGTCACCCGCTGGCTCAAGGCCGTCGGCGACGAGGTGGCCGCCGACGAGCCGCTGCTCGAGGTCTCCACCGACAAGGTCGACACCGAGATCCCGGCCCCGGCGTCGGGCACCCTGCTCGAGATCACCGTCGCCGAGGACGAGACCGTCGAGGTCGGCGCCCAGCTGGCCGTGATCGGCACCGGCGCGGCCGGTGGTGGCGAGCCGTCGGCGCCCGCCGCCCCGCCGCAGCAGGAGCAGCCGGCCCCCCAGCAGGAGGCCCCGCAGCAGGAGGCCCCGCGCCAGGAGCAGGCCGCGCCCGCGCAGTCCGAGCCCGTCTCCGCGGAGCAGGGCGCCGACTACTACGGCTCGGCCGGCGGCCAGGCCGGCCGGCCGGCGGCGTCGCAGCCGGCACCGTCGCAGCCCGCCCCGTCGCAGCCCGCCCCGGCCGCCGCCGAGGCGTCCAGCGGCGACGGCGGTGGCAACTACGTCACCCCGCTGGTCCGCCGGCTCGCCGCCGAGCACGGGGTCGACCTCGGCTCGGTGCAGGGCACGGGCGTCGGCGGGCGGATCCGCAAGCAGGACGTGCTGTCCGCCGCCGAGGCGAAGGCGGCCCCGGCTCCCGCGGCCGCCGCCGCGCCCCGGACGCCGTCCCCCGCGGCCACGCCGGACACCAAGCTGCGCGGGCGCACCGAGAAGATGTCCCGGCTGCGCTCGGTCATCGCCAAGCGCATGGTCGAGTCGCTGGCCGTCAGCGCCCAGCTCACGACGGTCGTCGAGGTCGACGTCACGCGGATCGCCACCCTGCGCAACCGCGCGAAGCGGGACTTCGAGGCCCGCGAGGGCGTGAAGCTGTCGTTCCTGCCCTTCTTCGCCAAGGCGTCGATCGAGGCGCTGAAGGCGCACCCGGCCGTCAACTCCTCCATCGACCTGGAGGCGGGCACGGTCACCTACCACGACACCGAGAACCTGGGTGTCGCCGTCGACACCGACCGCGGGCTCCTGGTCCCGGTCATCCACGACGCCGGTGACCTGTCCATCGGCGGGCTGGCGCGCAAGATCGCCGACCTCGCCGAGCGGACCCGGCTGAACAAGGTGACGCCGGACGAGCTCGGCGGCGGCACGTTCACGCTGACCAACACCGGCAGCCGCGGGGCGCTGTTCGACACGCCGATCATCAACCAGCCGCAGGTCGCGATCCTGGGCACCGGCTCGGTCGTGAAGCGCCCGGTCGTGGTGACCGACCCCGACCTCGGCGAGGTCATCGCGATCCGGTCGATGGTCTACCTGGCCCTCACCTACGACCACCGGATCGTCGACGGCGCCGACGCCGCCCGCTTCCTGGTCACGGTCAAGGAGCGGCTCGAGGCCGGTCAGTTCGAGGGCGACCTCGGCCTCGCGTAGCTGATCCCCGCAGCGGGGGCCTCCACAGCAGAAGGAGCTGGCGTGAAGATCGCGGTGACCGGGGCCTCGGGGCTCATCGGCAGGACCCTCGTCCCCCGCCTCCAGGCCGACGGCCACGAGGTGCTGCGGCTGGTCCGGCGCACCCCGCGGACGGCGGAGGAGCACCGCTGGGCGCCGGAGCACCGCCGGATCGACCCCGCCCTCCTGCGCGACGTCGACGCCGTCGTGCACCTGGCCGGTGAGCCGATCCGGCCCCGCCCGTGGACCCGCGCCTACAAGCAGCGGCTGCTCGACAGCCGCCTCGACGGGACGACGACCATCGCCGAGGCGCTGGCCGCGGCGGCCGCCGAGGACCCGGGCCGCCCGCGCGCGCTCGTGTCGGCGTCCGGCATCGACTACTACCCCGACCTCGGCGACCGGCCGGTCACCGAGGCCGACCCGCCCGGCGACTCGTTCCTCGCGCGGCTGTGCGTCCGGTGGGAGGCGGCCACCGAGCCGGCGGCGGCCGCCGGCGTGCGGGTGGTCAACCTCCGCACCGGCCTGGTGCTCGGCCCCGGCGCGCCGCTGGTGCGCATCCTCGGCCTGGTGTTCCGGCTGGGCCTCGGCGGCCGGATCGGCTCCGGGCAGCAGTACTGGCCGTGGATCGCCCTCACCGACCAGGTCGACGGCATCGCCCACCTGCTCACCTCCGACGTGTCCGGCCCGGTGAACATGACGGCGCCGAACCCCGTGCCCAATGCCGAGTTCACCCGTGTCCTCGGCCGGGTCGTCAAGCGCCCGACCCCGCTGCCGGTGCCCGGGTTCGCGTTGTCGCTCGCGCTCGGGGAGTTCGCCCGGACCAGCATCCTGGGCGGCCGGCGGGCGCTGCCCGAGAAGCTGCTGGCGTCGGGCTACTCCTTCACCCATCCCGAGCTCGAGCCCGCCCTGCGCGCCGCCCTGCGGCTCCGGTAGGTCACCACGACACCAGCACCGCGCTCTCGATCCGCCAGCCGTCGGCGGTGGCGCGCAGCACCATCCGCACCGGTGCGGCCGGCCGGCCCGGGTCGCTGCGCAGGGCCGGTCCCGCCGGGGCCGCGGCGGGGACGACGTCGTACCCGGGCACCTCGTCGACCAGCTCCACCTCGGCCCGGTCGCCGTCGACCGTCGCCGCAGTCACCCGGACGACGGTGGGCGCGAAGCCGCGCAGCACCTCACCGGCGCCGACCAGCGAGGCGGCGAACGCCGCGTCGGCCGCCCCCGGAGCGCTGCCCGCGGTGTAGACGCCGGCCAGGGCGTCGGGGCCGCCCGTGCCGAACGCCTCGGCCCGTCGGCGGTAGAGCTCGGCGAGCACCGGCAGCCACCCGGCGGCACCGTCGGGGACCGCCCGCAGGTCGACCGGGCGCGGGCTCGCGGCGGCCGGCGGCGGGGTGGACGACGACGAGGCGGCCGTCGCGGGCGGGGCGGCGTCGTCCCCGCTCCCCCACCGCGTGCCCAGCCACACGGCGGTGGCCAGGACGGCGCCGATGCCGGTGACCGCGGCGGCCCGCCGGAGCACCGGGAGCGCGCCGGACCACCGCCGCGCCGGCTCGGGCTCGGGTTCCGGCGGTGCGGCCCGCCGGCGGCCGGGCACCTGGTGGGTCAGCTCGGTGCGCGGGCCGCGGCCGGTGCGGCCCAGCTCCTCGTCCGGGATCCCCTCGGCCGGCAGCCGGACCGGCTCGGGGCGGCAGGCGTGGCGCAGGTCGAGGGCGAACTCCGCCGCCGTGCCGCGCTCGTGCGGGTCGTCGGCCAGCCCGCGGGTGACCACCGCCAGCAGCTCCTCCGGCGCCCCGGGGGCGAGCTCGGCCAGGTCCGGCAGCACCCCCACGGCGGCCACCTGCAGCGTCTCGGCCGGCCCGGCGGCGTTCCAGGGCGGGATGCCGGTGAGGGCGTGGAAGGCCGCGGCGGCGACGCCGAAGACGTCGGAGGCCGGCCCGGGCGCCCCACCGCGCGCGACCGTCGGGTCGACGTAGGCGGGGGTGACCTCGCCGGCGGCGGCCTCCCCGAGCACCCGCGCGACCCCGAGGTCGGTGAGCACCGGCCGGCCCTCGGCCGTGAACACGATGTTCCCCGGCGAGAGGTCGCCGTGGACGACGCCCTGCTCGTGGGCGTGCGCCAGGGCGGCGGCGACCGGGGCGATCGCGGTGACCACCTCGCCCGGGGGGGGGGGGGGGGGGGGGGGGGGGGGGGGGGGGGGGGGGGGGGGGGGGGGGGGCGGGGGGGGGCGGGCGCGCGGCGCGGGGCCGGCGGCCGG
>NZ_JBJGYZ010000061.1:0-18186 GCF_054050275.1 Geodermatophilus sp. SYSU D00691
GGGGGGGGGGGGGGGGCCGCGCGCCGCCGAGCCCGACCCCCCCCCCCCCCCCCCCCCCCCCCCCCCCCCCCCCCCCCCCCCCCCCCCCCCCCCCCCCCCCCCCCCCCCCCCCCCCCCCGACGAGGTGGCGGACCTGGAGAAGCTCGCCGTCGCCGTCCGCCAGGCTACGCAGGGGCAGGTGCGGCCGTACCTGATCACGGATTCGGCCGTCCCGCCGCTGGTCGACCTGCCGGTGCTGCGCGATCCGGGCGCGTTCCGGGAGGCGTACGGCATCGCCGACGCCGCCACGGCCGCCTACGTCGTCCGCCCGGACGGCCACGTCGGGTTCCGGACCCGCCCCGTCGTGGAGGGGGCCCTGCAGGAGCACCTGGCGCGGGTGTTCGCGCCCTGACCCGAGGGAAGAGCCATGTCACTGACCAGCGAGCGACCGGCCACCGAGCCGGTGCCCGGCGCCGAGATCTACACACCCGCGTTCCGCGCCGACCCGTACCCGGTCTACGCCCGGCTGCGCGCCGACAGCCCGGTGGTCAAGGTGCGGACGCCGCGCTTCGACTCCTACCTGGTCACCCGGTACGAGGACGCCCGGGCGGCGCTGTCGGACCCGCGGCTGTCCAAGGACCTGTACCGCGCCGGCGACACCTACCTCGCCGTCTTCGGCGAGAAGGCCCGGCAGATCAACACGAACATGCTCAACTCCGACGAGCCCGAGCACAGCCGGCTGCGGCGGCTGGTGACCCAGGCGTTCACGCCGCGGCGGATCGAGGCGATGCGCCCCCGGGTCGAGGAGATCGTCGAGGGCCTGCTCGACCGGATCGCACCGCGCGGGCGGACCGACTTCGTCGACGACTTCGCCCTGCGGCTGCCGCTGGCGGTCATCGGCGACCTGCTCGGGATCCCCCGGCAGGACCACGAGCAGATCCTGGCCGGCACCCAGGTGATCCGGACCGTGGGCACCGGCGGGCGCAGCCCGCAGGAGGACCGGGCGGCGATCGGGGAGGCCCAGCAGCGGCTGCACGCCTACTTCACCGGCCTGGTCGCGGCCAAGCGCCGCGAGCCGGGGCCGGACCTGGTCAGCTCGCTGATCGCCGCGCGCGACGAGCAGGGCCGGCTGTCGGAGGCGGAGCTGGTGTCGACGGCCTTCCTGCTGCTGTTCGCCGGCTACCAGACCACCTCGGACTTCCTCGGCAACGCGGTCGTGGCCCTGCTGACCAACCCCGACCAGCTCGACCTGCTGCGCCGGGAGCCCGACCGCATCCCCGACGCCGTCGAGGAGCTGCTGCGCTTCGACGGCTCGGTGCCGGTGTCGAGCTTCCGGTTCGCCACCGAGGACATGGAGATCGGCGGCGTGCCCGTCCCCGCCGGCTCGATCGTGACGGTGGTGCTCAGCGCGGCCAACCACGACCCGGCCCTGGTCGCCGACCCCGACCGGCTGGACGTCACGCGCGGCGACGTGGCGCACATGTCCTTCGGCCACGGCATCCACTACTGCCTGGGCACCGCGCTGGCCCGCATGGAGGCGACGACGGCGCTGCGGCGGGTCCTCGTCCGCCTGCCCGACCTGCGGCTCGACGTCCCCGTCGAGGAGCTGCAGTGGCTGCCCGCCGCCTCGGCCTTCCGCGGCCTGCTCGAGCTGCCGCTCCGGTTCACCCCGACCCCTGCCGGCTGAGGAGGCGCGCGATGTCCGAGCTGGCCCAGCTCCCCGGTGCGGAGCTGTCCGGGCGGTTCCTCCTGGGCGACCGCGAGGTCAACCGCCTCGGCTTCGGCGGCATGAAGCTGACCGGGCCCCGGCTGCTCGGCCCGCCGGCCGACCGGGCGGCCGCCCTGGCCGTGCTGCGCCGCGCCGTCGAGCTCGGCGTGCAGCACATCGAGACGAGCGACCACTACGGCCCGCACGTGGTGAACGAGCTGGTCCGCGAGGCGCTGCACCCCTACCCCGACGACCTGGTCATCGTCACCAAGGTCGGGGCGCGGCGGACGCCGGACGGCGGGTGGGTCCCGGCGCTGACGGCGGCGGAGCTCCGGCAGGCGGTGCAGGAGGACCTGGACCGGCTCGGGGTCGACGTGCTCGACGTCGCCGCCCTGCGCATGCCGGGGATCGACCACCGGGCGGCGGAGCGCTCGCTCGCCGAGCCGTTCGAGGCGCTGGCCCAGCTGCAGCAGGAGGGGCTGGTCCGGCACCTGGGGGTGACCCACGTGACCCCGGCGCAGGTTGCCGAGGCCCGCCGCATCGCCCCGGTGGTGTGCGTCGAGCACGACTACAACCTGGTCTGCCGCGGGGACGACGACCTGCTCGACGAGCTGGCGCGGGACGGCATCGCCTACCTGAGCATGCAGGGCCTGTCGTACACGCAGACGTTCCGCGTCCGCGAGCTGACGCCGGCCCGGTCGGCGGTGCTCGACGCGGTCGCGCGGCGGGTGTCGGCCACCCGCGAGCAGGTGGCCATCGCCTGGCTGCTGGCCCGCTCGCCCAACCTGCTGCTGATCCCGGGCGCCACGTCGGTGGCGCAGCTGGAGGAGAACACCGCGGCGTCCGCGCTCGAGCTGGACGCCGTCGACCTGGCGGAGCTCGACGGCCTCGCCGCTGCCCGACCCAACCCCACCCCCGAGGAGGAGCCATGACCTTCCGACCGTTCCGCAACGTGATCGTGTGCCGCATGGTGCCCGGCAGCGAGGACCAGGTCGGCCCGGTCTTCGCGTACTACGACCGGACCACCAGACCCCAGGACCTCGGCGTCATCGGGCGGTACCTGCTGTCGTACGAGGACCTCTACATCCACGTCATCGAGCGCAAGGAGGACCCGGCGATCTCGGGCCAGCGCCGCGGGCTGCCGGCGTTCCAGCAGATCGCCGAGAAGATCGCCCCGTACGTGACGCCCTACCCGAGCTACTGGGAGAACCCGTCGCACTCGGTGGCGAAGGAGTTCTACCGCTGGGTGCCCGACGGCGACGTGCCGGCCGAGCGCGAGCTGACCGTCATCGTGCAGCGGATGAAGCCGGGCGCCGAGGAGGACATCGCGCGGGTCTTCGCCGACTCCGACGCCGGTCCGCTGCCGGTCGAGACGGGCGTCACCGGGCGCTGGCTGTACTCGATGGAGGACGTCTTCGTGCACCTGCTGGAGCAGGACCCGGTCAAGGCCGCCCAGGTCCGGGCCAACCACGAGTCGCACCGCCCGGCCTTCGCCAAGATCATGCAGGACCTCAGCCCGTACGTGGGCCCGTACGACCCGGCCAAGTGGCAGACCCCGCGCGACTCCGTCGCCACGGTGTTCCACCGCTGGCAGGCCGACGACTGGCACCCGGAGGACTGAGCGGCAGGTCCCGGGGGCCTCCGGACCGTCCGGAGGCCCCCCACCGCCCTGCCCGCGAGGATGGGTGGGTGGAGATCGAGGCCGTCCTGCTGTTCGTCCTGGCCGCGGTCGCCGTGGTCGTCGTCCTGCACTGGGTGGCGGAGAAGACCGGACTGCCCGAGGCCGCCCTGCTGACGGTGGCCGGCATCGTCTACGCGTTCCTGCCCGGGCCGAACGTCGAGCTCGATCCCCACGTGGTGCTGACCCTGGTCATCCCGCCGCTGCTCTACAGCGCGGCGCTGGACTCCTCGCTGCTGGGCATCAGGCGCAACCTGCGGACCGTCGTCAGCCTCTCGGTGTCGCTGGTCCTGGCGACGGCGCTGGTGGTGGGCTGGGGCTTCAGCCTGTTCGTCGCCGGGGCGACGTTCGCCGCCGGGGTGGCGCTGGGGGCGGCCGTGGCGCCGCCCGACCCGGTGGCGGCGCTCGCGGTGGGACGGCGGGTCGGCCTGCCGCCGCGGCTGATCACGCTGATCCAGGGCGAGGGGCTGCTCAACGACGCGACGGCGCTGACGATCCTCACCGTGGCGGTGGCCGCGGCCACCGGTGACGGCTTCTCCACCTGGGGTGCGGTGGGCCAGTTCCTGTTCGCGGCGGCGGGCGGGGTGGTGGTCGGTCTCGTGGTCGCCTACGCCGTCCGGTGGCTGCGGCGGTGGCGGACCGACCCGATGTCGTTGACGGCGATCTCGCTGGCGACGCCGTTCGCCGCGTACCTGCTGGGCGAGGAGCTGCACGTCTCCGGCGTCCTGGCCGTGGTGGTGGCCGGGCTGGTGATCGGGCACGACAGCTCGCGGTTCGTGTCGGGGGTCAGCCGGCTGCAGGCTAACGCCGTGTGGCGGCTGGTCGACTTCCTGCTCGAGGGCCTGGTGTTCCTGCTGATCGGCCAGCAGCTGCCGGTGCTGCTGGAGGGGCTGGCGGCCTACGAGACGTCGACGATCGTGATCGCGTCGGTGGTGAGCGTCGGCGTCGTCCTGCTGCTCCGGCCGGTGTGGCTGGTGCTCGCGCAGGTGCTGCCGGGGTCGCTGCACATGCGGCTGGGCGGCGGGGAGGAGGACGCCTCCGACGAGGAGGAGCAGCCCGGCGCCCGGCGTCGGCACGCCGAGGAGCGGCTCACCGGGCGCGAGCTGGTGGCGCTGAGCTGGGCGGGGACGCGCGGGGTGATCAGCCTGGCGGCGATCTTCACGCTGCCGCGGCTGACCGACGCCGGCGAGCCGTTCCCCGACCGCGAGCTGCTGCAGTTCTGCGCGCTGCTCGTCGTCCTGGTGACGCTGGTCGGGCAGGGGGTGACGTTCGCGCCGCTGGTGCGCCGGCTCGGGCTGCGGGCCGACGCGGCCGACCAGGCGCGGCTGCGCAACCGCGGGCGGATCGCGGCGGTGGAGGCGGGGCTCCGGCGGCTCGACGAGCTCGACCACGAGCGGCACGACGACGTGGAGGACCGCGCGATCAACTCGCTCCGCTCGACCCTCGAGACGCGGCTGTCGCGCTACCAGCGGCGGCTGGACGTGCTGGAGAACGCGGACGAGGACATCCCGCACAACCCGCAGTACGAGGCGGCGGTGCGGATCTCGCGGTCGGTGCTGGAGGCCGAGCGGGAGGAGCTGCTGCGGCTGCGCGACAGCGGCCGGCTGCCCGACGCCGGTCTGCGGGTGCTCGAGCGCGAGCTCGACCACCAGGAGAACCTGCTCCCCGCCCGGCCGGCAGGATGAGCACACGCCGAGGGCCCTCTCGACCGGATCGAGAGGGCCCTCAGCGTGTGGTGGGTCAGGGGGTCACTGGACGGCTCGGCGGTGGGTGAGGATCCAGCCGGCCACCGCGGGGACGACGACCCAGCCGGCGATGATCGCGATCGACTGCGTCTGCTCGATCCCCTGCGCCAGGTTGAGCACCGAGTTCGCCGGGTCGATCTTCTCCGCGATCTCCGGCTTGAAGTTCGACAGGATCGGGATGACGCCCAGCAGCGCCAGGTACATCGAGGTCAGCCCCGCCGGGGTGTTGGCGAAGGCGGCACCCGCACCGGCACCGGTGACCGCGAACGCCGCACCCGCGGCCACCGCGACGCCCATGGCGCGGCCGGCCCCGTCCCACTCGACGCCGCTCTCCGTCACGGCCAGGACGCCGGCGACCAGCGCCGTCGACACCGCGGCGAAGACCGCGCCGAGCAGCCCGACCGCGGCGGCCTTGGCGGCCAGCACCCGGCCGCGGTGCGGCACCAGCAGGTACGTCGTCTGCACCGTCTTGTGGCTCCACTCCCCCGCCGTCGACAGCACGCCGAGGGCGATCAGCAGGTAGCCGGTGAGCAGGCCCATCACCGAGATCGGGCCGGTCACCGAGCCGAGTTCCTCGGAGCTGGCGGTTGCGATCAGGGCGACGGCGGCCGGACCGAGCAGCGTCGCGGCCACGGCCAGCGACTTGCCCGAGCGGGTGGACAGCGACTTGTGCATCTCGATGCCGACCAGCTTCGGCAGCGACGGACCGGTCCGGCGCACGGGCGGACGGGCGGGGGTGGGAGCGACGGCGGCGCGGCGCTCGACGGTGGCGGTCATGTCGGGTTCCTCCTGGACGGGGACGAAGGGCGGGTGGTCGGCGGGCGGGGTCGTCATGACGCCGCCGCCGTGAGCTGGAAGAACAGGTCCTCGAGGCCGCGCTCGAGCGGCCGCAGGTCGGTCAGCGCGATGCCGGCGGTCGCGGCCACGTGGCCGACGGCGACCGGCTCGGCGCCGGGCAGCACCAGGGCGCCGTCGCCGCCGTCCTGGACCTCGAAGCCGGCGGCCCGCAGCGCGCGGGCGAGCGCGGCGGCGTCGACGGCACGCACCGACGTCCCCTCCGAGCCGAGCAGCGCCGCCACCGGCCCGTCGGCGACGATCCGGCCGGAGCCGATGACCAGCAGCCGGTCGACGGTGTGCTCGACCTCGCCGAGCAGGTGCGAGGACAGCAGCACCGTGCCGCCGCGCGCGGCGTGGCCGCGCAGCAGGTCGCGCATCCAGCGGATGCCCTCGGGGTCCAGGCCGTTGGCCGGTTCGTCGAACATGAGCACCGGCGGGTCGGCCAGCAGGGCGCCGGCGATGCCGAGCCGCTGCCGCATGCCCAGGGAGTAACCGCCCACGCGCCGGCGGGCGGCATCCTCCAGGCCGACGAGCTCCAGCACCTCGTCCACCCGCGTCCCCGGGACGCCGATGGTGTCGGCCAGCAGCCGCAGGTGCGTCCGGCCCGACCGGCCGGGGTGGACGGCGGAGGCGTCGAGCAGCGTGCCCATGACGGCCCCGGGGTTGGGCAGGTCGGGATAGGGCTTGCCGTCGACCAGCGCCGTCCCGGCCGTCGCCGGCACCAGGCCGGTCATCATCCGCATCGTCGTGGTCTTGCCGGCGCCGTTCGGGCCGAGGAAGCCGGTCACCGTGCCGGGCTCCAGGGCGAAGGACACGTCGTCGACGACGGTCCGGGTGCCGTACTGCTTGGTCAGGCCGCTGACCGTGATCATCGGATCCTCCGTGGGGGTTCGTCGTTCTGCCGACGAGAAATCTGCCGGGGACGACGGGGTCGCCGCGTCGGCCGACGGTGCGAGATCCGGGTCCACCTACGGTCCGATCCGGTCATCCGAAAGTTGATGCCGGTGATCCACTCCCGGGCGATCCGCGGGGCGCCCGCGCCGACCTACGCTCCGTCGCATGAGGATCCGGGCGCGCTTCTGGCCGGGTCTGTCCACGCGCAGCATCTGGTTCGAGGGCGCCCTCGCGCTGCTCAGCACGGCCACCGTGGCCATCGGCGCCGCGAGCCCGGAGACCGAGCAGCTGCTGCCCGACGGGCCGCTGCTCGTCCTCGGGCTGCTGTCCACGGTGACCCTGTTCCTGTTCCGCCGGTCGGCGCCGCTCGTGCCGTTCGCGGCGAGTGCTGTGCTCGCCGTCGTCCTGCCGCCGCTGTCACTCGGGATGACCCTCACCGCGTACGCCGTCGGCCGGTACGAGGGTCGGTGGCCGCTGCGGATCGGCGCCGGCGTCGTGGGCGCGATCTCGCTCATCCAGCCCTGGACGATCGGGACGGCGAACGAGGCCGTGGGGGCCATCGGCGGGACGGCGCTGGCGATCGTGCTGCCCGCGGCGCTCGGCATCTGGCAGCGCACCCGGGCCCTGCTCCTCGAGGCCCTGCGCGAGCGGGCGGACCGCGCCGAGGCCGAGCGGGAGCTCATGGCCCGCGACGCCGTCCTCACCGAGCGGACCCGCATCGCCCGGGAGATGCACGACGCCGTCGGCCACCGGGTGAGCCTCATGGTGCTGCAGGCCGGCGCGATCGAGATGGCCGCCGGCGACCGCGACCGGGTCGAGCAGCTGGCCGGGCAGGTGCAGGCCGCCGGCCGGCAGGCGCTCGACGAGCTGCGCCAGATGGTCGGGGTGCTGCGGGCGGGCGAGGTCGACGAGGCGGCGCCGCTCGGTCCGCAGCCGGGCCTGGCGGACCTGCCGCGGCTGGTCGACGAGGCGCGGGAGGCCGGTGTGCCGGTCGAGCTGAGCGGTCCGCCGCCGGAGCCGGTCGACCCGGTGGTGAGCCGGGCCGCCTACCGGATCGTGCAGGAGGCGCTGACCAACGCCGGCAAGCACGCCCCGGGGGCGCCGGTCACGGTGACCGTCGACCGGGGCGCCGGCGCGCTGGCGATCCGCGTGGTCAACGGGCCGGCCACGGCACCGGCCGACGGGGCGCCCAGCGGCGGCTACGGCCTGGTGGGGTTGGGTGAGCGCGTGCGCACCCTGGGCGGCCGGCTGACCGCCGAACCGAGGCTGGACGGCGGCTTCTGCGTGGAGGCGGTGCTGCCGACGTGACCATCCGCGTGCTCCTGGTGGACGACGAGGAGCTGGTGCGCTTCGGGCTGCGCACGGTGCTCGAGGCGGCCGGCGACTTCGAGGTCGTGGGCGAGGCGGGGGACGGCGCCGCGGGGGTGGCCGCCGCCCGCGAGCTGCGGCCCGACGTCGTCCTCACCGACATCCGCATGCCGGGCATGGACGGGCTGGCGGCGACCAAGCAGATCCTGGCCCTCCCGGACCCGCCGCAGGTCGCCGTCCTCACGACCTTCCACGTCGACGAGTACGTGTACGCGGCGCTGGCCGCCGGCGCGGCCGGGTTCCTGCTCAAGGACACCCCGCCGCGGGAGATCGCCGCCGCCGTCCGCGCCGTCGCCGACGGGACGGCGACGCTCTCGCCCAAGGTGACCGCGGCGCTGATCGAGTCCTACGTCGACCGCCGCGCCGCCCCGCGCAAGGCCGAGGCGTTGCGGCGGATCGCCGACCTCTCCGACCGCGAGCGCGAGGTGCTGCAGCTGCTGGGCAGCGGCGACTCCAACGCGGAGCTGGCCCGCAAGCTCTACGTCAGCGAGGCCACCGTGAAGACCTACGTGTCGCGGCTGCTCACCAAGCTGGACCTCACCAATCGCACGCAGGCGGCGATCCTCGCGCACGAGGCCGGTCTGCTGGAGAGCTGAGGTCCGGCGAGATCGGCGATCTCGCACGTCTTGGGGGCCGAAACCGTGCGAGATCGCCGATGTCGACGCCGGAGGTCCCGTCGTCAGGCGGCCAGCACCACCACGCGGGAGGCGGCGCCGACCAGCTCGGCGTAGCGCCCGCCGCGGGCGAGCAGCTCCTCGTGCGTGCCCTGCTCGGCGACCCGGCCGCCGTCCAGGACGACGATCCGGTCGGCGTCGCGCACGGTCGAGAGCCGGTGGGCGATGGTGAGCGTCGTCCGGCCGCGGCTGGCCTCGTCGAGCGCGGCCTGCACCGCCCGCTCCGTGCTGTTGTCCAGCGCGCTGGTGGCCTCGTCGAGCACCAGCACGCGGGGGTCGCGCAGCAGCGTGCGGGCGATGGCCAGCCGCTGCTTCTCCCCGCCGGAGAACCGGTGCCCGCGGGCGCCGACGACGGTGTCGTAGCCGTCGGGCAGCGCGGCGATCACGTCGTGCACCTGCGCACGGCGGGCGGCGTCCTCGATCTCGGCGTCCGTGGCGTCGGGCTTGGCGTGCCGCAGGTTCTCGCGCACCGTCGCGTGCAGCAGGTAGGTCTCCTGCGAGACGACGCCGACGATGCGGGCGAGGGTGGCCAGCGGCAGGTCGCGGACGTCGACGCCGTCGATCAGCACCCGGCCGGAGGTCGGGTCGGCCAGCCGGGAGACCAGCGAGGCCAGCGTGCTCTTGCCCGAGCCGGTCTGCCCCACCAGCGCCAGGGTCGACCCGGCGGGCACGCGCACGTCGACGTCGGCCAGCGCCGCCCGGTGCGCGTCGGGGTAGGTGAACGAGACGCCGTCGAACCGCACCTCGCCGCGCACGGCGGTCGGGTCCAGCGGCACGGGGGACTCCGGGTCGGCGATGTCGACGGGCAGGTCGAGGTACTCGAACACGCGGCTGAACAGCGCCATCGAGCTGGTCACCGAGACGCCCACGTCGAGCAGCCCCATCAGCGGGCGGAACAGCGCGGCCTGCAGCGTGGTGAAGGCGACCAGCGTGCCGATGGTCATGCCGCCGGAGGTCGCCGGCAGCCCCGCGGCCAGGTAGATCAGCGCCGGGATGCCGGCGAAGACGACGTTCATCGTGGCCATCCGCCACCGGCCGGCCAGCTGCGAGCGGACCTCGAGCGCGACCAGGCCGTCGGAGGTCTCGGTGAACCGGCGGGACTGCGCGGGGCCGGCGCCGATGGTCTTCGACAGGAGGACGCCGGAGATCGACAGCCCCTCCTCCACCTGCGCGTGCAGCTCGGCGAGCGAGCGCTGGCGCTGGGCGGTGACCGCGCGGCGCATCCGCGCCACCTTGCGGGTCAGCCAGATCGCCGGGGGCAGGACGACCAGCGAGAGCAGCGACAGCCGCCACGAGAGGGCGACCATCGCGATGACGGTGCCGACGACGGTCGTGGCGTTCGAGGCCAGCGACGTCGCCGTCGACGTGACCACCGACTGCATGCCGCCGATGTCGTTGGTGAGCCGCGACTGCACCTCGCCGCCGCGGGTGCGGGTGAAGAAGCCCAGCGACTGCCGCTGCAGGTGCGTGAAGACGGCGGTGCGCAGCCCGTGCATGACCCGTTGCCCGACCGTGGTCGACAGCCAGGTCTGGACGACGCCGAGCACGGAGGTCACCGCGGCGACGGCGAGCATGCCGGCGACCGCGGTGGCGAGCAGGCCGACGTCCTGGTGCGGCAGGGCGTCGTCGATGACCAGCCGGACCAGGAACGGTGAGGCGAGCGCGACCGCCGACGAGACGACGATCAGGGCCACGACGACGGCGACCTGCCAGCGGTACGGGCGGAAGAGCGCGGCGATCCGCCGCAGGGAGACCGGCGAGCGGTCGAGCTGTGCGCGGTCGGCGGGGTCGACGGTGCGGCCCGAGCCGCCGCGGCCGCCACCGCCGGGGGAGTTCACGGTGTCCAGAACGGCGCCACCTCCAAAGGATGCTGAGGTTACCTCATGGTGTGGTAACCACAGCGGTGGCGCTACCCTTCCCGCATGGCCGACGACGACCCCGCCGTGCTCGGCGAGCTCGTGCTGCGCCTCGGCCGGCTGCAGCGGCACCGCTGGCGCGACGCCCTGGCGCCCTGGGACCTCACGCCCCACCAGGCGCGGGCGCTGCGCGTGGTCACCGGCCGCGACGGCACCCGCCTCTCGGAGCTGGCCGAGGCCCTGCACATCGCGCCGCGCTCGGCGACCGAGGTGGTCGACGGCCTGGAGGAGCGCGGCCTGGTCGAGCGCACCGCCGACCCGCGGGACCGGCGGGCCGTCGTCGTCCGGCCCACCGCCACCGGCCGGCGGGTCAGGGGCGAGGTCGACACCGCCCGCGCCGCGGACTCGCGCGAGCTGTTCGGCCGGCTGCCGACCGCGGACCGCGCCGCCCTCGAGCGGATCCTGCGCACGCTGGTCGACGAGGGCTGACCCCGGCCCGGAGCCGTAGGGCTCTGGTCGGAGCCGGGAGTCGGGTCGTCAATGGGGACCCCACGACCTTCGCCCGGAGGAGGCGTCCCATGAGCCTCAGCGAGAAGCACCGCAGGCAGCACGAGCTGTTCAACGACAGGGACTTCGACGGCCTGGACCAGCTCATCCGGGACGACGTCACCTACGAGGACGTGCCTCAGGGGCTGACGGTCAAGAACCTCGAGGAGTTCAAGGACTGGGTACGCGGGTGGACGGCGGCCTTCTCCGACATGCGCATCGAGGACGCCAGCTACCAGGAAGGCCCCGGCTTCTGCCTGGCGAGAGTCCGTGGGCGCGGGTTGAACGACGGGGTCCTCGGCCCGATGCCGGCCACCGGCCGCCGGGTCGACATGCCGTACTGGGAGCTGCTGAACTACGACGCCGAGGGCCGGGTCGTCTCCGGCGCGGTCGTCTACGACCAGGTCACCATGCTGACCCAGCTCGGCGTGCTCCCCGCACCCGGCTGAGGGCGGTCACCAGCCGGCCAGGGCCCACACCGCCTCGGGGCGCTCCCAGTGCGCGTTGTGGCCGGCGCCCTCGACGAGTTCCGCCTCCGGGTCGATCCGGCGCATCGCCTCCAGCGACACCATCGCGTCGCCGTCCCCGGCCGCCAGGCGCAGCGGCGCGGCGCACCGCCGCAGGACGCCGGGCACCGACGGCCCGACGGCGGAGAACGCCCGGTTGTCCAGCGCGACGGTCCAGCCGCCCTCCACCTCGCGGACGCCGGCCAGCGCGACGTCGTCCGACGGCTCGGCCAGCCCGCGCAGCCCGGCCAGGGCCAGGTGCCGGGCCGCGGCCTCCTCACGGCTGGCGAAGACCTTGCCGGGCCTGCCCGCGAGCGCGCGGGCGCCGGCCTCCTCCTCCGCCGTCCACTCGATCTTCGTGCCGACGGCGACCACCCGGTCGACCGCCACCCCGTACTCGCCGCTGCCGAGCAGCGCACCGACCACCCCGCCGAAGGAGTGCGCGAGCACGGTGACCCGTGCCGCGCCCAGCTCCGTGGCGAGCTCGGCCATGTCCGCGGCGTGGACCGCGTAGCCGTACGGCGGCTCGGCGAGCGAGCGACCGTGGCCGCGCAGGTCCGGGGCCACCCAGCGGCCGGGGACCAGCGGCAGCAGCCGCTCCCAGACGGCGCCGGTCGCGCCGAGGCCGTGCAGCAGGAGCAGCAGGTCGTCGCCGTCCCCACCGGTGGTGCAGGCGATGCCGGTCCGGGAGATCACAGCGCCGCGTAGACGGCCTCGAGGTAGGCCTGCGCCCGCGGCGAGCCGACGATGCCCGGGGCCATCCGGTTCATCATGTAGCTGGTGGTCACGCGGCGGTCGAGGTCCATCACGATCAGCGAGCCGCCCCAGCCACCCCAGAAGCAGACCCGCCCGTCGGGCAGGTAGGGCACGCCGCCGGACGGCGACAGCGCGAAGCCGATGCCGTAGCGGAACGGCACGCCGAGCACCAGGTCGACGCCGTCGGCCTGGACGTCGAAGACGAGGTCGATCGTCTTCTCCGACAGCAGCCGCACGCCGCCGGCCTCCCCGCCCAGCGACACCACCCGCATGATGTCGAGCACCCCGCGGGCGTTGCTGTGCCCGTTGAGCGCGCCCAGGTCGGCGTCGCGCCAGGCGCGGGTGTTGGCGTTGGCGGCGTCGGCGACCGGCCCGGTGAAGCAGCGGAAGACCGCGCTCTGCGGGTCGAGCGCGGTGAAGTCGATCGGCAGCGGGGGCGGCGGGACGACGGGCGCGATCCGGTCGTCGTCCTCGGGCTTCGCCCCGATCTGGAAGTCGGCCCCGAACGGCGCGGCCAGCTCCTCGGCGACGTACTGCTTGAGCGACCGGCCGTCGACGCGGCGCAGCACCTCGCCGAGCAGGTGGCCCTGGTTCTGCGCGTGGTAGCCGGCCGCCGTCCCGGGCTCCCACCACGGGGCCTGGGCGGCGAGCCGGGCCGTCGAGGACTCCCAGTCGTACATGTCGGCGGCCTCGAACGGCGGGTCCCAGCCGGCCACGCCCGAGGTGTGCGACATCAGGTGCCGGACCCGCACGTCTTCCTTGCCGTTCGCGCCGAACTCCGGCCAGTACTCGGCGACCGGGGCGTGCACGTCCAGCTGCCCCTTCTCGACCAGCGTGAGCACCGCCAGCGCGGTGATCGTCTTCGTCGTCGACCAGACGTTGACGATCGTGTCCCGGGTCCACGGCGTCGTGCGGGCCTCGTCGCGGTGGCCGCCCCAGATGTCGACGACGGTCTCGCCGTCGACGTCGACGGCGATCGAGGCGCCCAGCTCGTCGCCCTCGAGCTGGGTGGCGAGCGCGTCGCGCACCCCAGCGAACCGGTCGTCGAACGTGCCGTGGACCTCGGCCATGCCGCCTCCTCGCGAACGGCGCGACCCCGGTGTCGCGCCGCCCGGATCAGACCACGGAGTCCTCGGCGGCGTCCATGATCGTCATGCGCCCGGTGCCCCTTCGCCCGGCGGGAAAGGGCACCCGGCGCACACCGACGACTCAGACGAGGACGTCGTCGCGTTCCCGCGGGAGCGTCCTCGGTGCGAGCAGCGCCGCCGCCAGCAGGGCCAGCGGCAGCGCGACCGAGCCGATCAGCAGCAGCACCAGCACCGACGCCTCGAGCTCCGTCGCCCCGTGCAGATGTGTCACGTGGAACACGAGGTGCGGCACCGCGAACGCCAGGTACGCCAGCAGCGCCGTCACCACGAGCCGCCGCTCCGTCCAGACGGCGGCCGCGGTGAGCACGATCGCCAGTCCCAGCGTGGCGCCGCCGAAGTCGCGCATGAGGTGCTCGCTGAACGGCGGCGTGAGGTCCACGGTCGGCACGTCGTCGTAGAAGCTGCGCGGGGCGAACGCCGTCCACAGCCCGAGCACCCACTCGACCGCGGCCAGCAGCACCAGCCCCGGCCGCAGCAGCCCGCTCACCGCAGGGCCTCCGCCCGCCCGGCCAGCCACTGCTCGTAGGACACCCGCCCGTACGCCGGACCGGGCACCATCGCCGCGCCCGACCGGTAGGCGGCGAACAGCTTGCCGGGCAGCGACAGCGGCACCACCGGCCGCCGCACGCCGGCCGACCGCGCCCAGGCGCGCGCCAGCGAGGGCAGCGAGCGCTGCTCCGGCCCGCCGATGTCGGCCACCCGGCCCGCCGGTGCCCCCGACGCCAGCTCGACCAGCCGGTCGGCCACCTCCCCGACGTCGATCGGCTGCAGGTCGATCGTCGGCACCACCAGCAGCGGCAGCCGGCGCTGAGCGGTGAACATCGAGGTCACGAACGGGTGGAACTGGGTGGCCCGCAGGATCGTGGACGGCAGCCCCGACTGCTCGACCATGCGCTCGACCTCCCACTTGGCCCGGTAGTAGGCCAGCGGGATGGCGTCGACGCCGACGATCGACACGTACACCAGGTGCCGCACCCCGGCGCGCGCCGAGGCCGCCAGCAGCGTCCGCGCCTGGGCGGTGTCACCGCCCTTCGTGCGCGGGCTGTGGGACAGGTGCAGGACGACGTCGACGCCGTCCAGCGCCGCGTCGAGGCCGTCACCGGACACCAGGTCCCCGGTGACGAGGCCGGGTCCGCTGCGCCGGCTGAGGGCTCGGACGTCGTGGCCCGCGGCGCGCAGGCGGGCGACGGTGGGCACGCCGAGCGTGCCGGTGGCTCCGGTGACCAACGTGGTCGTCATGGCGGGGTCTCCCTTCCTCACCCGCTCAGACCACGCAGCCCTCCGATCCGTGACAGTTGCCCGTCGGCGAAGGCGAGCTTGACCGGGTTGAGCACGAAGTCCAGGCCGGTGATGCGTTCGCCGTCGGTGCTCACCACCAGGACGCTCTGCAGCGCCCCGTCCCGGAACGAGACGACCGCCGGCGCCCCGTTGACCTCGGCGAAGGCCCCGGTGAGCCCGGCGGTGAACCTGGCGAAGATCCCGGCCAGGTAGCGCGCCACCTTGTCGCGGCCGGTCACCGGCATGCGGGCGGCGTTCACCACGCCGCCGCCGTCGCTGCGCGCCACCACGTCGTCGGCCAGCAGCGCCTCGAGGCCGGCCACGTCGCCGTCCCGCGCCGCCGCCAGGAACCGGAGGACCAGCTCCTGCCAGCGCTCGGCCTCGACCTCGCGGGTCTGCTCGGCGGCCACGTGCCTGCGCGCCCGCGAGTGCAGCTGCCGCGCGTTGGCCTCGGAGACGCCGATCAGCTCGGCGACCTCCCGGGGGCTGTAGGCGAACGCCTCGCGGAGCACGTACGCCGCCCGCTCGGCCGGCGGCAGCCGCTCCAGGACGGCGAGCAGGGCGAACGAGACGCACTCGCGCTGGACGGCGTCCTCCAGCGGGCCGAGCGCGCCGTCGGCGGTGACCACCGGCTCCGGCAGCCACGGCCCGACGTACACCTCCCGGCGCGCGCGGGCCGAGGTGAGCGCGTTCAGGCTGAGGTTGGTGACCGTGCGCGCCAGGAAGGCGGCCGGGTCGGTCACCCGCCCCCGGTCGACGCCCTGCCAGCGCAGCCAGGCGTCCTGGAGCACGTCCTCCGCGTCGGCGACCGAACCGAGCATCCGGTAGGCGATGCCGAAGAGCCGGCCGCGGGCTGCCTCGAACTCCTCCAGCGCACCCGTCGCCGTCGTCACGCCCAGCATCCTGGCACCCGGGGTCGATGGGTAGGCCGGGCCCCGAGCGGGCAGGGGCGGAGCACGGGGGCCCATCGCAGACCGCACCAGGGGGAGAGATGCTCACCGAGAAGTCCCGGCCCGTCATCGAGGCCACCCTGCCCGTCGTCGGCGAGAACATCGGCAAGATCGCCGAGCGGTTCTACCAGCACCTGTTCGGCGAGCACCCCGAGCTGCTCGACGGCACGTTCAACCGCGGCAACCAGGCCGAGGGCACCCAGCAGCAGGCGCTGGCCGGCTCGGTCGCCCTCTTCGCCAGCGCCCTGGTCAGCCACCCCGACCACCTGCCCGAGCACCTGCTCAGCCGGATCGCGCACAAGCACGCCTCGCTGGGCATCACCCCGGCGCAGTACCAGGTCGTGCGGGACAACCTGTTCTGGGCGATCGCCGACGTCCTCGGCGACGCCGTCACACCCGAGGTGGTCGCCGCCTGGGACGAGGTCTACTGGCTCATGGCGCGCGCCCTGATCAACCAGGAGCGTGGCCTCTACAGCGCCCGCGGCGTCCGGCCCGAGACGGTCTGGCGGGAGTGGGAGGTCGTGGAGAAGCGCCGGGAGACCGATGACGTCGTCACCTTCACCGTGCGCCGGGTCGACGACCGGCTGGTCAAGACGTCGCTGCCCGGGCAGTACGTCACCGTGCAGGTGCCCGTGCCCGACGGCGTCCGCCAGCCGCGGCAGTACAGCCTGACCCAGGCCGACGACGGCGAGCACCGGTCGTTCGCGGTCAAGCGGGTCACCGGCGGGGGCAAGCCGGACGGCGAGGTGAGCAACCACCTGCACGACCGGGTCGACGTCGGCGACCGGCTCACCATGTCGCTGCCCTACGGCGACGTCGTCCTCGACGACTCCGGCCGGCCGGTCGTCTTCGCCAGCGCCGGCATCGGCGTCACCCCGATGGCCGGCATGCTCTCGCACCTGACGAAGGCCGGCTCGCACCTGCCGATCACCCTGCTGCACGCCGACCTGCACGAGGGGTCCTTCGCGCTGCGGGACCAGATCGCCGGCGACGTCGCGAAGCTGCCCAACGCCCGGTTGCACGTCTGGTACGAGCACGGTGCGCACGGCGACCTGCCGGTCGACGGCCGGCACGCCGGGATCATGGACCTCGACGACGTCGAGCTGCCCGAGGGCGCCTTCTACTACCTGTGCGGGCCGCTGCCGTTCATGCGGGGCATCCGGAGCGTCCTGCTCGACCGGGGCGTGCCGGCGGCCGACATCCAGTACGAGGTCTTCGGCCCGGACCTCTGGCAGGCCGACCTGGACTAGCAGGGCCCGCTGCCCCCCGCGCCTCGCAGGCTCGGCGGGGGACCCTGCCGTGGGGCCGTTCCATCACGAGACGAGTTCGAGCCGCTCGTGGACCAGGTTCACGAGCAGCTCGGGCGCCTCGACGTGCGCGAAGTGGCCGGTGGGGGTGATGACGACGTCCACCTCGGGCAGCTCGGCCGCGAGGGCCGCCAGCTGCTGGTCGGTCCACCGCTCGTAGGCGACCCAGGCCGGCTGCGCCTCGGCGGGCACGAGCTCGGCCATCGACTCGCCGGCCCGGGTGAGCAGCAGCGGGCAGCGCGCCCGCCGGTACACGGCGAGCACGTCGAGCTCGTCGATGGCCCGCATGACGTCGGCCATGTGCTCGCCGAGCAGCAGGGTCGCGGCCTCGGCCAGCCAGGTGACCAGGGCGTCGACCGACGGGTCGTCCGGCGCGAGGCCGGCGTACTGGTCGCGGTGGGTGGGGTTGCCGTGCCCGTCGAGGTTCACCGCCAGCGGGCACTCGGGGTGCCCGGTCGCCCACAGCGCCGCGACGATCCCGCCCAGGGAGTGCCCGACCACCGCCGGCCGCTCGAGCCGCAGCTCACCGACGACCGCCTCGACGTCGGCGACCACGGCGTCCCAGGTCCACGGCGCGACCGGCGTGCGCCCGTGCCCACGCAGGTCGATCGCGACCGGCCGGTGGCCGAGGGCGACCAGGCGGTCGGCCGCGACCTCCCAGTCCTCCGACGTCCGGGCGCCGCCGTGCAGCAGGACGACGGCGGTCCCGGTGCCGCCGGGGTCGACGACGTGCAGCGGCACGTCGCCCGAGGTCACCGTCAGCTCGCGCATGCGGTGGAGTGCACCAGCACGGGGGCCGGGCCCGCACCCGATTTCGGGCCCGGCGGCCGGCTCAGACATCCCATGGTTCCTCGGGTCAAGCCGCCGCGGTCGTGACCTCGGGCCAAGCGGTGCTCTCGTCGTATGTGGTTGTGGTCTTGAGGCAGCCGTGGAGGATGCCGACGAGGCGGTTGGCC
>NZ_JBJGYZ010000062.1:0-17193 GCF_054050275.1 Geodermatophilus sp. SYSU D00691
GCTCATGGCCGCCCGGCTCACCGGACGGCACATCGAGCCGCACGGCCCCATCGAGACCGAGGCCGCCCGCCGCCTCGCCGAAGACCTCGACGAGCAGCAGTAGCCGATCAGTTACCCAACACCCTCTGAGGCCTCCCTCGTGCCGAGAAGGCACTCCGTGCACGGCCTGCCGGCGTGTCCGCGCGTGTCCCGTGCACGGAATGCCTTCTCGGCGGCTCAGCCCGCCCACCCTCGGCTGAGCAGAGCCCGGCGGGTGCGCTCCACCACGACGGCCGGCCGGGCGAGGTGCCGTCCGGCGTACCGCAGGACGAGCCAGCCGTCGGCGGCCATCAGCGAGTACCGGTCGACGTCCATGCCGAACTGCCGCGGGTCGGCGTGCTGGCGCCCCTCGTACTCGAGGGCGACCTTCCACTCCTCGTAGCCGAGGTCGACGTGCGCGACCTCCCGGCCCCAGCGGTCGCGCACCGGCAGCTGCGGCACCGGCACGGGCAGGCCCGCCTCGTGCAGCCACCAGCGGACGAGGCTCTCCGGCCGCGACTGCGCCTCCGCCCTCAGCAACGGCGCGACCGCGCGGGCCCGGACCACCCCGCGCACGCCGTCGGCGCGTTCGAGGCGGGCGGCCAGCGCCGCCGGGGCCAGGTGGCCGCCGCGCAGCAAGGCATCACCGACGGCCAGGAGCTCGCCCGGCGGGAGACGCGCCGACAGGTCGAGCAGCGTCTGCGCCCCGCTGGTGATCCGCAGGCCGGCCAGCTCGACGACGTCCTCGGTGCGGAGGTCGCGGACGTGCACCGCGAGGCCGGCCCGGCGAGGGAGCACCGGTCGCGGTCGCAGCACGACCTGCACCGCCGGCGGCGGGTCGAGCGGCGCGCCGAGGAGCGTGGCCGCGGTCTCGAGGCCGAAGGCGGAGTCGGGCGGCAGCAGGCGCGTCCACGCCCGGCAGCGCACGAGCAGGGTCGGGGGGACGGCGCTGCTGACGTACAGGCCCCGTGCCACGGACCGGCCGTCCTGTGTGATCTGCCGCCTCGTGGCTCCGCGGGCGCGGGCCTCCCGCCACGTGTACTCGGTGCCGAGCGGGATGCCGTCCATGCCGCCGACGCTGGCGGCCGGCGAGGACCGGGGGAGGGGACGCCGGGCATCTGTGGACGGCCGCGCGAGGTGTGGACGCGCCCCGAGAAGGCACTCCGTGCACGGCCTGCCGGCGTGTCCGCGCGTGTCCCGTGCACGGAATGCCATCTCGGCAGCCGGGGCGTCGGGCACCCCCAACGGGTGACGGGTGGGTGAGCCGGCCTCCACACCGGCGGACGGGGTGCCGACACCTGGCGTGTGGAGAGGCTGAGGCGAGCGCTGCTCGGGGCCGCCGTGCTCGCAGGTGCAGCCTGCGCTGCCGCGGCCGTCGAGCCTGCCCTCGTCCCGGCCGCCTACGGCGCGGTCGCGCTGCTGGGACTGGTCTGCAGCGGCATCATCTGGGCCGCCGGGCGGGAGCACTCCCGCCGCCGGCGGGGCTGGCGCCTGTTCGCCGTCGCGCCGCTGTTCCCGGTGCTGGGCGCGCTGCTCGTGCTCGTCGTCCAGCCGGCCGCCCCGCTGGAGGTCGCCGTCCTGCGCTGGGTGCCCACGGTGCCCGGCTACGTCGTCGCGATCGTCGGCATCCTGACCCTGGTCGACCGCGGCCGGCTGCGCACCGGCCTGCGCGGCGCCGTCGAGCTGGCGCTGTTCGTCGGCGCCTGCCTGGTGGTCGTGCAGCTGCTGATCATCGGCCCGTCGGGGCGCTGGTCGTCGCTGCAGGTCGACCAGCGGCTCATCCTGGCCGCCGCGGTCGTCGCCACCTCCCTCACCATGGCCGCCGCGCTCACCCTGCTCGGCGTCGTCGAGGCGCACCGCCAGGGCATGGCGCTCACGCTGCTGGCCGGCACCGTCGTCCTCACCGCGGGTCGCGGGGTGTCCACCGCCGCGCTGCTGTTCACCGCCCACGGCGTCGGCGTCCTCAGCCAGCTCCTGGTCGTCGTCGGCCTCACCCTCGTCGGCCTGGCCGCCCTCACCGACCCCGGCCCGCGCACCAGCGGGCGCCGCGTGCGTCCGCTGACCGGGCGGTCCACCGAGCTCGGCCAGGTGCTGCCGCACGTGGCGATGGTCGTGGCCGTCACCGCGCTCGGGACCGCGGCCGTCTTCGGCCACCAGCCGAGCGTCATCAGCTACGTCGGCGGCACCCTCTGCATCGCCCTCACCGCGGTCCACCGGTGGGTGACCGCCCGCGACGAGCAACGGCTCGGCGCCCACCTGCGGCGCAACGAGGCCTACTTCCGCTCACTGGTCGCGTCCGGCGCCGACGCCGTCGTGATCCTGGACCCCGAGCTGCGCCTGACGTGGGCGTCGCCCGCCCTCGAGCAGGTCCTCGGTGCCGCGGCGGTGCCGCTGCCCGGCCGGGCGCTGCGCGACGTCGTCCACCCGGACGACGCCGACCTCCTCGCCGCGGCGGTGCCCTCGGCCACCGCCGACGACGCCGGCGAGCAGGCCACCGGCCTGGTCGTGCTGCGCATGGCCGACTCCGCCGGCCGGTGGCGCAGCCTCGAGGCGAGCGTGTCCGACCTGCGCCGCGACCCCGACGTGGGCGCGGTCGTGCTGCACTGCCGCGACGTCACCGAGCGGGAGACCCGCGAGGCGGCACTGCGCGGGGTCGCCTACACCGACCCGCTGACCGGCCTGCCCAACTCGGCGGGGTTCCTGCGCGCGGTGCGGGACGCCCTCGCCGAGGCCGGGGACGTGCCGCACGAGGACGACGGCGCGACCAGCAGCACGCTGCTGCTGGTCGAGATGGAAGGCCTGATCGACGTCCGCGAGTTCGCCGGCCGCGAGGTCGTCGGGGGAGTGGTGGCCGAGATCGGGCGGCGGCTGCGCGCGACGGTGCGCGCCGAGGACGTCGTGGCGCGCATGGGCGGCGGGGGCTTCGGCATCCTCGCCCGCAGCACGGCGACCGAGGCCGATCAGCTCGCCGACCGCTGCCTGGCCGTGGTGGAGCAGCCGATCCCGACGCCCGCCGGCATCGTCGACCTGACCGCCAGCGTCGGGCTCGTGGTGCTGGAACCCGACGTGGACGTCGAGGAGCTGCTCGGCCGCGGCGGGCTCGCCGTCCGGGCGGCACGCGCGACCGGTCCCGGCTCCGCGGCCCGCTACACCCCGGCGCTGGGCGAGGCCGAGGCCCGCCGGCAGCGGCTGCTCGACGACCTGCACGGCGCCGGCTCCCGCGGGGAGCTGGCCCTGCTCTACTCGCCGATCGTCTCGCTCGGCGAGCAGCGGGTCACCGGCGTCGAGGCGCTGCTCACCTGGCGGCACCCGGAGTTCGGCGACCTCGAGGCCGCCGAGTTCGTCCCGCTGGCCGAGCGCGCCGGACTGGTCGGCGACCTGCAGCGCTGGGCGCTGGACGAGGCGATGCGGGTGGTGGCCGCGCTGCCGAGCTCCGGCACCCCGCTGCGGCTCGGCATCGACCTGGCCGCCTCCTACGTCGCCGGCGGCACCCTCGTCGCCGACGTCGAGAACGCGCTGCACCGCACCGGCCTCTCGCCGGAGCGCCTGGTGCTGGAGGTCCCCGAGACCACCGTGCTCGCCGACGACGAGCGCATCGCGCTCGACATCGCCAGCGTGCGGCTCATGGGCGTGCACGTGGCGCTGGACCACTTCGGCGCGGGCAACTCCGCGCTCGCCAGCCTCACCCGGCTGCCGGTCGACATCCTCAAGCTGGACCGGTCGTTCCTCGCCCGCGTCGACCGCGACGCCCAGGAGCGCGCGCTGTGTGAGTCGGTCATCGGCATCGGCCGGGCGCTGCGGGTCGACGTCGTCGCCGAGGGCGTGGAGACGGCGGCGCAGCTGGCCACCCTCTGCAACCTGTCCTGCGGCTTCGCCCAGGGCTTCCTGATCTCGCGGCCGCTCCCGGTCGCCGGGCTCACCGCGCTGCTGCGCGACCGGGCCGGCGCGCTGTGGCCCGGGCTGGTCGGGCAGCGGTGAGCGACCGGCCGGCCGCCGGCTGGCCGCGCGGACCGGTCGTGCTGGCGCTCGCGGCCACCGCGCTCGCGCTCGCCGTGCAGACCATGCTCCGTCCCGGCTGGACCCCGCGCGTCGCGCCGGCCGCCCTCGCGGTGGCGACGCTCGCGGTCGTCGTGCTGCTGGTCCGCCACAGCCGGGCGCTGGCACCGGCCGCGGCGGTGCCGTGGCGCGGCGTGGCGCTGGTGCTCGGCCTGCTCGCGCTGGGCCAGCTGGGGCGCGCCGCCGCCGGCGTGGGGGTCAACCCGGCCGAGGCCGGTGCCGCCGATCTCGCCCTCGCCGCGACCGGCCCGGCGACGGTCCTCGTCTGCTGCCGGCTGGTGCGCTCCACCGGTGGCCGGGTCCGCGTCCCGGTCGTCCTCGACGCCGCGGTCGCGCTCACCGCGCTCGCCGTCCTGCTCGAGATGCTCGTCCCCCTGGCGACCGCGGTGCCCGACCGCGGCGACGCGCTGGTCTCGGCCGGGTACCCCACCATCGGGGCGGTGCTCTGCGTGGTCGGCCTGGTCACCTTCGGCAGCGTCTCGGCCCCGCGCCGGGCCGCGGTCGGCTGGCTGCTGCTCGCCTTCGGTGCCCTGACCGTCGCGATGGTCGCCGGCGCGCTGGCGGTGGCCGCCCCCTCCCCGGTGCTCGCGGCGGTCACCACCACCGCCCACCTCGCCATGCTGGCCGCCGCGACGCTGGCGCTGGCCGCCGATCCCGGCCCGCAGGCGCCGTCGGCCGACCCCTCGACCGTGGTGCCGCTCGCCGGCGTGGTCGTCAGCTACTGCCTGAGCTTCTCCGTCGTCCTGCTGCTCCTCGGCGGCTGGGCGCTGGGCCGCGACGCGACGACCGCCGAGGTCGCCACCGTCGCCGTCCTGCTGGTGCTCACCTTCGTGCGCACCCTCGTGTGGGCCGCCGACGGCGCCCGCCTGACGCGGCAGGTGCTGCGGACCGAGACGTTCTTCCGCACCCTCGTGCACCGCGCCGCCGACATCACGCTCGTCCTCGACAGCGGCGGGGCGATCACCTGGGCGTCCGGCTCGACCTGGTCGACGCGCGAGCTGGTGGGCCGCGCGCTCGACGAGTTCGTCCACCCCGACGACCGGCCCGAGCTGGCGCGGGCGCTCGGCCGTTCCGCCGACCCGGGGGACGGGCCCACCCCCGAGTTCCGGCTGCGCAGCCGGGACGGCGGGTGGCGGCGGCTGGAGACGGTGCGGACGACGACGTCGGCCCGCCTGCCCGACCGCGCGGGCGACGGCCTGGTGCTCCACCTGCGCGACGTCGTCGAGCGGCGCAGCGCCGAGCAGGAGCTCGTGCGCATGGCCTACACCGACTTCCTGACCGGGCTGCCCAACCGCGCCCGCCTGATGTCGGCGCTCGACAGCGCCCGCGACCGGGCCGCCGGCGGCGACGAGTTCACCCTGCTCATGCTCGACCTCGACGGGTTCAAGCCGGTCAACGACGTCGCCGGCCACGACGCCGGCGACGACCTCCTGGTCCAGGTGGCCGGCCGGCTGCGGCGCACCGTGCGCGACCGCGACCTGATCAGCCGGCTGGGCGGCGACGAGTTCGCCGTCCTCGTCCGCGCCGGGCTCGAGGAGGCGACGGCCCTGGCCGAGCGCATCGTCGCCGACCTGCGCGACCTGCGCCCCACCGCGCCGGCGGGCGGCCACGGGCTGGTCTTCGACGTCTCCGGCAGCATCGGGGTCGCCGCGCTCGACCCGGCCGACGACGTCGCGACGACGCTGCGGCAGGCCGACCTCGCGCTCCGGGCGGCCAAGGCCGCCGGCAAGAGCTGCGTGCGCTGCTACGTCGACACCCCGGACGACGCGGGCGGACGGCGGGCCGTGCTGGTCCGCGACCTGCCCGTGGCGATCGAGGAGGGCCAGCTGCGGCTGCTCTTCCAGCCGGTCGTCGGCGTGGAGGAGCGGCGGGTGCTCGGGCTGGAGGCGCTGGTCCGCTGGGAGCACCCCGAGCTGGGCACGGTGCCCCCCGACGAGTTCATCTCGCTGGCCGAGGCCGACGGGCTGATCGTGCCGCTGCAGCGCTGGGTGCTGCGCGAGGCGGTCGGCACGCTGGCGCCGCTGCTCGCCGAGGGCCGCGACCTGCAGCTCGGCGTCAACGTGTCCCTCCGGCACCTGCAGGCCGGCTGCCTGGCCCCGGACGTCGCCCGTGCGCTGGCCGAGGCGGGCGTGCCCCCGCACCGGTTGATGGTCGAGCTCACCGAGTCGGTGCTGATGAGCGCAGAGGACCGGTTCGAGGGCGACCTGTCCACGCTGCACGAGATGGGCGTCGTCATCTCCCTCGACGACTTCGGCAAGGGCTACTCCTCCCTGGCCCGGCTGGCCCGGCTGCCCGTCGACGTCATCAAGATGGACCGCGACTTCGTCGGCCACATCGAGGGCGACCCGCGCAGCGCCGCGCTCGTGGGCAGCGTCGTGGAGCTGGGGCGCACCCTCGGCATGGACGTCGTCGCCGAGGGCGTGGAGACGCCGGGGCAGCTCGCCGTCCTCAGGGAGCTGGGCTGCCGCTTCCTCCAGGGCTACCTGCTCGGCCGTCCGGTGGCGCCCGAGCAGCTGCGGGCGGCCATCGACGGCTTCGACGCCGACGTGCTGCGGAACGCCGCCGATCTCACGGATCACGCTCTCGCCGTCCACTGAGTGGGACGGCCTGGTTGACGACGGCGCCCCGCAGGGCGCACAGTGTGCGGGTGCGCCCTGCCCGCCTCGTAATCGCCTAGCGCGTCGGTACCTCGACCGACGCGCTGACCCCCCGTGCCTGCGGCACGAGGGGTTTTTTGTTGGCCGGGGACGCCCACGTGACCTCGGCCGGCCCGCACCGCACCCCGCCCGCGCCCCAGGAGAAACGCCGCGATGAGCACCACGCCCCCCCGCGAGGCACACACCAGCGAGTCCGCCAGCCGCGACGCCTCCCACGAGGCCGCCGCCTCGCTCGCCGGCGTCGAGACCACCGCCCGAACCCCCCGCACGCCCGAGCCGGTGTCCGGCATCACGGGTGCGCAGAGCCTCGTCCGCTCGCTCGAGGCGGTCGGCGTCGAGGTGATCTTCGGCATCCCCGGCGGGGCGATCCTGCCGGCGTACGACCCGCTGTTCGACTCCTCGGTGCGGCACGTGCTGGTCCGGCACGAGCAGGGCGCGGGGCACGCGGCCACCGGCTACGCGCAGGCCACCGGCAAGGTCGGTGTCTGCATGGCGACCTCCGGTCCCGGCGCGACCAACCTGGTCACCCCGCTGGCCGACGCGCACATGGACTCGGTCCCGGTCGTGGCGATCACCGGCCAGGTGCCCAGCGGGGCGATCGGCACGGACGCCTTCCAGGAGGCCGACATCCGCGGCATCACGATGCCGGTCACCAAGCACAACTTCCTGGTCACCGACCCCGACGAGATCCCGCAGCGGATCGCCGAGGCGTTCCACCTGGCGGCCACCGGCCGGCCCGGGCCGGTCCTGGTCGACATCTCCAAGGACGCCCTGCAGCGGACGACGGACTTCTCCTGGCCGCCGCGGCTGGACCTCCCGGGCTACAAGCCGACCACCCGGCCGCACGGCAAGCAGGTCCGCGAGGCCGCGCAGCTGATCGCCGCCGCGCGCCGACCCGTCCTCTACGTCGGCGGCGGCGTGCTCAAGGCGCGGGCGACGGCGGAGCTGGCCGAGCTGGCCGAGCTCACCGGGGCGCCGGTGATCACCACCCTCATGGCCCGGGGGGCGTTCCCCGACAGCAGCCGCCAGCACCTGGGCATGCCGGGCATGCACGGCACGGTCGCCGCGGTCACCGCGCTGCAGAAGGCCGACGTCATCGTGGCGCTGGGGGCCCGCTTCGACGACCGGGTCACCGGCAACCTGGCCTCGTTCGCCCCGGGCGCGCTGGTGGTGCACGCCGACATCGACCCGGCCGAGATCGGCAAGAACCGCAAGGCCGACGTCCCGATCGTCGGCGACGCCAAGGAGACGATCGCCCAGCTGGTCGACGCGCTGCGAGCCGAGCACGCGGCCGGGCGGACCCCCGACCTGGCCGGCTGGTGGGCGCAGCTGGACAGCTGGCGGGAGAAGTACCCGCTGGGCTACGACTGGCCGGAGGACGGCTCGCTCTCCCCGCAGTACGTCATCGAGCGGCTGGGCCGCATCGCCGGGCCCGACGCGATCTACACCGCCGGCGTCGGCCAGCACCAGATGTGGGCGGCGCAGTTCATCTCCTACGAGAAGCCCGGCACCTGGCTCAACAGCGGCGGCCTCGGGACGATGGGCTACGCCGTCCCCGCCGCGATGGGCGCCAAGTACGGCCGCCCGGAGACCACGGTCTGGGCCATCGACGGCGACGGCTGCTTCCAGATGACCAACCAGGAGCTGGCCACCTGCGCCATCGAGGGCATCCCGATCAAGGTCGCCGTCATCAACAACGGCAACCTCGGCATGGTCCGCCAGTGGCAGACCCTCTTCTACGAGGGCCGCTACTCGAACACGAAGCTCCACGCCCAGGACGAGCAGGGCAAGCCGCGCCCGGTGCGCATCCCCGACTTCCTGCTCCTGGCCGAGGCGATGGGCTGCGTCGGCCTGCGCTGCGAGAGCAAGGACGACGTCGACGCGGTGATCGAGAAGGCCATGGCGATCGACGACGCCCCGGTGGTCATCGACTTCGTCGTCGGCCACGACGCCCAGGTGTGGCCGATGGTCGCGGCCGGGGCCAGCAACGACGACATCATGGCCGCGCGCGACGTGCGCCCGGTCTTCGGCGACGACCAGGTCTGAGGGGACGCACCATGACCCGCCACACGCTCTCGGTCCTCGTCGAGAACAAGTCCGGCGTCCTCGCCCGCGTCTCGGCGCTGTTCAGCCGCCGCGGCTTCAACATCGAGTCCCTCGCCGTCGGGCCGACGGAGAACCCCGACCTGTCGCGCATGACCATCGTCGCCGACGCGGAGTCCGCGCCGCTGGAGCAGATCACCAAGCAGCTCAACAAGCTGATCGAGGTGATCAAGATCGTCGAGCTCGAGGAGGGGGCCGCCGTCCAGCGCGAACTGCTGCTCGTCAAGGTCCGCGCGCCCATGGCCGACCGCACGCAGGTGCTGCAGACCGCCGAGCTCTTCCGCGCCCGGGTGGTCGACGTCAACACCGACACCGTGACCCTCGAGGCGACCGGCACGCCCGACAAGCTGCAGGCGCTGCTGGCCGTCCTGGCCCCGCTCGGGATCAAGGAGATGGCCCAGTCGGGCACCGTCGCCCTGGGCCGGGGTCCGCGGTCGATGTCGGGCGCCGGTACCTTGCGCCCGGTCGAGCGCACCGCCTGATCCGTTCCACCCACCGAGCTTTATCGCGATAAAGCACCATCTGAAAGGGAACTGCATGGCCGCCGAGATCTTCTACGACGACGACGCCGACCTCTCGATCGTCCAGGGGCGCACCGTCGCCGTCCTGGGCTACGGCAGCCAGGGGCACGCGCACGCCCTCTCGCTGCGCGACTCCGGCGTCGACGTCCGGGTCGGCCTGCCCGAGGGCAGCACGAGCCGGCCGAAGGCCGAGGCCGAGGGCCTGCGCGTGGTCACGCCGGCCGAGGCGGCCGCCGAGGCCGACCTGATCATGATCCTGGCGCCCGACCACGTGCAGCGGCACCTCTACGCCGAGGCGGTCGAGCCGAACCTGCAGGACGGCGACGCCCTGTTCTTCGGCCACGGCTTCAACATCCGGTTCGGCTACATCAAGCCCCCGGCGGGCGTGGACGTCGCGATGGTCGCCCCCAAGGGCCCCGGTCACCTGGTGCGGCGCGAGTTCGAGAACGGCAAGGGCGTGCCCTGCCTGGTCGCCGTCGAGCAGGATGCCAGCGGGTCGGCGCTGCAGCTGGCGCTGTCCTACGCCAAGGCGATCGGCGGCACCCGCGCCGGCGTCATCAAGACCACCTTCGCCGAGGAGACCGAGACCGACCTGTTCGGCGAGCAGGCCGTGCTCTGCGGCGGCATGTCGGCGCTGGTGACCGCGGGCTTCGAGACCCTCACCGAGGCCGGCTACCAGCCCGAGATCGCCTACTTCGAGTGCCTGCACGAGCTCAAGCTGATCGTCGACCTCATGTACGAGGGCGGCATCGCCAAGCAGCGCTGGTCGGTGTCGGACACCGCCGAGTACGGCGACTACACCTCCGGCCCGAAGGTCATCGACGAGCGGGTCAAGGCCACCATGGGCGAGGTCCTCGCCGCGATCAAGGACGGCTCGTGGGCCGCCTCCTTCATCGCCGATCAGGACGCCGGAGCGCCGGACTTCAAGCGCCGCCGGGCCGAGGCCGAGGCGCACCCGATCGAGGAGACCGGGCGCAAGCTGCGCGGCCTGATGAGCTGGGTGTCGGCGTCCGACGACTACACCGGCACCGCCGCCCGCAACTGAACGGGCACACCACGACAGAGGGCCCCGCTGCCGACCGGCAGCGGGGCCCTCTCTCTGTTGCGGTGCGGGGTTACCGGCCGCCGCGCGAGGCGAAGAACTGCTGCGACGCCGGCTGGTTGAGCAGGAAGAAGATCGCGACACCGGCCGCGATCAGCAGGACCGACCAGAAGTCGAACGTGCCCTGCGTCAGCGCCAGGATGAGGCCCAGCAGCGCCAGACCGGCGGTGACGAGACCACCGATCTTCAGCAGCGTGGAGCCCTTGCCCTGGATCGCCTGGACGCCGCCGACGATGTTCAGCGCGGCGAGACCCAGATAGAGGATGCCGAAGAGGGCGAAGATGCCCAGCAGCGTCGACAGCGCGAAGAAGCCCAGCGCGCCGATGAGCGCCAGAGCGGCGATCACGAAGCCGAGGACGGCGGCAGTGGTGACCTGCGACGGCCGCGCGCCGGCGGGCGCGCCGTAGCCGGCGGGGCCGCCGGCGTAGTTCGGGGCCGGCTGGTAGCCACCCTGCTGCGGAGCGCCCCAGCCGGGCTGGCCCTGAGGAGCACCCCCCTGCGGGTAGTTCGGGTCGGAACCGGGGGTGGGGGTGGTCATCTGGTCGTTTCCTCCTGGGACGTGCGGCCGCCCGGACGGGCGGTCGGCGGCGGAGTGTAGGGGGAGGCGCAACGCCATGGGGCGATGCGCGCCTTGCGTGACGAGGCCGTGACCCCCGCGGGGGGTCACGGCCTCGCACCTCGGGTTCAGCGGCCGCGCTGCGCCCGGGACGCCTGGAAGAACGAGCTCGCGGCCCGGTTCGACAGCAGGACGACGATGAGGATCGAGATCACGAAGAGGATGAGGAAGAGCACGATCCCGCCCGCGCCGCTCTCGTCGGCGTTGCCGAGGCTGCCGAAGAAGGTAAAGCCCGTGGTTGCGATCGCGATCGAAGCTCCCACGATGAGCAGCACCCGGCTGCGCCCGGACAGCGCCCATGCCGATCCCCAGATCATGACCACGGTCCAGGCCAGCGCAAGGACGCCGAAGGCGATCGCGATGCCGGCGGCGGCACCGACGAACTCCCCCAAGCCAGGCAGCGACTCCTCTGCGTCGCCCGCCGCGCCCCCGAAGAGGGCGCCGGCGAAGATGAAGAGGACGGTGACGACGGCGCCAAGCGCGCCGAAGATGAACCCGAAGACGGCGGCGGTCACGACGCCGCCGGGCTTGGCCGGCCGGCCGCCCGAGTACTGGCCGTACGGCTGCGGCGCGCCGGTGGAGCCGTAGGGCGAAGGCTGCTGCTGCCCGTAGGGGGCGGCCTGGTACTGCGGCTGCGCGCCGTACGCGGGCTGCTGCCCGTACTGCGGCTGCGCGCCGTAGGAGGGCTGCTGGCCGTAGGACGGCTGCTGCCCGTAGGGGTTGTTCTGCTCGGTCATGGTCTCCTCCGCCGGCAAGGGGGGTGCCGACTTCTCCGGCGGCCAGGATGGGGGTCGACCCCCCGCAGGGCAAGCAGCCTTCACCCGAGGTGGTGGTGTCGCTCCAGGGACCACCCGCCGCCCGCGGGCGTCGCGTCCTTAGGCTGTCCTCCTGTGACCGCCACCGGAACGGGGAGCGCCCCCGTCGTCCTGATCGCCGAAGAACTCGCCCCGAGCGTCCTCGAGGTGCTCGGCGGGGAGGTGGAGATCCGGCACGTCGACGGGGCCGACCGCGCCGCCCTGCTGCCGGCGCTGGCCGGCGCCGCGGCCGTGATGATCCGCAGCGCCACGCAGATCGACGCCGAGGCCCTGGCCGCCGCCCCCGACCTGAAGGTGGTCGCCCGCGCCGGGATCGGCCTGGACAACGTCGACGTCGCCGCCGCCACCGAGCGCGGCGTCATGGTCGTCAACGCGCCGACGTCCAACATCGTCAGCGCCGCCGAGCACGCCGTCGCGCTGCTGCTCGCCGCCGCCCGGCACATCCCGGCGGCCGACGCGTCGCTGCGCGAGGGCCGGTGGAAGCGCTCGAAGTTCACCGGCGTCGAGGTCACCGAGAAGACCGTCGGCGTCGTGGGTCTCGGTCGCATCGGCGTCCTCGTGGCGCAGCGGCTCGCCGCCTTCGGCGTCGAGCTGATCGCCTACGACCCCTACATCCAGCCCGGTCGCGCCGCGCAGCTCGGCGTCCGGCTCGTGTCGCTGGAGGAGCTGCTCCGGACGTCGGACTTCATCACCGTCCACCTGCCCAAGACACCGGAGACCCTCGGCCTGATCGGCGCCGCCGAGCTGGCGACGACCAAGCGCGGCGTGATCATCGTCAACGCCGCCCGCGGCGGGCTGGTCGACGAGGCCGCGCTGGTCGACGCGCTGAAGACCGGGCAGGTCGCCGCGGCGGGCATCGACGTCTACGCCAAGGAGCCGTGCACCGACAGCCCCCTGTTCGAGCTGCCCAACACCGTCGTCACGCCGCACCTGGGCGCCTCCACCACCGAGGCGCAGGACAAGGCCGGCAAGGCCGTCGCCCGGTCGGTGCGCCTGGCGCTGCAGGGCGAGTTCGTGCCCGACGCGGTCAACGTGCAGGCCGGCGGGGTGGTCGCCGAGGACGTGCGCCCGGGCCTGCCGCTGGCCGAGAAGCTCGGCCGGCTGTTCACCGCCGTCGCCGGCGGCCTGGCCCAGTCGGTCAACGTCGAGGTGCGCGGCAAGCTGGCCGAGTTCGACGACTCGGTCCTGCAGCTCGCCGTCCTCAAGGGCGTCTTCTCCGACGTCGTCGAGGAGCAGGTCACCTACGTCAACGCGCCGCTGTTCGCCGAGCAGCGCGGGCTGGAGGTGGCGCTGACCAGCGAGCTGGAGAGCCCCACCTTCCGCAACCTGGTCAGCGTGCGCGGGGCGATGGCCGACGGCACCCAGGTCGCGGTCTCGGGCACCCTCTACGGCAAGAACCAGGTGCCGCGGCTGACCGAGGTCGGCGGCTTCGAGATCGACCTCGAGGCGTCGGGCTACCTGTTGTTCTTTACCTACACCGACCGCCCCGGCGTGGTCGGCGCGGTCGGCGCCGCGCTGGGCGAGGCCGGCGTGAACATCGCGGGTGCGCAGGTCAGCCGCACGACGCGCGGGGGCGAGGCGCTCATGGCGGTCACCGTCGACAGCCCGGTCCCCGGCGAGCTGCTGGCCGACATCGCCGGCCGCATCGGCGCGCGCGAGGCCCGTGCCGCGGACCTGACCACCACCTGACCTAGGGTCTTCGCTCATGCGCCTGGCAGTGATCCCCGGAGACGGCATCGGTCCGGAGGTGGTGGCGGAGGGGCTCAAGGTCCTGTCCGCCGTGGCCCCCGAGGTCGAGGCCACCCACTACGACCTCGGTGCCGCCCGGTGGCAGCGCACCGGCGAGCTGCTGCCCGACACGGTGCTCGACGAGCTGCGCCAGCACGACGCGATCCTGCTCGGCGCCGTCGGTGACCCCGGCGTGCCCAGCGGCATCCTGGAGCGCGGGCTGCTGCTGCGGCTGCGCTTCGAGCTCGACCACCACGTGAACCTGCGGCCGGCGAAGCTGTTCGACGGGGTCACCAGCCCGCTGGCCGACCCCGGCCCGATCGACATGCTCTGCGTGCGCGAGGGCACCGAGGGCCCCTACGTGGGCAACGGCGGCGTGCTGCGCAAGGACACCCCGCACGAGATCGCCACCGAGGTCAGCCTGAACACCGCGTTCGGCGTGGAGCGCGTCGCCCGGTACGCCTTCGAGCGGGCCCGGCTGCGGCCGCGCCGGCACCTCACGCTGATCCACAAGACCAACGTGCTGACCCACGCCGGCGGTCTGTGGTCGCGCACGGTCGAGGAGCTGGCCGCGGAGTTCCCCGACATCACCGTCGCCTACCAGCACGTCGACGCGGCGTCGATGTTCTTCATCACCGACCCGGGCCGCTACGACGTCATCGTCACCGACAACCTCTTCGGCGACATCGTCACCGACATCGCCGCCGCGGTGACCGGCGGCATCGGGCTGGCGGCGAGCGGCAACCTCGACGCCTCGGGCACCAACCCGAGCATGTTCGAGCCGGTGCACGGCTCGGCGCCGGACATCGCCGGCCAGGGGATCGCCGACCCGACCGCCACGGTGCTGTCGGTGGGGCTGCTGCTCGAGCACCTCGGCCGGGCCGACCAGGCCAAGAAGGTCAACGCGGCGGTCGCCTTCGACGTGTCCACCCGCGACCCGCAGGGTCCGGTCCGGACCGCGGAGGTCGGCGACCGGCTGGCAGCGCTCGCCGGCGGCTGATGCAGGACCCCGCCGCCCCCCACCGCTCGCACGCTCGTGGCGGGCCCCTGCAGCCGGGCCGTTTCAGCCCGTCACCAGTCGCCTGGGACGGGTCGCGCCAGGCGTTCGCCGACGCCGCCGGGTGGTTCGTCGCCACCGCCGCGGCCGTCGGGGACCGCTGGGGCGCGCCGGGGCTGGGGGAGTGGGACGTCCGCGCCCTGGTCGGCCACACCAGCCGGTCGCTGCTGACCGTCGAGGCGTACCTCGGGCAGCCGGCCGCGACGGTGGAGGTGGCGTCGGCGGCGGACTACTTCCGCGCCACGCGGGCGATCGCCGCCGGCCCGGCGGTGGCCGAGCGCGGTCGGGACGCCGGGGCCGCGCTGGGCGAGGACCCCGCGGCCGCGGTCGCCGCCATCGCCGACCGGGTGCTCCCGCTGGTCGGCGCCCGGGACGGCGGCGAGCTGCTCACGACGGTCGCCGGCGGCATGCGGCTGGCTGACTACCTGCCCACGCGCACCTTCGAGCTGGTCGTGCACACCTGCGACCTCGCCGTCGCGCTGGGCGAGGCGCCCGTCGTCCCCCCGACGGCCGCCGCGCAGGCGCTGGGGCTCGTCGCCGACCTGGCCGCGGCGGACGGGACCGCCGGCCCGCTCCTGCTCGCGGCGACCGGCCGGACGGGCCTGCCCGCCGGGTTCTCCGTCCTCTGAGCCGCCGCGGCGGGTCCGCGAGGGGGACGCCGTCCCGCACCGGTGCACCACGGCGGGCGGCGGACGTGCTTTACTCGTCGGCGATGTCCGTCCTCCGCACCGTCATTATCGCCTAGCGCGCAGTCCGTTCCCGACTGCGCGCAGACCTCCCGTACCCGGGGGGTCTTTTTGTTTGCCGGGAACATCCCAGAATCCGCACCCAGGAGCTCCCGTGGCCAGCACCCCCGACTTCCACGTCTTCGACACCACGCTGCGCGACGGCGCCCAGCGCGAGGGCATCAGCTACTCCGTCGCCGACAAGCTCGCCGTCGCGCGGTTGCTGGACGAGATCGGCGTGGGCTTCATCGAGGGCGGCTGGCCCGGCGCGCTGCCCAAGGACACCGAATTCTTCGCCCGCGCCCGCACCGAGCTCAAGCTGCGCCACGCCCAGCTGGTCGCGTTCGGCGCCACCCGCAAGGCCGGCGTCCGCGTCGAGGACGACCCCCAGGTCCGGGCCCTGCTCGACTCCGAGGCGCCGGTCGTCTGCCTGGTCGCCAAGTCCGACGTCCGGCACGTGCGCGAGGCGCTGCGGACGACGCTGGAGGAGAACCTCGCGATGGTCTCCGACACCGTCGCCTTCTTCGTCGGCCACGGCCGGCGGGTGTTCCTCGACTGCGAGCACTTCTTCGACGGCTACCGGGCCGACCCCGACTACGGCGTGCGGGTCCTGCATGCGGCGTTCGCGGCCGGCGCCGAGGTCGGGGTCATGTGCGACACCAACGGCGGCATGCTGCCGATGGATGTCGGCCGGGTCGTCGCCGACGTCCGCGCCCGGGTCGACGGCCGGCTGGGCATCCACTGCCAGGACGACACCGGCTGCGCCGTGGCCAACTCGCTCGCCGCGGTGGAGGCCGGCGTCACCCACGTCCAGGGGACGGCGAACGGCTACGGCGAGCGCGCCGGCAACGCCGACACCTTCGCCCTGATCGGCAACCTGGTCACCAAGATGGGGCTGCCCGTCGTCCCGGCCGAGTGCCTGCCCGAGCTGCAGCGGGTCAGCCACGCGATCGCCGAGCTGGCCAACATCGCCCCCGACGACCACCAGCCCTTCGTGGGCGCCTCGGCGTTCGCGCACAAGGCCGGCCTGCACGCCAGCGCGATCAAGGTCAGCCCCGAGCTGTACAACCACCTCGACCCGGCCGTCGTCGGCAACGACATGCGCATCCTGGTCACCGAGATGGCCGGCCGGGCCTCCGTCGAGCTCAAGGGCCGCGAGCTCGGCGTCGACCTCGACGGCCACGCCGACGTGATCGGCAAGGTCGTCGAGCAGGTCAAGGTGCTCGAGGCCGACGGCTGGTCGTTCGAAGCGGCCGACGCGTCCTTCGAGCTGCTGCTGCGCGCCGCCCTGCCCGACGCGCCCGCCCCGCTGTTCGAGCTGGAGAGCTACAAGACCTCGGTGGAGCACTGGGGCAACGGCGTCGTGGTCAGCGAGGCGACCGTCAAGGTGCACGTCGACGGCGAGCGGATCATCAGCACCGCCGAGGGCAACGGCCCGGTCAACGCGCTGGACAACGCGCTGCGGCAGGCGCTGGTCAGCCGGTACCCGCAGCTGGCCGACGTCGCGCTCGCCGACTACAAGGTGCGCATCCTCGGCTGGAAGGGCGGCACCAGCGCCACCACCCGGGTGCTCATCGACACCACCGACGGGGTCGGCGAGTGGACCACCGTCGGCGTCCACGACAACATCGTCGAGGCGTCCTGGCACGCCCTCGTCGACGCCCTCACCTACGCCGTCCGCCACCGCAGCCCGGCCAAGGGGACGGTCCAGGCCTGATCGGACCGGGTGGCCGCTCCGCTGCGGTGGTGCGGGTCGACCCGCCTCGGCGACCGTGGAGCCGCGCCACGGCGCGGC
>NZ_JBJGYZ010000063.1:0-16942 GCF_054050275.1 Geodermatophilus sp. SYSU D00691
GAAAGCGGAACCGCTTTCGGCGCGGAAAGCGGGTCAGGGGGTGGCCAGCCAGAGCATCTGCACCCAGGTGCTGCGCAGGTTGCACTGCCCGACCAGCAGCGCCCCCTGCGCCGCCGGCACGATCGCCCGCACGTCCGGCCCGCCGGCGCAGCCGACGTCCAGCGGGCCCCGCTCCTCACCGGTGCGCAGGTCGACCGCGCGGGCGCCCACCGGGTCCGGCAGCAGCGCCCACACCTGCGCCGCCTCCACCGTCATCGTGTAGTCGAAGACGCGGTCGGGCAGCTGCACCAGCACCGGCCCGGCGCCGCCGCCGTCCGGCACCGCCAGCACCCAGGCGCCGTCCTGCACGTCGACGGTGAGGAACACCGTCCCGTCGGGCGTCGCCGCCACCGCCTGCGTCTCGGCGCCCTCGGCCAGGCTGGTCACCCGCACCGGCTCCCCGGCCGGCACGAGGCCGGCGTCGTAGGCCAGCAGGGTCGGGATGCGCCGCTCCGGGACGTCGGTCGGCGAGGCGTCGAAGACCAGCGTCGCGCCCCCGCCCGGCCGGGCGACCAACGCCGCCAGCTGCCGGCCGACCCCGAACGCCGACACCGCCCCGACGTCACCGGTGACGTCGCGCTCGGCGAGCACCCGGCCGCTGGCGGCGTCGACGGCGAACAGCGTCTCGCGGGTGCCGGCGTCGTCCCCGGCCGTGACGACCAGGTGCAGCACCCGCCCGTCGGGCGACAGGGCCGAGCGGGCGTCGGCCTCCAGCCCGGCCCCGACCAGCAGCGGCCAGGTGCGCACCGCTCCGGTCACCGGGTCGACCACCTGGTAGCCGACGTCGGACGACGGCAGCCGCCCCGCCACCGCCACCGCGCCGTCCGGCAGCACGTGCAGCGCGACGACGTTGGCGACCCGCGGGAACGGCACCGCGGGACCGACGGCGAGCCCCTCCCCGGACGGCGCGACCGTCACCAGCCGCTGCTCCTCCTCCGACTCCTCGGTGAGCACGACGTACGCGCCGCCGTCGGCGCGGGCGACCGCGGCCTCGGCCTTCCAGAACGGCCCCGGCGCGGCGGGGGAGAGGTCGACCGCGGCGCGCACCGTGGTCAGCGGCCCGGCGCTCGGCGGCGCGTCGGTCGGTGGGCCGGCGTACCCGGGCAGGTCGGTCGTGGCGTCGGTCGGCCGGGCCGGCAGCGCCTGCGTCGAGGTCAGCGGGGACGGCGTCGGCTCGGGCGTCCGCTCGGTGCCGACGGTGCAGCCGGCCAGGAGCGCGGTCACCAGCGCGGCCGCCGCCGTCCCCGGCGGCCACGCCCGGGTCACGGCCCGGCCAGCCAGAGCATCGCCGTCCGCTGGCCGGGGGGACCGCACTCGCCGATCAGCACCGCGCCCGTCGGGGCCGCCACCAGGTCGCGCACGTGCACGCCGGCGGCGCAGCCGACGTCGAGCGGCCCGCGCACCTCCCCGGTGCGCAGGTCGACGGCGCGGGCGCCCTCGAGCGCGGGCAGCAGCGCCCACTCCTGCGCCGGCTCGACCACCAGCGCGTAGTCGTGGGTGCGGTCGGGCAGCACGGCGAGCACCGGGCCGGCGCCGCCGCCGTCGGGCACCGCCAGCACCCAGACGTCGTCGCGGACCTCCACCACCACGAAGACCGTGCCGTCGGCGCCGGCGGTCACCGCCTGCGTCTCGGCCCCCTCGTCGAGGTGCGTCAGGCGCACCGGCGGACCGTCCGGCGCCAGGCCGGCGTCGAAGGGCAGCAGGGTCGGGATGCGCTCCAGCCGGCTCGCGTCCGGCGAGGCGTCGAACACCAGCGTGACCCCGCCGCCCGGGCGCGCGACCAGGCCGACGACCTCGAACGCGGCGGGGGCGACCGACACCTGCGCCACCTCGTCGGTCAGCGCGTGCCGGGCGGACACCTCGCCGGAGCCGAGGTCGACCGCGACCAGCTGGTCGGGGAAGCCCTCGCGGCCCGACGGGGTGGTGTAGACGAACAGCCTGCCGCCGTCGGCCGACAGCGCCGAGCGGGCGAAGGACGGGACGTCGTCGTCGGCCGGGACGACGACGGTCGACCGGCCCTGCCCGGTCGCGGGGTCCACCACGGCCACCCCGTACCCGCCGCGGCCGTCGGCGACCGGCGCCACCTCGCCCACCACCGCAGCACGGCCGTCGGGCAGCACGTGCAGCTCGGTGACCCGGGTGAACTGCGCCAGCCGGACCGCTCCGGTGACCGCCCAGCCCCCGTCCACCGGCGCGACCGTGGCCAGCCGGGGGCCCGACAGGTCGGCCGGCCGCAGCAGCACCAGGACCCGCCCGTCGGCCGTCGCGGCCGCGTCCTCGGGCTCGGCGAAGACGGTGGCGGTGGCCGGGGTGAGGTCGACCGCCGCCCGCAGCGTGGTGAGCGGGCCGGCGCTCGCCACCCCGGCCGGCGGGCCGCCGTAGGCGGGCAGGTCGGTGGTGGCCTCGGTCTCCAGCGCCGGCCGCGGTGAAGGGCCGCCGGCCGTCGGTCCCGGCTCGGGGGCCGCACGCTCGACGGGCGCGGGGCAGCCGGTCAGCGCGGCCAGGCCGACGCCGGCGAGCGCGACCAGAGCACCCCGTCGTGCGGTCACGCACAAGGTCTAGCACCGCCGGGTGAACACGGCTCAGGTCCCGACCAGCCAGAGCGCGGGGCGGCCCGCGGCGCAGCGGCCGAGCAGCAGCGCCAGCGTCGGGCCCGCGCCGGGCACCACGCGCGCGACCGGCTCCACGGCGGCGCACCCCACGTCGAGCACCCCGGCCGCGCCGGTGGCCAGGTCGATGCCGCGGGCACCCGCCGGCCCGGGCAGCACCGCCAGCCGGCCGGCCGGGTCGACGGCCAGCGAGTCGTCGAACGCGTGCCCGCCGATCCCCACGACCTGGGTTCTGGAGCCCCGCACGGCGACGAGCAGGTTGCCGCTGCGCGGCTGCACGGTCAGGTACAGCATGCCGTCGGGACCGGCGGCCGCCGCCTGCACGTCGCCGCCCTCGCCGCCGACGTCGAGCCGGCGAGGATCGCCGAGCGGCTCGAGCGCGGCGTCGTAGGAGAGCAGGCCGGGCACCGGCCCGTCGGGCACCGCGGTGGGCACCCAGGAGTCGAACACCAGGGTCACGCCGCCGTCCGGGCGCGGCAGCAGCCCGCCGGAGTGGGTGGCGACCGGGAACCCGGAGATCTCCCGGACCTCCTCGAACAGGTCGCGGCCACCGAGGAACGCGCCGCTGCGGGGGTCGACCGCCACCAGCAGGTCGAGGGTGCGGGCCTCGACGGCGAGGGCGACGAACAGGAACAGCGTGGACCCGTCGGCGGACAGGGCCGAGCGGCCGAAGGAGAACACGGTCCCGTCCTCGTACGGGACGGCGACGACGGTGCGCGCCGCCCCGCTGACCGGGTCGACGGCGACGAACCCGTACTCCCGGCCCGGTCGCGGCAACTGCCCGCTGACCAGCACCTCCCCGCCGGCCAGCAGGTGCACCCCGAACACCTGCGCCAGCGGCGGCACCGGCACCGACCGGACCACCGCACCGGCGCCGTCGACGGTGACCAGGGCGAGCGGGCCCTCCCCGCCGGCCGGGGCGAGGACGACGTGCGCGCCGCCGTCGGCGGTGGCCACGGCGCCCGTGGCGGCCAGCGCCGACGGCCCGCCGGTGCCGGGGGAGAGGTCGACGGCGGCGCGGACGACGAGCCGGGGCCCGCCCTCGGCCGGGGGCTGCGGCGGGCGGGTCGTGACCGGTGCCGCCGGTGAGGGGACGGCCACCGGCGGGTCGCCGACCGTGCAGCCGCACAGCGCGAGCAGCGCGGCGGCGCTCGCCGTCGCCAGGCGCCGGTGCCCGGTCATGCTCCGAGGGTCGCACCAGGTGACCCGGGTCACGCTCCCGTAACTCCTCCGACGTCCTCGCGGGGCGCCTGACGGTGCCCCGGCGGCCGGTCTGACAGGGTCCCGGGACCCCGCGACGGGGGACACGGACCGAGGAGGCCCGCATGTCGTGCTCGCACTGCAACGCCCACGTACAGCCCGCCGTCGACGCGCGCAGCCGCTTCTGCGTCGGCTGCGGCCGCCGGCTCCCGCCGACCGCCCTGCTGCGGCTGCAGCGGAGCCGCTCGAGCGCAGAACCCGCGCTCGAGCGGCTCCGGTAGGCGGTCAGACCAGCGCCGGCTCCCTGCGCTCGGGCCGCGGCGCCGGCTCGTCGGACTCCCGGATGCCGTAGCGGGAGTAGAGCCGGCGCAGCGGGCCGGGGGCCCACCAGTTGGCGTCGCCGAGTAGCCGCATCGTCGCCGGCACCAGCAGCGTCCGGACGATCGTCGCGTCCACCACGATCGCGATGAGCATCGCGACCCCGATCATCTTGATGAAGGTGATCCCCGACAGCGAGAACGCCGCGATCACCACGATCAGCAGCAGCGCCGCGCTGGTGATGATGCCGCCGGTCCGCTGCAGCCCGGTGGCGACCGCCTTGGTGTTGTCGCCGGTCAGGTCGTACTGCTCGCGGATCCGCGACATCAGGAACACCTCGTAGTCCATCGAGAGCCCGAAGACGATCGCCAGCACGAGGATCGGCTGGGTCGCCTCGAGGAACCCGGTGGGCTCGAAGTCGAGCAGCCCGGACAGGTGGCCGTCCTGGAAGATCCAGACCAGCGCGCCGAAGGAGGCGCCCAGGGACAGCACGTTCATGACCACGGCCTTGAGCGGCAGCACGACCGAGCCGAAGGCCAGGAAGAGCAGCACGAACGTGGTCGCCACGACCAGCAGCGCCATCCACGGCAGCAGCGAGCCGAGGCTGTCGAGCAGGTCGGTGAGCACCGCGCTCTCCCCGCCCACCAGCGCCGTCCCGCCCTCGGGTGCCGGCACGTCGCGGATCTCGCCGACCAGCGCCCGCGCGTCGGCGTCCACCGGGTCGCCGTCGTAGGCGACCGCGACGCGCGCGGTGTCGCCGGCGGCGGCGGTCACGGTGGCGCCGTCCACCCCCGGGACGGCGGCGACGTCGTCGACGTAGGCCTGCAGCGCCTGCCCGCCGGCGGGCGAGTCGACGGCCTCGGGCAGGCCGACGACGATCTCGATCGGGCCGTCGGCGGCCTGCGGGAAGTCGCGCTCGATCGCCTCGGCGACCACGCGGCTCTCCGTGCCGGCCGGCAGGACGCGCTCGTCGATGCCGCCGAACTGGACGTTCAGGAACGGCAGGGCGAGCCCGATCAGCACCGCGGTGACGGCGACGGTGATGGCCAGCGGCCGGCGCATCACCGCGCGGGCGATCCGGTACCAGGCGCCGTGCTCCTCGGCGACCACCGGCGCGGGACGGCCGCGGCGGAACAGCCGGCGCACCGAGAGCGCGTCGACCTTGGGGCCGAGCATGCCGAGCAGCGCCGGCAGCAGGGTCAGGGCCGCCAGCATCGCGATGAGCACCGCGCTCATGCCGCCGAAGCCCATCGAGCGCAGGAACACCTGCGGGAAGATCAGCAGCCCGGCCAGCGAGATGGCGACGGTGAGCGCCGAGACCGCGACCGTGCGCCCGGCGGTGGCCATCGTGCGGGCCAGCGCCTCCTCGGTGGTCGGCTGGCGGCGGATCTCCTCGCGGAACCGGCTGACCATGAACAGGCCGTAGTCGATGGCCAGGCCCAGCCCCATGATCGTGACGACGTTGACCGCGAACACCGAGACGTCGGTGAAGCTCGTGAAGGCGCGCAGCGCCGCGAACGAGCCGAGGATCGCCGCGCCGCCGATGGCCAGCGGGAGGCTGGCCGCGGCGAGGCTGCCGAAGATGACGACGAGCAGCACCAGCAGGACCGGCATCGAGATCGACTCGGCCCGCGCGATGTCGGCGCTGACCCGCTCGTTGATGTCCTCCTGCACCACCGCGTTCCCCCCCACCCGGGTGGTCAGGCCGGGGGCGTCGAGCTCGTCGCGCACCTCGGCCACGTCGGCGTCGTCGGTCAGCGTGAGGACGGCGTAGGTGGCGTGCCGGTCGTCGCTGACCAGGGGCGGCGCCTGGGTGTCGAACCAGGTGGTGACCCGCTCGACCTCGGCGACGGGCAGGGCGGCCAGCGTCGAGGTCACCGCGTCGCGGAAGGCCGGGTCGTCGACGGTCAGGTCGTCGCTGGAGTACAGGACGACGACGTCGGCGGCGTCGCGGCCGAGCTCGGCGGCGGCCACCTCGGCGGCCCGGGAGCTCTCGCTGTCGGGGTCCTCGAAGCCGGCGCCGGTCAGGGAGCCGAAGACACCGGTGCCCCACACCCCGGCGAACGCGACGAGGGCGAGCGCGACCGCCACGACCCACCGCCGCCACCGGTACATCACTCGCCCGAGTGCCTCGAACATCACGTCTCCCGTGTTAGTGTCGATCACGTTGGTGAACGGTGTTAGCGAACGGCGCTAACTCTGCATACACCGTTTACAGCTGTCAACAGGGTGAGCAGGAGTCATGACAGATGTCCCGGCGGAGCCGCTGAGCCGGCGCGACCGACTCCGCGCCGACACGCTCCGCGAGATCCGGCAGACCGCCCGGCGCGTGCTCGTCGAGCACGGCGGCGAGGGGTTCGCGCTGCGGGCGATCGCCCGCGAGATGGGCATGACAGCGCCCGCGCTCTACCGGTACTTCGCCAGCCGCGAGGACCTCGTCGAGCACGTCGTCGCCGACCTCTACGAGGAGCTCGTCGCCGAGCTGGAGGCGGCCCGCGACGCGGCCGACCCCGCCACCGCGCCGGTCCAGCTGCTCGCCTGCGCCCGCGCGTTCCGCCGGTGGGCCATCGGCCACCAGCAGGAGTTCGGCCTGCTGTTCGGCGCGGCCGGCGACGGCGTGGTGCCGGACGGCGACAAGCTGCACGCCGACCCCGACAGCCCCGCGCACGCCGCGGCGCAGCGCTTCGGCACCGTGTTCGCCACGCTGGTCGCGCAGGTGTACCTCGCCCGGCCGTTCCCCGTGCCCGCCGACGACGAGATCCCCCCGGCGCTCGCCGAGCAGCTGCGGCTCTGGATGTGCGAGTTCCCGGTGGAGCTGCCCCTCGGCGTGGTGCGGATCTTCCTGACCTGCTGGGTCCGCCTCTACGGGCTGGTCGCCATGGAGATCTTCGGCCACCTCAAGTTCGCCCTGGACGACGCGGAGGCCTTCTTCGAGTCGGAGATGCACGGGGTGGCCGAGATGCTCGGGATCGCCGACGCGTACGCCACACTCCGGCGGGCGTGAGGCGGCTCACTGCTAGCAATCCGCTTGCAAGAGTTAGCGCCCGCACGGGGCGGGGCAGAACCCGGGAGCAAGGTCTTCCCCCAGCGGTCTGGAGTTCCCCGTGACGACCGAGAACAACAAGATCATCAACCAGCTGCGCGCGCTCGTGCTGCTGACGCAGACCGAGGAGCAGATCGCCCGCACCCGCGTGGCCCAGGCGCGCACCGACGCCGTCCGCCGCGAGCTGACGCAGAACGCCGACCACGCCGCGGAGCGCACGCAGGCCATCACCGAGCAGCTGCGCGCCCTCGGCGGCGTGCCGGACGTCGTGACGCCCGCCGTCGGCCGCCTGACCGCGGTGCTCAAGGCGACGTTCGAGCAGGCCGAGCCGCTCGAGGAGGCGCTGCTGCAGGACCTGCAGCTCGAGCACCAGCTGCTCGACCGCGCCACGTACCTCAAGGTGCTGGCCCAGCAGGCCGGGCTGCCGGCGGTCGAGCAGCTCGCGGAGCGCCTGGTCGCCGCGCACGAGGCCACCGTCGAGTGGCTGACCGTGGTGCTGGCCGAGGAGGCGCTCGGTGGTCCGGCCGCCCTGCAGCCGACGCCGTTCCAGCGGGTCGCGGGCAGCGTCGCGCACGCCGCGGTCACGCCGTACCGCTTCGTGGCCAACCAGGTCAACGAGACCCTCGACAGCCTGACCCAGGGCCGCCGGCAGGCCGAGGCGCGCCTGGGCGAGGTCGCCGGCCGCGCCGGCCAGCTGACCTCCGCCGTCCGGGAGTCCCTCGCCGCCGGGCGCTCGGCCTCGCTGCGCCGGGCCGAGCGGATCGCCCGCCGCGAGGACCGGCCGGAGCAGGCGGAGGCGGTGCACGCCGTCCGCGAGGAGCTCGGCGACGTCTCGGCCTCGGAACTGCCGATCAAGGGCTTCGACGAGCTGTCCAACGACGACGCCATCACCGCGATCCGGGAGCTCTCCACGGCCCACGACCTCCAGGTCGTCATCCGGTACGAGGAGGCGCACAAGAACCGCCCGCAGATCGCCGACGTCGCGCAGACGCGCCTGGCCGCGCTGGCCAAGGAGGCGGTCGGCGTCGACAGCTGACGCCGTCCGCGCGTGCTCGAGGGCCCGCACCCCGTCCGGGGTGCGGGCCCTCTCGCGTTGCTGAACTGCCGGGACCGGGGTGCGGCGAGCCGGGGCGGCAGGGGAGGGTGGAGCCCATGCACATCACGCCCGAGGCCCTCGAGCACGAGTTCTCCCTGACCACCGCCGCGACCCGCCTGGACTTCCTCAGCCGCCGCGACACCGGCGGCCCGCTGCTCAACTCCGTCGCGCAGGTGGACGAGGACGACTGGAGCTCGATCGCGCACGCGGAGACCTCGCTCGACGTCCACGAGTCGCTGGAGCTGCTCGCCCTCGGCGAGGTGGTCAGCCGCAAGGCGCACGACAGCCGGCTGACCGGGATGCGGGCGGCGCTGCGGGGCGGCGCGGACTGGGAGCAGATCGCCGGGGCGCTCGGCGTCGGCCCGGCGGAGGCGTGGGACACCTTCCAGGAGCTGACCGCGAACGAGCTCGACGCCGACGACGCCGCGGCCGCCCGCGAGCTCGCCGGCACCCGCCCGGCATGATCACCGCTTTCGGCGCCGAAAGCAGAACCGCTTTCGGCGCCGAAAGCGGGAGTGATCAGGAGACCTGGACGCCCTTCCAGAAGGCGACGCGGCCGGTGATCTCCTTCGCGGCGTCCTTGGGCTGCGGGTAGTACCAGGCCGCGTCGCGGTTCACCCGTCCGTCGACCTCGAGGCTGAAGTACGAGGCGGTGCCCTTCCACGGGCAGACGGAGTGCGTCTCGGAGGGGCGCAGGACGTCCTCGCGCACCGACTCGCGCGGGAAGTAGGCGTTGCCCTCGACGGTGACGATGTCGTCGGACTCGGCGATGACGGTGCCGTTCCAGGTCGCAGTGGCCATGTCCCCGACAAGTGCCCTGCGTCACCCGCTATTCCCGCAGGTCGTCGGTGCAGCCGCTGCACCCACTCGCTACAGCGGCTGCACCTCCCAGCGTGCGGTCGCGGTCGCGTGCGCCGGCTCGCGGGCGCTGGCGACCCGCAGCTGCGTGGCGCCGTCCGCCCCGGGCTCGGCCACCGCGGCCAGCGGTTCCCCGGCGAAGGCGGGCGCCCGCAGGCGGTACTCGAGCGAGGACGGCGGCCCGGCGGGGGAGCGGCGCAGCAGCTCGGCCATGTGCAGCACCAGCAGCGGCCCGTGGACGACGAGGCCCGCGTAGTGCTCGACCTCGACCGCGTAGGGCGCGTCGTAGTGGATGCGGTGCTGGTTGCCGGTGAGCGCGCTCATGCGGAACAGCAGCGGCGGGTCGGTGCGCAGCGGCAGCACGTCGCCGTCCACGTCGGGCTCGGCGGTGGCCAGGACCGTGCCCCGGGCGTCGGCGGAGCCCGGCCCGCTGCGGTAGACGACGTCGGCGTCCTCGACGACGCAGAGCCGGCCGCCCTGCCGCAGCTCGCTGCGCACCGTGACGAACAGCAGGTCGCCCGAGCGGCCGCGCTTCGGCGTCGCGGCCAGCAGCTGCCGGTGCCGCACCGTCGGCTCGCCGTAGCGCAGCGGCGACGCCTGCCGCACCGCGCCGCCGGCGACCATGCGGCGCCGGTCGGCCAGCGGGGGCAGGTAGGTGCCGTCGGCGACGTGCCCGTCGGCGCCGACCCGCCACTGCGCGGTCCACTCGAGGAAGTGGAACCAGTGCCACAGCGGCGGCACCAGGTCGCCGGGCGCGGGCTGGTCCCAGGTGCCGGCGACCGCGGCGCCCACCGCGGGGTCGAGCACCTGCTCGTCCTCGGTCGGCTCCGGCCGCCACGTGCGCGCCACCTCGGCGAGGTCCATGCGCCGCCTCCCGTCGTCGTGGGCTTCGATGATCGTGACGGCACCGACGAGGAGGAGCACCGATGGGGTCCCTGGACGCGCTCGGCGACGACGAGCGGGAGATCGTGCGCACCGTCGCGGCCTTCGTGGACCGGGAGGTGCGGCCGGTCGCGCGGGAGCTCGAGCACGCCGACACCTACCCGGAGGCGCTGATCGGCACGATGAAGGCGCTGGGCATCTACGGGCTGCTGGTGCCCGAGGAGCACGGCGGCACCCAGGTGAGCATGCAGTGCTTCGTCCTGGTGACCGAGGAGCTCGCCCGCGGGTGGATGAGCCTGGCCGGCGCGATGGGCGGGCACTCCGTCGTCTGCACGCTGCTGACGCTGTTCGGCACCGACGAGCAGAAGCAGGCCTGGCTGCCCCGGCTGGCCACCGGCGAGGTGCGCGCCACGATGGCGCTCACCGAGCCGCAGGGCGGCTCGGACCTGCAGGCGATCACCACCACGGCCCGCGCGACCGACGGCGGCTACGTCGTCGACGGCGCCAAGACCTGGATCAGCAACGCCCGCCGGGCCGGGCTCACCGCGCTGCTCTGCGTCACCGATCCTGCCGCCCGGCCGCGGTCGCGCGGGATCTCCGTGCTCCTCGTCGAACCGGGCCCCGGCATGGAGGTCAGCCGCGACCTGCCCAAGCTCGGCTACAAGGGCGTGGAGAGCTGCGAGGTGCGCTTCGACGGCTACCGGGCCGCACCGGGCAGCGTGCTCGGCGGCGTCCCCGGCCACGGGTTCGCCCAGATGATGAAGGGCCTGGAGACCGGGCGGCTGCAGGTCGCGGCCCGTGCGCTCGGCGTCGGGCGCGCCGCGTTCGAGGACGCGCTCGCCTACGCCCGCGAGCGGGAGTCCTTCGGCAAGCCGATCTGGCAGCACCAGGCGGTCGGCAACCACCTCGCCGACATGGCCACCGGCCTGGAGGCCGCCCGCCAGCTCACGCTGCACGCCGCGCGCGAGTTCGACGCCGGCCGCCGGGTCGACATGGAGGCCGGCATGGCGAAGCTGTTCGCCTCCGAGACGGCGATGCGGATCGCGCTCGACGCCGTCCGGGTGCACGGCGGCTACGGCTACTCCACCGAGTACGACGTCGAGCGCTACTTCCGCGACGCGCCGCTGATGATCGTCGGCGAGGGCACCAACGAGATCCAGCGCACCGTCATCGTCCGCCAGCTGGTCGCCCGCGCGGGCGGCGGGCCGGGTTGAGCCGCGCGGGCGCCCCTGGAACCGGGCCGCGCCGCGGCTCCAGGGGCGGCGGACCGGGTCGACCCGGACGGCGTCAGGCCGAGCGGGTCCCCGGCACGGCGCGGACGTCGACCGGCGCGTCGGGCCCGTCGGCACCGAGCCGGCGCTCGAAGCCCGGGGGCAGCACGAGGTCGTCGCGGGAGAGCTGGTCGGCCGAGTCGCGGCCGAGGCCGACCATCGCCGCGCCCAGGCCGTCGCGCAGCAGGTCGAGCACGTTCTCCACGCCCGCCTGCCCGTTGGCGGCCAGCCCCCACAGGTAGGCGCGGCCGATCATCACCGCCCTGGCCCCCAGCGCCAGGGCCTTGGCGACGTCGGCGCCGCGGCGGATGCCGCCGTCGAGCAGCACCTCCACCGAGTCGCCGACGGCCTCGGCGATCGCCGGCAGCGCCCGGATCGAGGCCGGGGTGCCGTCGAGGTTGTTGCCGCCGTGGTTGGACACCGAGATCGCGGTGACGCCGGCGTCGACCGCCCGCTTGGCGTCGTCCACGCGCATGACGCCCTTGAGCATGAACGGCTCGTCCCACTGCTCCCGCAGCCAGGCGACGTCGTCCCAGGTGGGCATCGGGGACTGCATCCACTGCCCGTAGGCGCCGAAGAACGTCGGCGCCGGGTCGCCCGGGTCGGCGACCATGTTCGGCACGGTCAGGTCGGGCAGCTTCATCGTGCGGGCGAAGTCGAGCAGCCAGCGCGGCTTGAGCGCGACCTGCGGCGCGTAGCGGCGGACCGCCTCGAGGTCGATCTTCTCGGGGATGAACGGGCTGCCCCAGTCGCGCCCGTAGGAGAACGACCAGTCCAGGGTGGCGATCAGCCCGGCGGCGCCGGCCCGGCGGGCGCGGTCGACGCGGGCGGCCATCTCCTCGCGGGTGCCGATCCAGTACAGCTGGAAGAAGGTCTTCGGGTTGGCCGCGATGACCTCCTCCATGGGCTTGCTGGCCATCGACGACAGCCCCATGGCGGTGCCGCGGGCGGCGGCGGCGCGGGCGACGGCGACCTCGCCGTCGGGGTGCACGGCCTGCACGCCGGTGGGGCTGATCAGCACCGGCAGGGAGATCTCCTGGCCCATCACCGTCGTGGCCATCCGCTTGGCGTTGGCCAGGCCGGCGGTGTGCGGGGCGAACCCGATCTCGTCGAACGCGGCGAGGTTGTCCGCCGCGGTCAGGCCCTTCTCCGACCCGGCGACCAGCGCGCCGTAGACGCCCTTGGGCAGCCGGCGCCTGGCCCGCCGCTGCGCCTCGGCCACCGTCTCGAACCAGGCGTTCGCCATCGACCGCTCCGTTCCTCCCGGGGGCCGCGCCCCGCGTGCTGGTGTGCCGGCCGTCACGGCGTGGCACTCGGTGCCACCGTAGCCGGTGGCACCGGGTGCCACGCGCTCACCCGAAGTAGCGCCGCGGGTTCTCGACCAGCATCTGCGTGATCTGCGCCTCGGTCACCCCGCGCTCGCGGAGCATCGGCAGCACGTCCTTGCTGATGTGCGTGTAGTTCCAGTTCGGGGCGATCTGCTGCAACGCCGCCCGGGCGTCCTTGCCCGGGAAGTAGTCGATGAAGCAGCTCGCGTCGTGGGCGAGCACCATCCGGTCGGCGTAGCCACGGCCGGCGAGGGTGGCGATCGTGTCGACGCGGTCCGCCGTGGGGTTGTAGATGTCCAGCCCGAAGCGGTCCATGCCGAGCAGGCAGCCGGCGTCGGCGAGCTCGGACAGGTAGTCCAGGTCGTTGCTGTCGCCGGCGTGGCCGATGACCACCTTGGTCAGGTCGACGCCCTCGTCGCGGAAGACCTGCAGCGCGAGGCGGCCGGCCGCGGTGTGCGACGAGGTGTGCACGGTGATCGGGGCACCGGTCTCGCGGTGGGCCGCCGCGCAGGCGCGCACGTTCCGCTCGACCCCGGGGGTGAGGCCCTTGGCCTCGACCACGCACTTGAGGAAGGCGGCCTTGACGCCGGTCTCGGCGATGCCGTCGCGGATGTCGCCGACGAAGTCGTCGACCATGGGGTCGCGGGGCAGGTCGAGCAGCAGACCCGGGCCGCGGTGCTCGTACTGGTGCGGGATCTCGTCGTAGGTGTAGAGCCCGGTGGCCACGATGATGTTGATGTCGGTCTGCTCGGCCACGCGCTGCACCCGGGGGATGTAGCGGCCGAGCCCCCACACCGTCGGGTCGACGATGGTGTCGATGCCGAGCGCCTTCAGCTCGTCCAGCTTCTGCACCGCGTCGGCGACCCGTTCCTCCTCGTCCCACCAGTCGCCGGCGCCGTAGTTCTGCACGTGCTCGGTGGACAGCACGAAGACGTGCTCGTGCATGAGCGTGGCGCCGAGCTCGGCGGTGTCGACGGGGCCACGGACGGTCTCGACGGTGGGCAACGCTGCTCCTCCTGCGGTGGGTGCGTGGTCAGCCGACCGGCTGCCAGTCGGTCTGCTCGCGCAGCGCCGGTTTGAGCACCTTGCCCGCGGGGTTGCGGGGCAGCGGCTCGCGGCGCACGGCGACGTACTGGGGGACCTTGAAGTCGGCCAGCCGCTCGGCGGCGAAGGCCAGCAGCTCCGCCGGGTCCAGGTCGGCGCCGGGCAGGGGGACGACGACGGCGCCGACCTTCTCGCCCATCATCGGGTCGCGGACGCCGACCACCGCGATCTCGCCGACGGCGGGGTGCGCGGCGAGCGCGTTCTCCACCTCGACCGAGTACACGTTCTCGCCGCCGCGGTTGATCATGTCCTTCTTCCGGTCGACGACGTACACGAGGCCCTCGTCGTCGATCCGGGCCAGGTCACCGCTGTGCAGCCACCCGTCGACGAAGGTCTCGCGGGTCTGCTGCTCCTTCTGCCAGTAGCCGGCGACCACGTTCGGCCCGCGGATCAGCAGCTCGCCGACGCCCGTCCGCGGGTCGGGGTCGGCCAGCCGGAGGTCGACCACGGGCGCCGGGAAGCCGACGGAGTCGGCGTGCTCGGCGGCGTACTCGTCGGGCAGGTAGGTCGACACCGACGAGGTCTCGGTCAGCCCGAAGCCGTTGCCGACCCGGGCGGTGGGGAAGGCCTCCTTGATCCGGTGCACCAGGTCGGGCGCGATCGGCGCGCCGCCGTAGCTCAGCGCCCGCACCGCGGAGGTGTCGATCTCGGCGAACCCGGGCTGCTGCAGGGCCAGCCAGTAGATGGCCGGCACGGTGGTGAGGACGTCGACCCGCTCGTCCTGGATCGCCCGCAGGAACGCGGACACCTCGAAGACCGGCATGATCACCGACCGCCCGGCCACCGCGGTGACGACCAGCAGCTGGGAGTTGCAGCCGGTGACGTGGAACAGCGGCACCGAGATCAGCGTGGTCAGCGGCTCGTCCCGGCCCAGCGAGAGGCAGCGCAGGCAGGTCTCGACGTTGGACAGGAAGTTCTCGTGGGTGGTCAGCGCCCCCTTGGGGAAGCCGGTCGTCCCGCTCGTGTAGAAGATCCCGGCCAGGTCGGTGTGGCCCTGGTCGGTGACCGCGAGCGGCTCGCCGTCGGGCAGGGCGGCGCCGGGCTCCACGACGTAGGCGGCGCCGGAGTCCTCCACGACGTAGCGCACCTCGGGCTCGGCGAACCGGGTGTTCACCGGGACGACGACGGCGCCGGCGAGCAGCGTCCCCCAGAACGCGAACACCCAGTCGTTGCCGTTGCCGAGCCGGTTGGCGACCCGGTCTCCCGGCTGCACCCCGGCGGCGCGCAGACCGCCGGCCACCCGGGTCGCGCGGTCCCACAGCTGCCGGTAGGTGACCCGCTCGCCGCCCAGTTCGACCAGCGCCTCGGCGTCGGGGTGCGCGTCGACCGCGGCCCGCAGCAGGGAGAGCGGGTTCTGCGGGAGGCCGGTGTAGCGCCGGATCCCGTCCGGGCCGACCTCGGTGCCGCTGCGGTCGAACGGGTACGGCATGCCGGGCCTCCTGCGGGACGTCGTCGTCCGGGACGCGGCGAGTCTGTCGGTGGCCGGGTCCGGTGTCCACCGCGACTGGACGGGACGTTCCTGGGCATGTCCTCCGCGTCCGCGCGAGCCCAGCCGGACCGGTACAGCCCAGGAGCCGCTTCCCATGACCTCCGATCCCTCCGACGCCGGCCGGCAGTCGAGCGAGACCGGCCGGCGCCGCGCCCGGTGGATCATCCCGGTGGCGTTCGTCGTCGCGATCCTGCTGGTGATGCTGTTCATCTACCTGGTCAGCACCCTGAACCGCTGACCGCCGCGGTCAGCCGTGCAGGAGCGCGAAGGTCGCGACGGCGTGCACGATCTCGCGGCCTTCCTGCTCCACGTCGGCGTCGCAGACGGTCAGGTGCTCCCCGCGGGTGCGCACCTGCGCGGTCACGGTCAGCGGCCCCGGCTTCCCCGGCCGCAGGTAGGTGACCGTCAGCTGGCTGGTCGCCGGGACGTCGCCGTCGCCGGTCGCGGTGCGCACGGCGAGCCCCATCGCGGTGTCCACCAGCGTGGCCAGGACGCCGCCGTGCACGGTGCCGGCCGGGTTCAGGTGCTCGTCGGTGGCCTCGAACCGGACCGTCGCCCGCCCGTCCTCGGCCTGCTCGGCGCGGGCCCCGAGGGAGGCGGCGAACCCGCCGGTCGCTGCGTCGTCGCTCATCCCGGCCACCTACCCGCGAACCGGCAGGATGACCGCATGGCACCCGTCGTCGTCGCCCTCGACAAGTTCCGCGGCTCGCTGACCGCGGTCGAGGCCTGCGCCGCGGTCGTGCGCGGGCTGGCCCGTGCCGGCGTCGAGGGGGTCGCGCTGCCCGTGGCCGACGGCGGCGAGGGGACGGTGGACGCCGTCGTCAGCGCCGGCGCCACCCGCGTGGTGCGCTCGGTGACCGGCCCGGACGGTGAGCCGGTCGAGGCGGCGTTCGCCGTCGCCGGGGACCGCGCGGTGGTCGAGCTGGCGGAGGCCTCGGGGCTGCACCTGCTCGCGCGACCCCGCCCGCGCACCGCCACCACCCGCGGCACCGGCGAGCTGCTGCGCGCCGCGCTCGACTCCGGCTGCCGCACGCTGGTGCTCGGCGTCGGCGGCAGCGCCACCACCGACGGCGGCGCCGGCCTGCTGGAGGCGCTCGGCGCCCGGCTGCTCGACGCCGGGGGCCGGCCGCTACCGCCCGGGGGAGCCGCCCTGCGCGACCTGGCCCGGCTCGACCTCTCCGGCCTGGACCCGCGGCTGGCGGAGTGCACCGTCACCCTGGCCTCCGACGTCGACAACCCGCTGCTGGGCCCGCGCGGTGCGGCGGCGGTGTTCGGCCCGCAGAAGGGCGCCGACGCCGACGACGTCGCCGTCCTCGAGGCCGGGCTGGCCCGCTGGGCGGAGGCCGTGGCCGCGGCCATCGGCCGCGACCTCGCTCCGGCGGCGGGGGCGGGCGCGGCCGGCGGCACCGGGTTCGCCGCGCTGGCGGTGCTCGGCGCGCGGCCCCGGCCGGGCATCGACGTCGTCCTCGACGAGATCGGGGCCGACCGCGTGCTGGCCGGTGCCGCGCTGGTCGTGGTGGGGGAGGGGCGGCTGGACGAGCAGAGCCTGGGCGGCAAGGCGCCGGTCGGCGTCGCCCGCCGGGTGCCGCCCGGGGTGCCCGTGGTCGCGGTGTGCGGCGACTGCACCGTGCCCGCCGAGCGGCGGGGGGGGGGGGGGGGGCCGCCCGCCCCCCCCCCCGGGGGGCCCCCCCCCCCCCGCGCCGCC
>NZ_JBJGYZ010000064.1:0-16849 GCF_054050275.1 Geodermatophilus sp. SYSU D00691
CGCCGCCCGCCGCGCCGCGCGGCGGGGGCCCCGCCGGCCCCCCCCCCCCCCCGGCCCGCCGGCGGACGCCCGCGAGGAGTGGCTGGGCGCCCGGGAACGGCTGGTCGAGGTGCGCGGCCGGCGGCTGGACGGCATGGCCGCCGAGCTCGCCGCCGGGCTGGTGCCCGGGACCGAGTGCCCCGTCTGCGGCGGGCGCGAGCACCCGCGGCCGGCCGTGGGCAGCGGCCCGCGGGTCACGGCGGCCGACGAGGACGCCGCCCGCGCCGCGGTGGACGCCGCCGAGCAGGCCACGGCGGCGGCCGGCCGGGCCGTCGAGGAGCTGGAGCGCGAACTCGCCGTCCTGGGCGAACGGTCCGGCGAGCGGCCGGTCGCCGACCTCACCACCGTCGCCGCCGAGGCCGCCGACCGGCGCGACGCCACCCGGGCCGCGGCCCGCCGCGTCGACGAGCTGCGTCGCGGGCTGGCGGCCCTCGAGGCCGAGCACGCGGCGGCGACCGACCGGCTCGCCGCCGATCGGGAGCGGCTGCAGGCCCGCACGGCCGAGCGCGCCGCCCGGGCGGCGGTGCTCGACGAGCTGGTCGCGAAGCTGGACGAGGCGCGCGGCGAGGACGCCGACCTGGCCGCGCGGGCCCGGCGGCTGACCACGGCGGCGGAGCGCTGCGAGGCGGTCCTCGAGGCCGAGGTCGCCGAGCTGCGGGCGCGCACCGACGCCGACACCGCGCGGGCGACGGCGCAGCGACGGGTCGGCGAGACCGGCTTCCCCGGCCTGGCCGAGGCCGCCGGTGCCCTGCTGGAGGCCGGCGCGCTCGCCGCCCTCGACCGCCGGATCGACGAGCACGAGCGCGCGCTCGCCGCCACCGAGCGGGTCCTGGCCGATCCCGAGCTGGCCGACCTCGGGCCGCTGCCCGACGTCGCCGCGCTCGAGCGGCGCTGCGCCGGGACGACCGCCCGGCGGGAGGACGCCGTCGCCGCCCGCGACCGGGCCGGCCGCTGCGCCCGCGCGCTGGCCGACCTGGCCGGCGACCTGACCGCCGCCGAGATCGACCTGCAGCACCGGCGCGCCCGTGCCGAGCAGGTGGGCGCCCTGGCCGACCTGGTCAACGGCCGCGGGGCGAACGCCCTGCGGATGCGGTTGCAGTCCTTCGTGCTGGCCGGCCGGCTCGAGCAGGTCGCCGACGTGGCCAGCCGGCGGCTGCTCGAGATGTCGAACGGCCGGTACACGTTCGTGCACAGCGACGCGCAGGGCCGGCACGGCGCCCGCGGCGGCCTGGGGCTGGACGTGCTGGACGAGTACACCGGGGTGCGCCGGCCGACCAAGACCCTGTCCGGCGGGGAGAGCTTCATGGCCTCGCTCGCCCTCGCCCTCGGGCTGGCCGACGTCGTCACCGCCGAGACCGGCGGGGTGCAGATCGACACGCTCTTCGTCGACGAGGGCTTCGGCACCCTTGACGCGCAGGCGCTCGACGCGGTGATGACCGTCCTCGACGAGCTGCGGCGCGGCGGGCGCACCGTCGGCGTGATCAGCCACGTCGAGGAGCTGAAGCTGCGGATCCCCACCCGGGTCGAGGTGCTGGCCGGCCGGAACGGTTCCCGCCTGGCGGGGTGACCTGGGAGCGGGGGGTCAGCCGACGGCGGCCGGGCGCAGCTCGCTGATGCTGGCCAGGAAGCCGACCAGCACCAGCTGCACACCGCCGACGATGAGGACCATGCCGAGGATCGGCAGCTGCATCGTCTGCACCGGGTCGAGCTCACCGAAACCGGTCGAGCCCCACTGCACCAGCGCCCCGACGAAGCAACCGATGCCGGCCAGCGCGCAGAGCACGCCCAGCAGCAGGCCCCGCTCGAGGGTGGTCCGCTGGATCCACTTCTCCAGCCGGGGGCTCTGCGGCAGCAGCCCCAGCCTCCAGGCGTAGGCGCGCGAGATCGCGGCCACCCCCGTGACCTGGAGGCCGACGACGACGGCCGTGGCGAACGCCAGCATGGTGTGCACGGAGAACGTCAGAGCGCCGACGGTCAGGTTGTCGACCGCGAGCACGGCCAGCCCGAGGGTGCCCAGGACGCTCAGCACGAGCCCCGGGTAGAGCAGGAACCAGCGCGGGCTCAGCGCCAGGAGGAAGCGCAGGTGGCGCCAGCCGTCGCGCCAGGTGTTCAGGTGCGGGGCGCGGCTGCGGCCGTCGGGGCGCAGCACGGTGGGCACCTCGGTGATGCGCAGCCCGGTCAGCCCGGCGCGCACGACCATCTCGCTGGCGAACTCCATGCCGTCGGTCTGCAGGCCGAGCGCGAGCACCCGGTCGCGACGGAACGCGCGCATGCCGCAGTGGAAGTCGCCGATGGGCACCCGGAAGAACCGGCGCCCGGCCCAGGAGAGCACCGGGTTGCCGAGGTAGCGGTGCAGGAACGGCATCGCACCGCGCTCGATGCCGCCGCGGAAGCGGTTGCCCATCACCAGGTCGGCGCCGTCGCGCAGGGCCGCGACGAAGTCCCCGATGTCGTCGAGCGCGTAGCTGTCGTCGGCGTCGGCCATGAGCACGAAGCGGCCGTGGGCGGCCGCGATCCCGCCCTGCAGCGCGGCACCGTACCCGCGGCGGTCGACGTGGACGACGCGGGCGCCGGCGGCGCGGGCGAGCTCCTGCGAGCCGTCGGTGGAGCCGTTGTCCGCGACGACCACCTCCCCGTCGATGCCGAGGGACGTCATCGACCGCTGCGCCTTGCGGATGCAGGTCACCAGCGTCTCGGCCTCGTTGAGGCACGGGAGCACCACGGACAGCTCGCAGACGTCCTGCTCGACCGGCGCGGTCGCGAGGCCCGCGGTCGCGGGGTCGAGGTCGATCGCCACGTTGGGCCCGTCGGGATCGACGACGTAGTTGCCGTGCGCGGCCGACCGGGCGGCGCGGTGCGGGCGGGCGGTCGTCATGCGGCCGCTCGCAGCGGGGCCCCGGGACGCTCACAGCTGGTGCTCATCGGCTCAACGGTAGAGGGCCGCGCGACAGGTGTGCAGTACATGGGGCACCGGCCCACCGATCGTGCGGTCACGCACTGTTAGCCTCACCGGGTGTCGGGACCGCGGCGGCGCGTTCTCCGGTTCCTGTCCGAGCACGGCGCCTTCCTCGTGCTGTTGCTCGCCGGCGGGGCCGTGCGGGGCCTGGTGGTCCACGCGTACGTCCCGGCGTTCTGGTTCCCCGACTCGATCACCTACCTCGAGGTGGCCGAGACCGGCGAGGCCCAGGTGCACCGCCCGTGGGGCTACTCGTGGCTGCTCGCACTTCTCGAGCGGTGGGTGCCGTTCGAGGCCGTCGTCGTCGTTCAGCACGGGCTCGGTCTGCTGGCCACCAGCCTCGCGTACCTCCTGCTGGCCCACCGCGGCGTCGGGCGGGTCGTCCGAACCCTCGCCGTCGTGCCGTTGGCCCTCGACGGCTACCTGGTGCAGATCGAGCACTACGTGCTCGCCGAGTCGCTGTACGTCTTCCTGCTCGTGGGGGCGCTGACCCTGCTGCTGTGGCGGGAGCGGCCGCCCTGGTGGGCGGCGACGGGCGCGGGGGTGCTGCTCGGCGCGGGCATGCTCACCCGCACGGTCGGCACGTTCGTGCTCGCCGCGGTGGGCCTCTACCTGCTGGTGCTGCTGTTCAGGCGGCGGCTGGGGTGGCTGTCCCTCGCCGGTGCAGGCCTCGGCGTGGCCGCCGTCGTCGTGCCGTACGTGCTGTGGTTCCACAGCGCCACCGGCCAGTACGCGGTGACCGGCTTCACCGGGCACTTCCTCTACGGCCGGGTGTCCACGTTCGCCGACTGCGAGCGGCTCGACGTCCCTTCCGGCCTGGAAGCCCTCTGCCCCGACCAGCCGGTCGAGACCCGGCCCAACCCCGACTTCTACGTGTGGCACCCCGACAGCCCCGCCAACAGCGGGCGCTACACGGAGGACGACCTGACCGAGTTCTCCCTGCTGGTCATCCGCGGGCAGCCGCTCGACCTGCTCCGGACGACGGCCGCCTCGGTGCTCCAGTACGCGCTGCCCCGGGGCGGGCTCGACCGGTTCGACACCTGCCCCGGCTTCTGGGAGTTCCCCGAGGATGCCCAGCGTTACCGGCAGTTCCGCTGCGAGGCCCAGCTCGCCCCGCAGGGGTTCCGGTCCGAGCTCGCGCTCAGCTTCGACCGACCGGCCGTCGCGCGGCGGCTGGTCACGTATCAGGACTGGGTGCACGTGCCGGGCCCGGTGCTCGGCGCCCTGTTCCTCGTGGCGATCTCCGGGGTGGTTCCGCACCCCCGCCGCGGTTCCGGACGGGACGTCCTGGATGCGGTGCTCTGCGCCGTCGTGGCGCTGGTGCTGGTCGGCGTCCCGTCGGCGACCGCTGTCTTCGACTACCGGTACGGGCTGCCGGTCCTCGCGGTGCTCCCGCTCGGCGCCGCTCTCGCGGTGCGCGGCTGGCGGGGCGGGCGGTCGGCGCCGGCGGCGCAAGGGTCGCCGGGGGCCCGCGGAGCCGTCAGCCCGCCGTCGCCGGGGGAGGACCTGCTGGCGCGACCTCGCTCGACCGCCTGAGGCCGTCACCCCCCACCGGGGCCGGCTCGGGGTGCGCCGGGAAGATCCACCGGCGGTAGGACAGGAAGCGGATCAGCGTGCCGAGTGCGATCGAGCCGATGTTGGCGGCCTGCAGCACGAGCGCATCGGTCTGGCCCAGGGGATAGCGGACGAACGCGACGACCGCGAGGCCGAGCACCAGGGTCACCGCGTTCACCGCGGCGAAGAGCAGGTACTCGCGGCGGACGCCGGTGCGGGCGCGGTGGGAGAACGACCAGTAGCGGTGCCCCAGGTAGGCGACCGTCATCGACACCAGCGTGGACAGCAGCTTGGCCAGGACGGCGTCGAGGCCCACCTTCGCGTAGAGCACCTGGAACAGCCCGATGTCGAGCAGGAAGGTGGCGCCGCCGACGATCCCGAAGGCGCTGAGCTCCTTGACCAGCACACGCCACGTGCCGCCCACGCGGTCTCGGAGGGCGCGCACGGGGTTCATCCGCTCCACCGTACGGCGGAACGGGATCCGGTGGAGCGGATGCTCCCCCGACCGGGTGCCCGGGGGAGCGGTTCGGCGGCGAGGGTGGTACAGCCGTGCCGTGGAGACCGCCCCGCGTCGCAGGTCGTGGGCGGACCTGCCGGTCGTCGGCGGGTACCTCGGCCTGAGCGTCTGGATCTACTCCGCGCTGTGGGCCGCCCCGCGGGACGTGCTCCTCGCGGCGACGGTCAGCGATCACGAGCAGCACGAGTGGTTCCTCGCGTGGGGCGCGCACGTGCTGCGGCACGGTGGCAACCCCTTCGTCACCGATGCGGTCAACGCGCCGGACGGCGTGAACCTCCTGGCCAACACCTCCCTGCTGGGCCTCGGGGTGCCGCTCGCACCGCTGACCTGGTCCGCGGGGCCCGACGTCACCTACGCCGTGGCCCTGACGCTCGGCCTCGCCGGGACAGCGACCGGCTGGTACCTCCTGCTGCGCCGGGTGGCGCCGTTCCGGCCCGGCGCCGCGCTCGGCGGTGCCCTCGCCGCCTTCGGGCCGCCGATGCTGTCGCACGCCGGTGGTCACCTGAACCTGATCGCCCAGTTCCTGGTGCCCTGGTTGGTGTGGTGGACCGTCCGCCTGGGCGAACCCGGGCGAGCCCTGCGCCACGGGGCGGTCCTGGGGCTGCTCGTCGCCTGGCAGTTCCTGATCGGCGCGGAGGTGCTCACCTACACGGCGCTGGCGACCGGCCTGTTCGTGGGCACCTGGGCCGCGCTGCGCCCGAGGGCCGCCCGCGCCCGGCTCGGCGCGTTCGCGCGCGGGCTCGGCGTGACGGCGCTGGTGGCCGGCAGCCTGCTCGCCGCGCCGATCGCCGTCCAGTTCTGGGGCCCGCACGCCTACCGCGGCCTCGACGGGGCGGTCGTCGGCTTCGCCAACGACCTCGCCGCCCTCGTGCGCACCCGCATGCCGGACGCCGCCTGGTACGAGAACTACGCGCTGAACCCGAACGAGCAGAACGCCCACTTCGGGTGGGGTCTGGTGCTGCTCGCCCCCGTGCTGCTGGTCTGGTTGCGCAGGTCGGCGGTGGTTCTGGCGGCCGGCGTCGTCGGCGTCGTCTTCGCCGCCCTGTCGCTCGGGCGCGAGGTCGTCGTCGGCTGGCGCGAGACGGGCGTCCCCGGCCCGTGGGCGCTCCTCGGCGAGCTGCCTGTCCTCGACCACCTCCCGCCCAGCCGGCTGACGATGGTCTGCCTGCCCGTGTTCGGGCTGCTCGTCGCGGCGGGCGTGGACCGGCTGCGCACCAGCGGCACGCCCGCCCGGGTCCTCCTGCCGGTGGCCCTGGCCGTGGCGCTGGTGCCGCTGGTCCCGGAGCGCAAGGCGGTCGTCGACCGGGAGCCGGTCCCGGAGTTCTTCGCGTCGGGGGAGTGGCGCGACCACCTGGCCCCCGGCGACACCGTCGTCGCGGTGCCGGTCCCCGGACCCGGGGAGCTCGCCGCCTACCGCTGGCAGACCGCGGTCGACTTCGAGATCGTGCTGGCCGGGGGCTACTTCCTCGCGCCGGGGGTGGATGGCGTGGGCACCTGGGGAGCCGCGCCGCGCCCCACCGGAGAGCTGCTGGCGGGGGCCGATGCCGGGCAGCTGCCGGAGATCACCGGGGCCGATCGCCGTCAGGCGCGTGCCGACCTCGCGTACTGGGACGCCGACGTGGTCGTGCTGCCGATGTCCCGACCGCGGGCCGAGCAGACCGCCGAGGTGATCACGGCCCTGCTCGGCGTGGGGGGACGGCGGGTGGCGGACGTCCAGCTGTGGGATGTCCGGACGCCGGGGGGAGGGAACTGACCGCTCACCGCTCCGGGACGCGTGCGACGGCGAACACGGACTGGCCGAACGGTGCCCTGACCTGGGACTCCACCCACCGCGCCGCGGGAATGACGAGGCGGTCCCACTGCGACAGCCCGCCGTGCTCACCGGGGACCATCCGCAGCAGCCGCATCGCCACGAACCAGGCCGGCAGCCCGGGCATGTTGACGTACCGGGATTCCAGCACCTCCAGCCCGGCGGCGGTCATCGCGCCGGTGAGGTCCCTCCTGCGGTACTCGGTCATGGTGCCCTTCCTGCGTCGGCCGGGTCCCGCCGAAGACCGCCGTCCTCCCCGCGCTCACCCGTGATCTTGCACGGTGGCCGGGAGGCCGTCGGCAGCAGGCGGCTACGCTGCTCGCCGATGCGGAAGGCAGGCGGCGACGGGCTCCCCGTGGTGGCGATGGTCGGCGGGGGGCAGCTCGCCCGCATGACGCACCAGGCGGCCATCGCGCTCGGGCAGTCCCTGCGGGTGCTGTCCACCGGCCCGGAGGAATCGGCGGCGCTCGTCGCGGCCGACGTCGTCCTCGGCGACCACCGCGACCTCGACGCCCTGCGACGGGTGGCCGAGGGCGCCACCGTGGTCACGTTCGACCACGAGCACGTCCCGACCGAGCACCTGCGGGCGCTGGAGGAGGCCGGGCACCGGGTCGCCCCGGGGCCTGCGGCGCTGGTGCACGCCCAGGACAAGCTCGTGCTGCGGCGCGCGCTCGCCGCCGCCGGCGAGCCGCAGCCCGCCTGGGCCGAGGTGAGCACGCCGGTCGGCGTGGCCGACTTCGCCGGCGCCAACGGGTGGCCCGTCGTGCTGAAGACCCCGCGCGGTGGGTACGACGGCAAGGGCGTCTTCGTGGTGGACGACGCCGACGCGGCCACCGCGCTGCTCGAGCGGCACGGCGCGCTCCTGGCCGAGGAGCGGGTGCCGATGGTGCGCGAGCTGGCCGTGCAGGTGGCCCGCTCGCCGTTCGGCCAGGTCGCGGTGTGGCCGGTGGTCGAGACCGTGCAGCGCGACGGCGTGTGCCACGAGGTGCTCGCCCCGGCGCCCGGGCTCGGCGAGGCGCGGGCCACCGCCGCCCAGGAGCTGGCCATCCGGATCGCCGACCGGCTCGGCGTGGTGGGGCTGCTCGCCGTCGAGCTGTTCGAGACCGCCGACGGGGTGCTGGTCAACGAGCTCGCGATGCGGCCGCACAACTCGGGGCACTGGACCATCGAGGGCGCCCGCACCGGTCAGTTCGAGCAGCACCTGCGCGCCGTCCTCGACTACCCGCTGGGCTCGACGGCGATGACCGCACCGGTCGTCGTCATGGCCAACGTGCTCGGCGGCGCCGCGGCGGCTCCCGGCTGGGCCGGACCGGGGCTCGACGAGCGGGTGCACCACTTCATGGCGCACTGGCCCGACGTGAAGCTGCACTGGTACGGCAAGGGGCAGCGGCCCGGCCGCAAGCTCGGCCACGTCACCGCGCTCGGGGACGACCTGGAGGAGGTCCGCGCCCGCGCCGTCGCCGCGGCCCGCTACCTGGCCGACGGGGTCGTCGACCCGGCGTTCGCGTTCGAGGAGGAGCACGCGTGAGCGATCCGCTGGTCGGCATCGTGATGGGCAGCGACTCCGACTGGCCGACCATGGAGCCGGCCGCCACGGCGCTCGACGAGTTCGCGGTCCCGTGGGAAGCGCACGTCGTCTCGGCCCACCGGACGCCCCGGCGGATGCTGGAGTACGCCGAGTCCGCCGCCGACCGCGGCCTGCGGGTGATCGTCGCCGGGGCCGGGGGAGCGGCGCATCTGCCCGGCATGGTCGCCGCGGCCACCCCGCTGCCGGTGATCGGCGTGCCCCGGCCGCTGGACCGCCTCGACGGGCTGGACAGCCTGCTGTCCATCGTGCAGATGCCGGCCGGGGTGCCGGTGGCCACGGTGAGCATCGGCGGCGGGCGCAACGCGGGGCTGCTCGCCGTCCGCATCCTGGCCGCCGGGGACGAGCGGCTGCGCGCCGAGGTGGCCCGGTTCCAGGCCGACCTCGCGGAGTCGGTGCTCGCCCGCGACGCGGCGCTCCAGGCCCGGCTCGGCGCCGACGAGGAGCACCGGGACTAATCTTCTACCCGTGGGTAGCAACGGGCTGTACGCGCTGACCGACGAGCACGAGGCGATCCGGGAGGCGGTCCGCGACATCGCGGAGCGGGAGATCGCGCCGCACGCCGCCGACGTCGACGCGAACTCGCGCTACCCGATCGAGGCGCAGAAGGCGCTGACCGCGGCCGGGTTCCACGCCACGCACATCCCAGAGGCCTACGGGGGCGAGGGCGCCGACGCGATCGCCACCTGCATCGTCATCGAGGAGGTCGCCCGGGTCGACGCCTCGGCGTCGCTGATCCCGGCGGTGAACAAGCTCGGCTCGATGCCGGTCATCCTGGCCGCCGACGAGGAGCTCAAGCAGCAGGTGCTCGCCCCGATCGCCGCCGGCGAGGCGATGATCAGCTACGGCCTGTCCGAGCGCGAGGCCGGCTCCGACGCCGCGGCGATGAAGACCCGCGCCCGCCGCGACGGCGACTCCTGGGTGCTGGGCGGCACCAAGGCCTGGATCACCAACTCCGGCGTCTCCTCCTGGTACACGGTCATGGCGGTGACCGACCCGGAGAAGGGCGCCAACGGCATCTCGGCGTTCGCCGTGCACAAGGACGACCCGGGCTTCGCCGTCGGGCCCAAGGAACGCAAGATGGGCATCAAGGGCTCGCCCACCTGCGAGCTGTACTTCACCGACTGCACCATCCCGGCCGACCGGATCATCGGCGCCGAGGGCACCGGCTTCAAGACCGCGCTGCGCACGCTGGACTTCACCCGGCCGACGATCGGCGCGCAGGCGGTCGGCATCGCGCAGGGCGCGCTGGACGCGGCCGTGGCCTACGTCAAGGACCGCAAGCAGTTCGGCACGAGCGTCGGCAGCTTCCAGGGCGTGCAGTTCATGCTCGCCGACATGGAGATGAAGATCGAGGCCGCCCGGCACCTCGTCTACGTCGCCGCCGCGGCCGGCGAGCAGGGCCGGCCCGACGTCACCCGCGTCTCGGCCTCGGCCAAGGCGTTCGCCTCCGACGTGGCGATGCAGGTGACCACCGACGCCGTGCAGCTCTTCGGCGGGGCCGGCTACACCCAGGACTTCCCCGTCGAGCGCATGATGCGCGACGCCAAGATCACCCAGATCTACGAGGGCACCAACCAGATCCAGCGCATGGTCATCGCCCGCTCGCTGCTGCGGTGAGCGCCGACGGCTGGCTGACCGGCGTCCTCGCACGCGAGCTGGTCGAGGAGCTGCGCGAGGGTCCTCGCTAGTCCAGCAGGCGGGTGACGGCGGAGAGCCGCGAGTCCCCGGCCATCGCGGCCAGCCAGGCGGCCCACCCCGGCCGGCTGCGCATCGCCTCCAGGGCGCCTCGTGCGGCTTCGCGGTCGCCGCGCTGCGACGCCGCGACGGCCGCGTACAGGTCGCGCGCCCCCTCCGGGGCGAACAGGGCGAGGGTCTCGTAGTCCCGCTCGTCGTAGGCCCGCTGCAGGTTGCGCAGCATGCGGAGCTGGGCCACGGGATCGCCGGAGTCGTCGACCCGCAGGTCCATCCGCACGCCGTCGTCCTCGTCGGTGGCCGGCGTCCCGGAGACGACGAGCAGCGCCGCCGACTGCCGCCCCCGCAGGTCGCCGCCGGCGTCCTGGCCGGCCGTGAGCGCGGCCAGCAGCCGGTCCGGCAGGCCACCGCCGGCCGCGGTGAAGGCCTGCGCCATGGCGGGCAGGACCTCCGCCGAGGCGAGCATGTTGCCCTGCACGCTCCAGCCGTCGCCGAGCAGGTGGCCCGACACCGGGAAGGCCGTGCGGCCGGTGTCGGCCGCGACCCGCCCGTCGGCGGCCAGGACGGCGATCTGCCGGTCGGCGTCCTCCGCCGAGTGCGCCGCCTTCCGCACCAGCTCCTCGGGGCCCGCGCCGTCGGCCAGGCCGTTCAGCAGCGTGCCGCCCAGACCGCGGCGGCTGCGCGCCTGCACGGCGACCACGCCGATGCCCGGCCGGGCACCGGGCACCGCGCGACCCACGGCGAGGATGCACGAGGAGACGGCGATCCCGAGCTCCCCGGTCCCGGGGTCGCGCGCGACGACCGAGAACGTCACGCAGGTGCGGTCAGGCGGCGGCCGGCAGCGACATCGTCGGGACGTCGTCGGGGACGGTGAGCGGCGCGCCGGTGGCCGCCACGACCTCGTCGACGGTCACGCCGGGGGCGACCTCGCGCAGCACGAGCCCGTCGTCGGTGACGTCGACGACGGCGAGGTCGGTGACGATCCGGTCGACGCACGCCTTGCCGGTGAGCGGCAGCGTGCACTCCTGGACGATCTTGGCCGACCCGTCGCGGGCGACGTGCTCCATCATGATGATCACCCGCTTGGCGCCCCGGACCAGGTCCATCGCGCCGCCCATGCCGTTGACCATCTTCCCGGGGATCAGCCAGTTGGCCAGGTCACCGCGGACGTTGACCTGCATGGCGCCGAGGATGGCCAGGTCGAGGTGGCCGCCGCGGATCATCCCGAACGACTGCGCGGAGTCGAAGAAGCTGGCGCCCGGCAGGATCGTCACCGTCTCCTTGCCGGCGTTGATCAGGTCCGGGTCCTCCTCGCCCTCGAACGGGTAGGGGCCCACGCCCAGGATGCCGTTCTCGCTGTGCAGCACCACGTGGACGTCGTCCGGGACGAAGTTGGGCACCAGGGTCGGCATGCCGATGCCCAGGTTCACGTACTGGCCGTCGGTGAGCTCGAGGGCCACGCGGGCGGCGAGCTCGTCGCGCGTCAGTGCCATCTCGTCAGGCCTCCGTCGTCTCGTCGCCGGCACCGGCCGGGGCGGCCCCCTCGGTGCGCGGCCGGGTGGTCCGCTTCTCGATGCTCTTGCCCTCGGGGCCGACCACGACGACCCGCTGGACGTACACCCCGGGCAGGTGCACCTCCTCGGGGCGGATCTCGCCGGGCTCGACGAGCTCCTCGACCTCGGCGACGGTGATCCGGCCGGCCATGCCGGCGAGCGGGTTGAAGTTCATCGCCGACTCGTGGAAGACCAGGTTGCCGTGCCGGTCGCCGACCGCGGCCCGGACCAGCCCGTAGTCGGCGGTCAGCGCGGTCTCGAGCACGTACTGGCGGCCGTCGAACTCGCGGACCTCCTTGGGCCGGCTGGTCTCGACGACGTTGCCGTCGGCGTCGTAGCGGATCGGGATGCCGCCGTCGGCGACCATCGTGCCGACGCCGGTCGGCGTGAAGAAGGCGGGGATGCCGGCGCCGCCGGCGCGCAGCCGCTCGGCCAGCGTGCCCTGCGGGGTCAGCTCGACCTCCAGCTGGCCGGAGAGGTACAGCCGGGCCAGCTCCTTGTTGCCGCCGACGAACGAGCTGATGGTGCGGGTGATCCGGCCGGCGTAGAGCAGCACGCCGAGGGCCTGGTCGTCGACGCCGCAGTTGTTCGAGATCGTCGTCAGGTTCTTCGCGCCCTGCTCCAGCAGCGCGTCGATCAGCTTGATCGGCACCCCGCAGAGCCCGAAACCACCGACGGCGAGCGTCGCGCCGTCGGCGATGTCGGCCACGGCCTCGCGGGCGCCGGCCACCACCTTGTCCATGCAGGAACCACCGTTCTGGGACGCGGCGGGACGCCCCCGTCAGGCGGGGCGGCCCAGCGCGCGGATGCCGTCGATCTGGGGTCCGAGCGTAGCCGTGACCCGTTCGGCGGCCGCGCGGGCGGCCAGGCCGGCGGGGTCGGGGGAGCGGCAGACCACCACCGACGCGCCGGCCGCGAGCGGGGCGAGCAGCCAGGCCACCGGGCCGGCCTCGGCCGCGGTGACGTCGTCGACCAGCACCCGGTCGCCCTCGACCAGGCCGAGGCGCCCGGCCAGCTCGCCGGCCCCCTCGGCCAGTCCGCCGAGAGTCAGCTCCAGCCCGCCCACGCGCAGGCCGGGGGCGGCCGGGTCCGGCGGCGTCCAGGGGGTGAAGCGGTCGCCGGCGGTGCGCACCTCCAGCGCGAAGTCGCGGGCCGGGCCGGTGTAGTCGCGCATCCCGAGACCGAGCGGGTGCAGCGACAGCCCCAGGAGCTCCCCGCCCGCCACCTCCGCGACGGCGTCGACCCGGTCCCGCGCGGCGAGGACGACGTCGGCCTCGGCCAGCCGGCCGTCGTCCTCGGCGGCGGTGTCGAGCACGGTCGCCCCGCAGCTCCACACCCCGAGCAGCACCGCGGCGGTCTGCCAGTGCACCGGCAGGGCCACCGCCACCGCGCTGCCCGGGCCGACGTCGAACTCCTCCTGCAGGAGGTTCGCCGTCTTGGCGACCCAGTTGGCGAGGGTGGTCGCCGACAGCTCCACCCGCTCGCCGGCGGCGTCGTCGTAGTACGTCAGCAGCGGCCCCGAGGGGTCCCGCCGCCGGGCCCGGTCCAGCAGGTCGGCAGGGGTGGACGGCATGCCGACAGGGTGTCAGCCGCCGTTCGGGTCACGCTTCGTCGGGGGCTTGCCCTCGTCGAGCGCCTGCTGCGCGGCCACCGGGTCGTAGGCGCAGGCGTCGGTGGTGTCGTCGGCGTGGCCGGGCGCCGCCGGGCCCGACGTGGTGCCCGACGTCGGCCCTGTCGTCGTCCCAGTGGTCGTGCCGGTCGTCGTGCCCGTCGTCCCGATGGTGGTCCCGGAGGTGCCCGTCGACGTGCCACCCGCCGGTGCCGCGCCGATCGCCTGGCTGACGATGCCGCGGATCAGGTCGTAGTCCGGGTACGCCGGCCGGATCACCGTGTCGTCGAAGACGACGCTCTGGATCCCGGCGTCCTTGACCTTCAGCGCCAGGTCCACGAAGGAGCCGACGACGTCCTGCGGGATGTCGGTGCTGACGATGTCCTGCGTGGTCGCGGCCAGCTGCTGGTAGCGCGAGAGCAGGGTCATCGGGTCCGCCGCGTCCACGATCGCGTTGATCATGCAGCGCTGGCGGTCCATGCGGGTGTAGTCCGTGAGGCCGAACCGGCCGCGGGCATAGGCAAGGGCGCGCGGACCGTCCATGTGCTGGTTCGCGCCCGGGGCGATGTAGTCGTCGGGGAGGTAGCCCTTCGTCGGCTCGCCGCCGATCGGCACCCAGTAGTTGACGTTCACGGTGATGCCGCCGAGCGCGTCGACCAGCTGGCTGAAGCCCTCCAGGTTGACCAGCACGTAGTAGTCGATGTCCAGGCCGAGGGCCTCGCCGACGCCGAGCTTGAGGAAGTCGGCACCCGGGTTGTCCGTCGGCCCCAGGATGTCCGGGTGCATCGCCGGGCCGTTGCGGTACACGGCGTTGAGCAGGCTCTCGCTCTCGCTGCCGGCGTCGAAGCCGTCGGGGTAGACCTCGTGCAGCGGGCTGTCGGCCGGGAAAGGCAGGTCCTCGAGGTTGCGCGGCAAGCTGAACAGCGTCGTGGCGCCGGTCTTGGTGTCGATGCTCGCGACCATCACGGTGTCGGTGCGCACGCCCTCGCGGCCGTCGCCGCCGTCGCCGCCCAGCAGCAGCACGTTCACCCGCGGCTTGCCGGCCCACGGGTCGGCGGCGGTGACGTCCGGCGTGGTCGCCGACTCGCCGTCGGCGAACAGGCCGCCGAGCAGGTCGCGCTGCACCGAGGCCAGGTGGGCGACCTCGAACGCCGGGGCCGCGACACCCAGCGCCAAGGCCGTCACGAGGAGACCGCCGACGACGTGCCGGCCGCGGCTGGTCGTGTCGGGGGCGAGCATGCGGTAGCCGGCGATGACGACCAGCGCCCAGCCCACGGCCACCCCGACGACGCCCCAGGTGACCCACAGCAGGGCGGTCGGGTCGACGGCCCAGTGCAGCGCGGTGCTGCGGCCGGCGGTCGCCAGCCAGGCGCCGGCGGCCAGGGTGAGGACGAACAGGGCGATCAGCAGCCAGCCGAGCTTGCGGCGCCCGGCGGCGACGAACGCCACGCCGGGCACCAGCGCGCCGACCGTGGTGAGGCCGAGGACCGCGCCGAAGCCGCGCCGGGGCGCGTCGTCGGCGGCGTCGTCGTCCCACTCCTCGTCCCAGTCCTCGTCCCACTCCTCCTGCTCGAAGCGGGCGAAGCGGTCGTCGTCGAGACGGTCGTCCCAGCGGTCCTCGACCAGCTGACCGCCGCGGACCGGCTCCTCGTCCCAGCGCCGTTCGACCCGGGCCGGCGCGGACCCGCGCCCCGGCGGCACGGGCGGGAAGCCGGCGCGGGCCCGCGGGACCGGCGGCAGCCCGACGGAGGCGCGGGGCGGGGGCACGGTGGCCGACGAGCGGGAGGCCGCGGGCCGGGGCGCCGAGGGGCGCGAGGCGGAAGCCGGCTCCGGTCGACGGTTCGCTCGACCCGCGCGCGGGTCGAGCCGCGCCGGCAGGGGGCGGCGGTCAGCCGTCGTGCCGCGGGCCTCACGCTCTCGGGTCACGGGATTCCTCACTGCTCGGGGGACTGGGGAAGACGGGGACGCGCCACCGCGGGAGCTAGTTGATGCAACCGGTGTCCGCAGCGGTCCGGGCGCCCTCGCCCTCGGCGGGGGACGGGGTCTCCGGCGTCGTCACCGCCCGGCCGACGCCGTTGAAGTCGGAACCGAGCACCAGCTCGACGGTGCCCTGCGGGGCCTCGTCGGACTGCACGGTCTGGGCGCCGGGGATGGCTGCGGCGAGCGTGTTCGCCAGGGCGTCGTCGCCCGTGGCGTAGCGGATCTCCGTGGCGGTGTAGGCGGCGCTGTCGGCGTTGCCGGTGCTGACCACGTCGAAGCCCGCCGCGCTCAGCTCCTCGGCGGTCGAGGCCGCCAGCCCCGACGTGCCGGAGCCGTTGTACACGGCGACGGACACCTCGCCCGGGGCGACCGTCGGCGACGCGCCGCTCTCGGTGGACTCCGGGGCGGCCGGGGCGTCGGCGGACAGCGTCGCGAAGAACTCGTGCAGGACCTCGGGGTCCTGCAGGCGGAGGATGTAGCGGCCGTCCTCGTCGTGGTCGTCGCCGGCGTACGGGATGGTCTGGAACTCGATGCTGCCCGCGGTGACCGACTGCATCTGGGCGGCGAGGTCGAACAGGTCGAGGTTCTGGTCGATCGTCAGCGAGCCGGCGGCCGCCTGCACGAGCTCCCGCTGCTTGCCGAGGTCGAACAGCACGTTGTCGGAGAGGATCTTGCGGATCATGCCGGCGATGAACGTCTGCTGGCGCACGATCCGGTCGAAGTCGCCGCGCGGCAGGCCGTGCCGTTGGCGGACGAAGGCCAGCGCCTGCTCGCCGCTGATGGTCTGCACACCGGCCGGGAGGTCGACCCCCGAGTAGGGGTCCTGGACGGCGTTGCACAGATTGACCTCGACCCCGCCGATGACGCTGCTGATGCGGAAGAAGCCCAGCAGGTCGACCTCGGCGTAGTGGTCGATCTGCAGGCCGCTGAGCCGGCTGATGGTCTGGATGAGCAGCTGTGCCCCGGCGGCCTGCCGGGTGTCCTCGTCGGCGTCCGGGCCGGCGTCGGCGACCCCGTAGGCGTAGGCGGCGTTGAGCTTGTCCCACCCGTGACCGGGGATCTCCACGTAGGAGTCGCGGGGGAAGGAGACGAAGGACGCCGTCGATCCGTCGGCCGGGACGTGCACCAGGATCATCGTGTCGGTGGCCATGCCGCCGTTGTCCTCGGTGTTGAGCTGCTGGAGCTCCTCCTCGGACGCGCTCGCCCGGCTGTCGTTGCCGACGAGCAGCAGGTTCATCGCCGCGCCGCCGCCGATGCCGTCGTTGCCCGAGGTGGGGATCGCGTCGGTGCGGTGCACGCTGGCGTCGGCGACCTCGCTGAGGTACCAGCCCCAGCCGGTGGTGGCCAGCAGGACGACGGAGAGCAGGCCGGCGAGCAGGCGGCCGGCGGTGGCGACGCCGGACGAGCTCCGGCCCGCGGGGCGGGGCACCGAGCCGCGCTCGTCCCCGGGGCGGGGGGGGGGGGGGGGGGGGGGGGGGGGGGGGGGGGGGGGGGGCGGCGGGGGGGGGGGGGGGGGGGGGGGGGGGGGGGTGTGGTGGGGTGGTCACGACG
>NZ_JBJGYZ010000065.1:0-16674 GCF_054050275.1 Geodermatophilus sp. SYSU D00691
GGTGCGCATGCCTATGCTGGGGCTCGACCGTCTGGTGGTCGACGTTCCGTTGGTTATCGCTCCCACTCCCGGGGCGCGCCCCCAGGGTCTGCCTGTGGGCGCGCTCCCCGGTGTGCGCTCACTGGCCATCGGGCCGGACGACCCCTACCTGGCGCTACGGGCGCACCGGCTGCTGGAGTCCGAGCGCGACCGGCCCAGTCCCGGCAGCGACGAGGCCGCGCGCTACTCCGTGCTCGAGACCGCCAGATCGTCTCTCGGTCACTGGGTCGAGCGGCAGCGCAGCTACACCTGGCGGGTGGGCTACGAATTGGCTCGTCAACTGGACGCGGCCCGCGAGACGCTCGCGGAAGCGCTCCGCGACGAGGCGCTCGACCCGCCGGTCGCGCCCCGCGACGTGCTCGACACGCAGAGCCGGACCCGCCGCAGCCTGTTCGGTGTCCTCCTCGCAGCGGTCGTCGCGCTCGCCCTGGTCGTCGGGCTGGTCGTCGCCGAGGTGCTGTCCGTGCTGGTCGGGAGCCTCGTCGGCCTCGGGCTCCTGGTGCTCTGGCTGGTCGGGTCCACTGCAGTGTTCCTCCGTCACCAGCGCAAGTTGTTCGCTTGGCTGCACGCCCGCGACGAGCGGGCCCGCCGCCGCGCCTGGGCCCAGCAGCATGCCGAGCACGTGGCCAAGGAGGTGCACCGGCTCGGCGTGCTCTACCGGCAGAGCCGGCACTGGACGCAGGTACTCGGCGCTGTGGTCCACGATCCCTTCGGCGTGACCGCGAAGGCGATGGAGGAGTCGGTCTACCCGACGACGCTCAGCGGCTCGCTGCCCCTCTCCACCGCGGTGGGGGCGGCCACCTTCTCCCCAGAACGCCACAGCGAGCTCGTGCACCTTGCTCAGCGTGCCCAGCTGGGCGTGGGGTGGCTCCGGGCCCAGCTGGACCACCGCATCCAGGCTGCACTCGAGTCGCGGAGCCAGCGCTTCGGCCGGCCCGAGCACCGGTTGGTCTGGAGCGACACCGCGTACTCCGCGCAGGGGCCGCTGTCCGCGCTCGTCGGGGCACTCGGCACCGAGGAGGACCGGCGGCGAGCCGCCCGGGACGCCGATGCCCGCTTGGTGAACTGGCTGACGACGCTGGGGGCCGAGCGGGGCCTGGACTGGTCGCTGGCCGCCGTGCACCCCGAGGTGACCATCAGCGCGGGTTCGCTGCCCGGCACGGTCAGCGGCCAGCAGTTCCTGTCGCCGGTGCTCGGTCCGGCCCGGTACCTCGATCCCCAGGGATTCAGTGCGAGCGGCAACGCGGCGCAGTCCAACCTGGTAGATCGGACGGCCCTGGCCGCCGTCGGGGTGCCCGTGGTCGGGGCCTCGTTCGACCTGCTGCGCGCCCGGCAGGGCAGCGGCCCGCAGAGCATGGACCGCTTCGTCGCGCGGCTCGACCTGTCCCGACAGCTGATGCCCGACCACGTCGCACACTTCCCGGTGGAAGGCACGGGCTACGGAAGCGGCTGGCCGGCTGCGGAGCCGGATCCGGTCCGAGGTGCGAACGGGGAACCCGGCGACGAGTTCGAGACGCTGGTCTGAGCCGGTGCTCTGGGACCTCCTGGCGCTGACCGGCGAGCTAGGCCTGCTGATGTGGTTCACCGCGTCGCTCTTCTGGGCGCTCGCCGGCGGGGCCCTCGCATCTTGGCTGCACCGCCCCGCCTGGCTGGGCGCGCTCCTCGGCGCGGTGCTGCTGGTCCTAGGACCGGTCGTGGCGCTCGTCTTCGAGGCCGTCGACCGCGGCCGAGCCGGGACGCTCGGAGGACGAGCACGTCGGACGCCGGCGTCCTGGGAACGCCGGAGCATCCGCGGCGCCGTCGTCGCCGTCGCGGTGCTGGCCGGCGCGGCCCTCGTGGCCGTGACCGGGCTGCGCGACACCGAACTGGGCATCGTGGGTGACGCGCGGGTGATCCTGGCCATCCGGGACGTCGGTCTGACCACGGTCACGGCCGTCACCGTGCTGGTGCTCGTGGTCGCCGCGTTGGTCTCCTGGTTCGGACCGCGACGATGGGTCGCGGTTGCCGTGGCCTGGTGCGCCTCGTGGTTGCTGCTGTGGGCGCTGGGTGCGCTGTTCGTGGGCGCCACTCTGCGGGTCCTCGCCGAGTCGACGGGGCTGGCCGACGACCTCGGCGCCGTCGTCCACATCGGCCGGTCCTGGCTGCTGCTGCTGGCGCTCGCCGGGGCGCTCCTGGCCTGGAGTTTCGGAGTCCTCGTCGCGGCCCATCGCGCCGGGCCGGCGGGCACCCCCGGCGCAGGCGCGGGCGCCTTCCGGGGACCGGCGGCCGGGCTCCCGCTACCGCGGCCGGCCGCCGACCCGTTCGCCGGCCCCGGAAACCCCTTCGGCGGGGGGATCCCGGTCGCTGACCCCTTCGGCCGCCCGGCGGACCCGTTCTCAGGCAGCCGGTGAGGCGTGCGCCAGTGCCCTGATCACCGACGCCGCGTCCGGGCGGGCGTCGGCGATGACCACGGTGCCGGGAGCCGCATGAGTGGGCTCGCCGTCCCCGGGCGGAGCCAGCAGGATCCGGCGGCTGCGTGCCCCGACGGGCAGGGCGGCGTCCTCCTGGTCGGAGACGGAGACGACCAGTCCGGCCTCCGCCGACCCGGCCGACCAGCCCGCCTTGGTCATGCGGGAACCGGTCCGAAAGCCGATCTCCTGGGCCCAGGTGCGCAGGAACTCCTCCGGGTCGTCGGTCAGCCGCAACGGCCGCGCCTCGTGGACCCGGTCGCTGACCGCCACGACGGAGACCTCCGACCGGTGAGCCGCGGCGGCGACCGCCTGCAGCGCGGCGAGCACCCCCGACACCGTGCCGGCGGCCAGCCGCGGGCGCATCGACGCGGACAGGTCCACCACCGCGGTGACCGGCTCGCCGGAGCGGACCAGGTGCTCGTGCCGGGCCAGGACCGCCGCTTCACGCAAGGCGGCGGGCACGTCGAGACCCGTGCCGCCGATGCCGCCGTCCTCCTGGTCGCCGAAGACCGCCTCGTACGCCACGGCGAGAGCGCCGGCGGCGCCCGGCGTGATGCGCAGCGCGATCATCGGCGCGTTGGGCACCGTGGTCAGACTGGGGTGCTGCAGGAACCGAACCGCGCCGCCGGGAATCGAGGGCCGGACCTCGAGACCGAGCGAGAGCCCGTGCGCGGCCACGGCCCGGACCACCAGGTCCAACTGCTGCCAGCCGCTCGGCAGCGCGCCGAGGTCGAGCAGCCAGCCGTTGGTCACCCAGGGCTGCGGGCGCAGCCCGGGAACCCCCTCGTCGGGAAAGACCAGCGTGGTGCCCTGGGCGGTGCGCAGGCGCGCGGTCACCAGATCGTCGGACGCGAGGCCCTGCCACTCCACCCGGCACTGGTCCCCACCGAGCGATTCGCTCTGGTTGGCGGTCATGAGCACCGTCATCAGGTAACTTTTCCCTCCGGTCCCGGAACGGCCCGGCTCGTCCGCCGGGCGCCGAGGAAGTGTGACAGAGCGCCGACCGTCAGCGGCGGCCCTCCGCGCCCTGGCTAGCCGCGTCCCGTCGTCGAGCTCCACCGATCCGATCTCGCCCCTGCAAGGAGCCCTTCGTGGCCTCGTCGCTGTACAACGAACTGCGTGCCGCCCGCGATGAGCGCGGCATCGCGCCGGATGCCACCGACGGCGTCCTCCTGCTGGTCGCCCGCTCCGGCACCTCGGACCCGGCACGGCTCGCGGAGATGCTCGGCAACAAGGGGGTCACCCTTGCTCCGGCGTCGGTCGAGGCGCTCGCCGCGCTGGTCGCCGCGAGCACCGGGAGGACGCCTACCCCGCCTCCTCCGCCCCCGGCCCGGAGCAACGGCGCCCCCGGTCCGATGTCGTTCCTTACCCGACTCGACGACCGGCCGACCTCGGACGCCGTCTCGTCGGTCGTTCCCGACGCGCAGCCGGCCGAGGCGCCGGTGCGCGTCGAGGGTTCTCCCCGCCGGCGGAACCGGCGCGGGCTGTCGGAAGCACACGGGGCGCTGTTGGCCGCCGAGGGCCGGAGCAGCACCTCGCCGCCACTGCCGTCCCCGCCTCCTCCGGCCGCCGAGCGGCCGGTCGCCCCCCCGCCGCGAACTGCGGAACCGGCGCCGGCCGAGGGCACAACCCCAGAGAGGCTCGAGGAGGCCGCAGCCGAGCCGGCGCCGACCCCGGAGCCGACGCTCGCCGATTACTCGGACGACGTCGACATGTTCGCCGCCCGGGAGAACGCCGTGAGCGCCCGGCCCGGTGCACCGGGCGCGGTCGACCTCTCATGGCCGGCGCTCGACCCGGCCGGCCGGCCGCTCGTCTACCTCGTCGTCTCCTCGGCCAGCGGGGTGCCGGTGCGGCCGAGCGCGGGCACCCGGCTGCTGCTGAGCGCGCAGCCGCGCGCCGAGGTGCCGGTGGGTGCCGGCCCCTACTTCTCGGTGTTCAGCTACTCGGCGCCCGACGCCGACGCGCTGCCGTCCACGTCACCGGTGCTGCACGCCGCCGGGCGGGTCGCGCCCGAGGTGGCCAATCTTCGGGTGAGCACTCACCCCGACGCGGTGGTGCTCAGCTGGACCGCTCCTTCGGGGGTCGACCGGGTCCGCGTGCTACGCGGCCTGCCGGAGGAACACCTGCCGCCGCACTTCGATGCGGGCCTGGAGATCCCCAGCAACCCGGAGTTCGCCCGGGACACCGGGGTACTGCCGGGGCGCCGCTACGAGTACCGGGTGCTCACCCAGTTCGTCGACACCAATACCGGGAACCGCACCCTCTCGACCGGGGTCGAGGCCGTCGCGGTCATCCCCGCCACTCCGGAGCCGGTGACCGACCTCAGCGCCGAGGTCAGCGGTGATTCGGCGGTCGCCCGGATCGAGCTGAGGTGGCAGACGCCCGAACTCGGCCGGGTGGTGATCTATGAGGCGAACTCCGCCCCGCAGCACGCCGCCACCGGACGAGTGATCACCCTGGACCAGCTCGATCAGCTGCCGCTCGGCGAACCCGTCAAGGAGCCGACGCTCTTCGACGGCCCTACGTCCGTCGTCCCCAGCATCCCCTTCCGGCTGACCGACGGCCCTCGCCGGACGTTCACCCCGGTGACCGTCATCGGCGAGCAGGCGGCCGTTGGCCAGGCCGCGGTGGTGAACCTACTCGGCCGGGTCACCGAGACAGAGGTGATCGAGCGGGTCGACTGGCAGTTGCTGCGCTTCGCCTGGCCGGTCGGAGCCAGCTTCGTCGAGGTGGAGCGGGGAGCCCGCGGTGCGGCACCCGACGGCACGGCGCCGGTGCGCATCTCCCAGCAGGAGTACGACCGCCTGGGCGGCCTGCGGATGCAACTGCCGATGGAGGGATGCGACCTGCACGTCCGCGGGTCCGTGACGTTCGGCGGCGAGTGGACCCGGGGCCCGGTGACCACGGTGAGCTATCCGGGCCGCTGGATCCTGCGCTACCGGTTCGAGAAGGTCGGCCTGCTCGGGCGTCGCCGTGAGCTCCAGCTGCAGGTCGACCGCGGCTGGCCCGACTTCACGGTGGCAATGGTGCGCAACACGGGGCGGCTCCCGCTGACCCACCTCGAGTTCTCCGAGCGCCCGACCCCGTTCCCGGTGCGCGGAGCGATGCTGACCCCCGGTGACTGGGTGACGGTCACCGAGCTGCCCGCCGAGGAGCCGGGATTCACGCGGCTTTTCGCCTACCACGCCGACTTCACGCCCATCGTGGTGGACCCGCCCATGGCCCCGCGCCCGGGCGACGCGGCCCCGCGCCTGCTCACGCCGGGCGAACTGCGCTGCGTGACCTGCACGGCCACCCAGCCGGTGGTGCCGCAGCTGTTCCGGTGCACCGGCAACTGCCCGCCCGGCATCGACCCCGCGCTGTCGCAGTTCCGCGGGGAGGAAGTGCGCGCGCGCCCTCTGTTCCAGGGGCCCGGCGCACCGATGGACGCGGTTGCGTGCCCCACGTGCTCGACGCCCTCGCGCGAGGTCCTCTGCCTGGCCTGCCACTCCCCGCTGCCGGCGCGCAGCGCCGAGACCGACCCGGTCAGCGTGACGGTCGTGGGGGCCCGCGGCACCGGCAAAACAACCTACCTGGTCAGCCTCTGCGACTGGATCGAAGAGGTATGGGGACCGGCCACGGGTGCGCCCGCCACCCCGCTGGACGCGCGCACTGCTGGCCGACTCCGGCAGATGCGGGAGTCCCTCGACGAGGGACTCGTCGTCGGGTCCACCCCGCGCGTGGAGCAGAACCCAGATCTCCTGGCGCCGCTGCTCATCGGCCTCGACGCACCGCGGGGACGCTTGCGCACGCTCGCGCTCTACGACGTCGCGGGCGAGGACGTGCAGGACCCGGAGCGGGTGGCTCCGTACGGCCCGACGCTGGCTCGCGCCGACGCGCTGCTGTTCATGCTGGACCCGCTGCAGATCCCCGACGTGCGGCTCTTCCTGGAGGGGCAGATCACGCTCCCGGCGGTCGCCGGCAACCCGGTCTCCGTCATGAGCAACGTCATCACCGAGATCCGCAGGCGGACGCGCAGCTCCGGCGGCCCCCTCCCCATGCCGGTGATGGTCGCGGTGAGCAAGCTCGACGGGATCCACCGGGCGGTGCGGACACCGGGCACGGACCTGACCGGACTGCTGAACGGCGGGTCTGCGCTGATGTACGACCGCACCCCCGCGGCCTCGCTGCTCCTGGAACCGTCCGACCAGCGCCAGGTGCACGAGGAGACGCGCAGCCTGCTCCAGCGGCTCGGCGCCAACCAGTTCCTGGCTCTGGTGGAGCGTTCCTTCGCCCGGACGGAGTACTTCTCCATCTCGGCGCTCGGCCACGCCCCCGCGGGCGACACCACGCTCTCCCAGGCGGGCATCTCGTCGTTCCGCGTCGCCGACCCGCTGCGCTGGCTGGTCACCCGCCGCTGGCTGGGGCGCTGAGGCCGGACGATGCTGCGCGCGCAGTTCACCTACACCGCCTCTCGACGCGCCGGAGCCTGGGGCGAGGGGGCCGGCTGGAAGGTCCAGTCGGTCGTCGACGCCCCCGGGGCCGAGCCTGTAGCCGCGGACGCCGTCCGTCAGGCAGCGCGCAGCCTGGGCGGGTTCGTCCCACCGCGGCTGCCGGAACTGCCCACGCGAGCCGACGTCGACGCGCTGCCCCACCGTCTGCGGCTGGACCTGCTCGAGAAACCGCTCGCCTGCGTCAGCCACGTCGTCGCTGCGGGCGCGGACTACTCCGGCCGCCCGAACTTCTTCGCCCACGGCCTGGTTCTGGACCTGGGCGTGGAGGAGGCCGACGAGCGGGGTTTCCTGCGGCCGGCCGACCTGTGGGACGCCGACTTCTGGCTGCGCCCGCTCGGGGCCAAGGAGGTGGAGGCCAGCGATCCGGATGCCGGCCAGCGGGGGCTGCGCCGCGGTCCCCTGGACGACGCCGGTCTCGAGCGGTTCACCCGTGACCACCCCAACCAGCAGGACTTCGTGCTGGCCGCGTTCGAGCGGTGCGTCATGGAGGGCAGCTCTCTGGTGATCGTCGGCGATGCGTCGGAATCGGTCGCCCAGTGGCTCCGGCTGATCGGGCTGCTGGTGCTGCCGGCCAGCGCCTGGCGGCTGCCGTTCAGCACGTTCGAGCGGCTCAGCGACGCTGCCACGGCCGCGCGGTGGCCGTTCACGGTGGTCGGGGTGCCGGCCGCCGACGCCGGCACCGCCGCCGGGCTCCCCGGCGCGCGGTTCGTCGTCCTTCGGGACGACGGGCCGCCGGCCGCTGCCGGGCTGGGGCGCTGGACTCTCCAGGACCGCAGCGAACTGGTGACAGGCCGGTGGGCCCAGCTGGCCGGCACCGTCGTGCTGGCCGGGCTGCTGCCGGACGTCGCCCGGCAGATCGACGACCTGGCCGTGGAATGCAGCTCCTCCGCGGTCGAGAAGCCGCTGTGGGCGCTGGGCGCCGCGGTCCTGCTGCTCGAGGACCTGCCGTTCGATGAGCTGGCCGGCGATGCCGCCGAACTGGCGGTGGAGCATTGGCCGGATGGCCTGGAGCTGGGGCGCCGGACCACGGAGACGCTGCTGCGCAGGATGATCGGCCAGCTCGGCGAGAACCGGGTGTCGAAGGTGATCCTCGACCTCGCCTCGGCCGGTGGGGCCGCCGCCCTAGCCATCGAGCTGGTCCAGCTCAATCCCATCAAGGAGGCCTTGGCCTCCCCCACCGCCTTCGCCCGCCTGGAGCACACCCTCCCCCAGAAGGTGTCCGTACTGCATCCGGCCGCCGCGGCCGAGCTGGATGAGGTACTCGGCGAGGCGCTCGGCTGGGTGGAACTGGCCGGTGATGACGCCCCCCGCGCGTTGCTACGGATCGCGGCGCTCATGCAGGGCCGGGCGGGCGTCGCCGCCGACCGAGCGAACGCGGTAGACCTGGCACGGGAGCTGCTTGTGCCTGAACTTCTCGACTCCACCGGGGACCCGCTCACGCTCGGCTGGCCGCTGATGCCGGCCTGGCTGTGGGACCAACTGATGCCGTATCTGGTCCCAGCGGTGCAGGAGGGCCGACGCGACCCGGGAAGGGAACTGTCCGAGGCGACGCACTGCTGGCTCAGCGAGTTGGGCGTCCCGCGTGGTGAACTGACCGTTGAGGCGCTGCGGACGACCGGACCGGCCAACTGGGAACGGGCCGCGTTCCGGGTCTTCCAGGAGCGTCCCCGTCCGACCGACATCACGCCGCTGGAGCGAGCCGCCGCCTTCCTCGCCGCCATGCACTCCAGCGCGGTGAAGGAAGACGAGCCCAAGGAGCACTGGGCCAACGCGGCAGCTCGGTACGCCTACCCGCCGAAGAAGCACCCGATGCGCGCGGCCGAGGCAGCCGTTCTGAGGCAGGTGCTGCCGCCAGACATCCCGCTCACGGTCGAAGACGTCGTCGCCCGGCCCGACCTCGTTTCCGCATTGAGGGCGGGCGAGGCAGTTGCCGGACTCCCAGTGGCAGGCGGGGCATCGCCGTGGACTGAAGAAACAGCCGGCGGCGAGCGTGCCTCCGAACCGGCGGCTGCAGTGCTCGTTACCGAACCGCGGGAGATCGCCCGGTTAGCCGGTGCGGCAATGCAGTTCGACGATGACCCCACGAAGTGGGGGCCGGTCGCCGAGGCGATGCTACGCATGGACACGGGGATGCTGCCGGTGCGGAACCTCGCCAGCTTCACCTGGGACCCGAGGATGCCCTGGAATCAGGGCTGGCAGGACCTCAAGGCGCAACACGACGACCCGGCGCACCGTCTTCTGCTGGCCGCGCATCTGATCTGCCGCGGCGCGCGTGCGGAGGTCTACCGGGGGCACGACCAGGCCGAGAGATGGCTGACGACTCCGGACGGGCGCGGAAGGTTGCGGTACGAGAACGCGGCGGTCGAACTGCTGGCCAGCACAAGGGCTTCTGCAACACTCGTCGAGCGGGTCGAGCAGGTCACGCGTGCGATACCGCAGCAGCAGAATCCGGCTGCCTCCTACGGACGGAGCAGTGCAGACCAGGACGAGCGTTGGCGGAGCCAGGCCGTGAACGCAGCTCGGCGCGTGGTCGAGCGGCTGTCCGGGTCGACGGCGCGACCGCGGGCGCCCCGCTGGAACGCCCGGGGGCCCCAGACCTGACCCGCTGCGGATGCCACTCGTCCGGTGGCATCCGCAGCAGGGTCCCGCTCAAGAGAACAGCGCCGGCCGCCGATGACATCTGAAGAGGGATCGGTGGCTCGGGCAGCCGCGTCCGTTCAGCGCCAGGAGCGGGTCCCCCGTGGGTCAGCCGGCGGCGTCAACCTGGGCGGGATCGGCGTCCTCGACCACCGGCTCCGCCAACACGGCGTCGTCTGGCAGCTGCGGCGCCCGGGCGACCCAGGGACGGATCGGCTGGACCACGTCGGCGTAGAAGCTCTCGACCGCCTGCGTGACGCTGGGTACGAAGGCCCCACGGACGCCGGAGCGCTTCGTACCCAGAGGCAGGCTGCGCGTGAGCGTGAAGGTGGCTACCTCCGCCTTTCCCGATCCTACGAGGGCGACCGGCTTGTCGCGCACATCGCGCAGGAGCTCGCAGGTCGACTCCGAACTATCTGCGAAGGCCACGTCGATGAGGACGTCATCCGGTGCGTCCTTGAGCTGGCGCAGAAGCCAGTTGATGCGCCGCTGGGCCGTCCCCTCCTGGGGCGCTGGCATCTTCGTGCTCACGCGCACCTGGCCGGTGCGTAGATCGGCAACGATTCCGAGCGGTCCTACGGCGCCAGGCACCTTGAGGGTGGCGGTGAGACAACCAGTGGTGGCGAGCGCCTCAGTACCGGCCCTCGTGCGCGCGACCGCATCGGTCGCGAGCCTGCGCGGCAACACATGGACCACGTTCACGCCGAGCTCGGCGGTGAGCCGCAGACTGAGATGGCGCACCAGGCGGATCCAGGAGTCCACCACGGCGGGGACCTTCCTGTCGCCGGCCCGCAGTGTGCCGGCGGCGACGGCCTCCCGCACCGGCACCCAGGACGATCCCATGTCGTCGAAGCCGGAGGCGCCGGATCGTGGGTGCTGCAGATAGCGCACGAACTCGTGCAGCAGCCACGCTTGCATGGGGTCGTCGACCCCGCGGTGACCTAGGACCATCTGGGCCTCGTGCAGGATCTCCGCCCACGACAGGTGGAACAGCGCGACCTTGGCGAGCTTGCGGCGATCCACGGTCACAGGGTGCTCCCCCGCGGCTGGAGCGATCTCGTTCGACAGCGTGATGACGGCGTCGAACCCTTGCTGACGGGCGACATCGAGATAGCTCTCCACCTGCTCTCGGCGCAGCTGGCCGCTACCGGTCTTCGTCTCGAGGAGGCCGGTCCATAGCCGCTGGCCGCGGGCAACCCGAACGACCCCGTCCGGGATCACCACTCCCTCGCCCCGCGGGAACTGCACCTCGAGGTAGGTCTCCAGGGCACCGCCGGGTGCGCCCAACCTGGCCGTGATACCGCGGCCGAACGGCCGGACCGCCATCATCGTGGCCAGCAGGGCGGACGTGGCGCGCTTCTCCTGCTCCTCGGTGTTGCCGACGCCCGACACGGAGAACAGTCGAGCCGCCGTCCACGACTCATCGCCGGCCAGCCGCAAGGCGGGCGCGGCGGCGCGGGCCGGCTGCTTACGGGTACGCACACCCTTCGCAGGGACCGCAGTACGGGGAGCGGCGGCGAGGGGCTCGCTGGCGCGGGCGGCCGGCGCCGGTATATCGATGACAACAGCCAACGGCTCCTCGTCATCCGCGGGCTCGACGGCGTCGATGAGCACCTCCGCCGCGGAGACCGCTGTCCCGTCCGTGGCCACCCCTGCCGGCGGGGGGTCGTCCGACTGGACCGGGGAGGTCAGTTCGTCGGCCGATTCCTGCTCGCCATCGGCCGCCTCGTCGTCCACCGTGACCCCGAAGTCCTGGGCCAGCCCGGCGAGGCCGGAGGACCAGCCCTGACCGACGGCGCGGACCTTCCAGTCGGCGCCGCGACGGTAGAGCTCCCCCAGGAGCAGAGCGGTCTCCGCTGCCGCGCCGGACACCTGGTACCCAGCCAGTGGCGCCCCCGCCGCGTCCAGGAGGAGCATGCGCAGGCCCTGCATCTCGCCGAACGTCCCGCTGCTCACGCTCGCCGTGATGCCGACCGTTTGGACATCTGCGGGCAAGCTCTCGAGGTCGACGGCGACGCTCTCCTGCTTCCCGCTCTCGGTGCTGCTCTCGCCCAGGTACTGGACTGAACCGTCGGAGGAGGCGGGCTGGTTGTAGAAGATCAGATCGGCGTCAGAACGAACCCTGCCCGTTGGGTCGAGCAACAGGACCGACGCGTCGACGTCGACGTCCGTATCGCCCTGGTCCCAGGTCACGACAATCCGGAGCTGAAGCGCCTCCTCTGGCAGCGGCAGGTTCTGACCCTTGCGGAGTTCTGCACCGAGCACGAGCGGGATCGTAAGGAGCCGGAACTGCTTCCCCCGCCGAACGCCACGCGTCGCCGCCCGCAACAAGACGGTCCTACGTCACTGCTGCCCCAGAAGACGCTGAGCCTGCGCGCGTCGCAGCCAATCGGGGTACTCGTTCATCAGTCGATCGAACAGCACGTCGTCTGCGATCGGCCGCCGCCCCATGAGGTCCTTTTCCGAGACCGAGAAGAAGTCCGCATTGTCGGTGTAGCGACGACCGAGGTCATCGAGGCGCTGGAGGTAGGTGAACTCCCCCGGGGAGCCGATGCCCATGAACTGCCAGAAGATCGGCTCGTAGGACGCCGCCCTGATCTGCTTCGTCGCTACTGCCTTGTCGCTGGGAGCGCCGTCGGTGAGGAACATGACATACACGGGCAGCCGGTCAGGCAGCGGCTCGGCCCGCTCCTGGCTGCTTCCGAAGTAGTGGCGGCGGACGGCGGACATCGCCGCTCCGTAGCGCGTGTCGTACTCCAACCGGTACTGCTGCGTGAGGTCAGCGATGTACTGCTGGTGCCCCTGGAGCTGTAGCCCCGCGGGCTGGTGGACCTCCTTGCCGAACAAGAAGACGTCCACCACCCCGTCGTCGTCGAACCGGAGAGCCAGCGCAAGTACCCGCTCGGCCAGCCGCTGCACCGCCCCGGAGCGGTAGAGCCCGGACATGGAACCCGAGATGTCCAGTACCAGCGCAACCCGGGCGGTGTGCTCCCCCAACCCCCTCTTCTGCAGGCTGACGCCCGCGGTCTTGACGAGCGAGAGCATCTGGGGCGCTTGGACGCTGAGCTTCTTCTCGAGGTCCACCAGGCGCTTCTCCTCCAGGCTGACCGGCGCGGCGGCCGGGACCGGCGAGGGCGCTTCCGGCGCGACGGGTGTCGGGGCGACCGACTGGTCGACAGTGACCCCATAGTCGGTGGCAAGCCCCGCCAGCCCGTCGGTGTAGCCCTGACCCACGGCCCGGACCTTCCACTCCCCTGCCCGACGGTAGATCTCGGCGAACACGAGGGCCGTCTCCGGACCCGCTGTCAGGTCGCAGCGGATCGCGGCGGGCGCATCTGTTCCCTCTGCGACTTCGACAGCAAGCCCCGCCAGCAGACCGAAGGATCCTGTGCCGTCCAGGGAGGCACCGACCACCACCTTGTCGACGTCGTCCGGGAGGCCCGCCGGGGCAATGCGCAGCCGGTCGACCGTGACACCTTCGCGGACGGCCTTACCGAGGTGTCGGACTGCACCCTGGGCACCGGCCGGCTGGTTGTAGAAGACGAGGTCGTCATCGGAGCGCACCTTGCCGTCGACCCCGCAGAGCAGAGCCGACACGTCCATGTCGACACCAGGCATCGGGGTCCACGCGAGCGTGACGACGATCTCGCCCTCGAGACCGGCTTGCGACAAGCTGACGTTCTGTCCCGGTACGAGCGAAGTGGTCACGGGACCGATTCGTATCGGAGTGGACGCCAGTCGCGCCGGAGGCGCGCCCGCGCCAGGCAGGGATGCTCCAGGCAGCTTCGAGAACACCGATGGGCGGAGGGCCGCATGCGCCCTCCGCCCATCAGTCTGTTGAGGCCCCTTGTCGGGGGAGCCGGATGCGCCCTACTTGCGACCCGCCGACCACTGCATGCCCCAGCCGTACGCTCGGTCGAGCTTGTCCTGCCCGCCGTGGATGTACTGCACCTCCCGGTGCACCGACAAGTCGTTGCCGGTGTTGGTCAGCAGCGCGATCGCGCACATGGGGGCGCGCGGGTCCGACTCGTCCAGCCGCACCTCTACCGGCGCACCGGTGGCAGGATACAGAGTGACGACGCCGTCAGCCGCAGCCCAGTTCGGAACACCCTCGTAGATGTAGGCGAACACGAGGATGCGACGGATCTCGCTGAGCCGGTTCAAGTCGATCCGCAGGTTCTCGCCGCCGGAGTTGGTCCCGGACCGGTCGTCCCCGTCCAGACCGACGATCGGCGCCCCGTAGTTCTGCGACGCGAAGGAATTGCCGAGGGCCTGAACCACCCCCTTCGACCCGTCGGTGAACTCGTACAGACACCCCAGGTCGAGGTCGATCCCGCCCTGCGCCGCCGCGGCCATGCGCTTGAAGAACCCACCGCCGGCGGGCTCCGCCGGACGGGCGTTCCAGTTGAGGTTGACCCGCAACTGCCCGCTGGCCGCCCCGCCCTTGGTGAGCGACACGCTGGGGGCGCTCTTGGTCAGGGTCACCTTGCTGAGGTTCACCCGTCCACCTGCGCCCGCGGAGCCGCCTCCATCCTCCGGGGAGGGGCGCTTGGTGTAGTCGATCCCCACGTCGTCACGCCTTTCTGTCGATATGGATCATCTGTCGCACTCCGTCCGAGGGGCCGGTCAGACCTGCTGGGGCTCGAGCGTTTCCGGCGCAGCCGCGTCGTCCAGAGCCGCCTCGCCCCTGCGGTTCCGTCGCACCGAGCCGAGGAGCGCCGCCCCGATGAAGGCCACACCGATGAGACCGGTGATGACCTCCGGGATGTGCCACTCGAGGCTGAGCAGCAGGATCAGGGCCAGAGCGCCGATGGCCCAGTGCGCGCCGTGCTCGAGGTAGACGTACTCGCTCAGCGTGCCCCGCCGGACCAGGAAGACCGTGATGGAACGGACGTACATGGCACCGATGAGTCCGAGCCCGAGCGCGATGATGATCGGGTCCGAGGTGATTGCGAAGGCACCGATCACACCGTCGAAGCTGAAGGAGGCGTCGAGCACCTCGAGGTAGAGGAATAGGAAGAAGGCAGCCTTGCCCGTCGCCTTGGCCAGCGCGGTCGGGCCGCCCGACTTCACGGGGATGCCGACCTTCTCGGCGACCTTGACCGGGCCGTCCGTCGCCTCCACCGTCTCGAGCACCGTGGTCGCGTCACCGTGGATACCAGGGGTGGCCGTCACTTCGGCCTCGTCGTCATCACCGCCAGCCTCGAACAGCGAGCCCAGACCGTTGACGGCGAGATAGGTGATCAGGCCGAGGACGCCGGAGACGAGCACGGACCCGCGTTCGTCCTCGGTCACGAGGAACTCGGTCGCCAGGACCAGCAGGGTCGCCGCGATGATGACCGACAGCGCGTCGAGCTTCCCGATGCGGGCGAGCGGCCGTTCCAGCCATCCGAGCCAGCTGATCTCCCGCTCCTCGAATAGCCAGTCGAGGAACAGCATCAGCAGGAACAGGCCGCCGAAGGCTGCGATGAGCGGGTGCGCCTGGTTGAGGAGGTAGCCGTACGTACCTGGCTCCTCGGGGTCACCGCCCTCCATCGCTAGATCGACCGCCTCGATGGGCCCGAGATCGGCGGTGATGCCGACGATCAACAGAGGGAAAACGAGCCGCATGCCGAAGACGGCGATGACGATACCGATGGTGAGGAAGATCTTCTGCCAGAAGGCACTCATCCTCTCGAGCACCTTGGCATTGACCACGGCATTGTCGAACGAGAGCGAGACCTCGAGGATGCCGAGGATCAAGCACAGCGCCAGCGCCGTCCACCCGCCGTAGAGGAAGGCGACGACAAGACTGATAGCGGTGACCCCGAAGGACCAGCCGAAGATTCGCAAAATCACAGAAATCCTCGCGTGTAAATGGGCCGACGAGCCCGGGAACGAGTTCCCGCGGGGCTCGTCCGGCGCCCGCCGGGAGACCGGGGATCAGCCGACGTTGACGCCGAAGTCCCGCGCGATACCGCCGAGGCCGGACGCGTAGCCCTGCCCGACGGCTCGGAACTTCCACTCGCCGTTGTTCCGGTAGAGTTCGCCGAAGACCATCGCGGTCTCGGTGGAGGCGTCCTCCGACAGGTCATAGCGCGTGATCTCCGCGCCGCCGGCCTGGTTGACTACGCGGATGAAGGCGTTGCGCACCTGGCCGAAGCTCTGACCACGTCCATCGGCCTCGTAGATGCTGACCGGAAAGACGATCTTCTCGCACTCTGCCGGCACGGCAGCAAGGTTGACCTTGATGGCCTCGTCATCACCATCGCCCTCACCGGTCAGGTTGTCACCGGTGTGCTCCACGGAGCCTTCGGGGCTGGTGAGGTTGTTGAAGAAGATGAAGTGCGCGTCCGAAAGGATCTTGCCGTTGGCGCCCAGCATGAGCGCGGACGCGTCGAGGTCGAAGTCAGCGCCGGTAGTGGACCGCGCGTCCCATCCCAATCCCACCAGGACAGCGGTCAGGCCAGGGGCCTGCTTGGTGAGGGAGACGTTGCCACCCTTGCTGAGACTGACACTCACAGCCGAATTCCTCCTGTGTAGCTGAATGGTGAGACTCGATCGCGGACCACGGTGCGGGACACCCCACGAAAGCCTGTCGCAGAGTAGTTGTACCGTCCGGTTTTGTCTCGCATCTGGTCCTGGCAACTTCTGACGACTCCGCTGCGCTTGTTGGGACGCCGCCATCTGCCCGGATCGAAGCCCGATCGCTGGGATCAGAGAGAGCTTGCCCTAGCAGGAGGGGGAGATCCGAGCCCGACCCGCGGGCCGTACCCCGATAGGGGTACGGCCCATGAAAGCCGAGCATCCTGGGCAACACCTGCCACTCGTCCTGTCACGCGCCAGGGTGTCTAGGACGCCGGTTCGAGGCCTGACGTCAATCCCCGGCTGTGAGCTGGCGCCCGACATTCACCGGGGGCGGAGCAGACCGGCAGACCGCAATTCCTCGGCTAGACGAGTAAGTCCGATCGGGGGTCAGTGGTCGTAGGCGATCAGGGATCGGGTGATCGGCTGGCCGGTGGCGCGGTTGTGCCAGATGGCGGCGGTGAGGGCAAGAAGCCGTTGGGCGACCCGGC
>NZ_JBJGYZ010000066.1:0-16325 GCF_054050275.1 Geodermatophilus sp. SYSU D00691
CGGGGAGCGGGAGCTCCCCGGCGGCACCGCTGGGTGGATCAGGACTCGAAGGCGCGGTCGATGTACTGGTCGACGTTCTCCGCCGTGACGACGGGGGCGTTCAGCACGATCGTGCGCGGGACCTCCGGGGAGATGAGGTCGGACAGCGACTTGTCCTGGGCGACCAGGCGGGCCAGGCGGATGCCGTCGGCGGCCTGCGTGTGCGGGTAGATGACGGTCGCCTGCAGCACGGAGTCACCGGACTGGATCTCCCGCATCGCGTTCGCCGAGCCGGCGCCGCCGACCATGATGAACTCGTCGCGGCCGGCGGCCTCGATCGCGGCCAGGACGCCGACGCCCTGGTCGTCGTCGTGGTTCCACAGCGCGTCGATCTGCGGCGCGGCCTGGAGCAGGTTCGCCGCGGCCTCCTCGCCGCCCTCGACGGTGAAGTCCGCCGCCACCCGGTTGCTCACCTGGAGACCGCAGTCGGACAGCGCGTCGGCGAAGCCCTGGCTGCGGTCCTGGGTCAGCGGCAGCGAGTCGATGCCGGCGATCTCGGCGACGATCGCGTCGGGGTTGTCGCCCACCTGCTCGCAGATGTACGTGCCCGCGGAGACGCCCATGCCGTAGTTGTCGCCGAGGATCGTGGCGCGGGCGGCGAACGGGCTGTTGAACTCGCGGTCGACGTTGATGACCGGGATGCCGGCCTCCATCGCCTGCAGCGCGACCGGGGTCATCGCGTCGCCGTCGAACGGCAGCAGCACGATCACGTCGACGCCCTCGTTGATGAAGGTCTCGACCTGGCTGATCTGCGTGCTGACGTCGTTGGTGCCCTCGGCGACCTGCAGCTCGACGTCGCCGTACTCCTCGGCCGCGGCGCGGGCGGCCTCGGTGATGCCGGCCATCCAGCCGTGGTCGGCGGCGGGGGCCGAGAAGCCGATGGTGACGGTCTCGCCCTCCTCGTCGTTCGAGCTGGCGGCGTTGGAGCCACCGCCGTCCCCGGACTCCTCCTCGGGGGTGTTGCTGGTGCAGCCGGCCACGAGCGCGCCGGCTGCGATCAGGCCCACGGCCGTGGGCATCAGGCGCCGGAACCGGCGCTGCCGCACTGCAGACATCGATCTCTCCTCGGGTGAACGGGCTCTGCGACGCAGAGCCGGTCCTGGTCCGGTGGACCGGGTGGTCCACCGGGGTCGTGCCGACCGGGCGCGGGACTCCGCGCCGGGTCAGGTCGTGGGGGTGGTGGGGGCGGCCGGCGGGGCGGCCGATCCCCCGGAGACGACGCCGCCGGGTCCACCGGGGGCGCGCGCGGACCGCAGCCGGCCCTCGCGGCTGGCCAGCCGCTGCTGCAGCAGGACGGCGAGCACGATGATCACGCCGCGGGCGACGTTCTGGGCGGAGCTGGACAGGTTGTTCAGGGTGAAGACGTTGCCCAGCGTGGTGAAGAGCAGCACGCCCAGGACGGTGCCGACGATCGTGCCGCGGCCGCCGATGAGCAGCGTCCCGCCGATGACGACGGCGGCGATCGCGTCGAGCTCGTAGAGCGTGCCGTGGGTGGAGCTGCCGGTCGTCGTCCGGGCCATGAGCATGACCGCGGCGATGCCGCAGGTGACGCCGGAGAGCACGTAGAGCCAGACGGTGTGCCGCTGCACCCGGATGCCGGCCAGGCGGGCGGCCTCGGCGTTGCCGCCGACGGCGAAGGTGCGCCGGCCGAAGGTGGTCCGGTTGAGCAGCACCCAGCCGATCGCCGCGACCAGGGCGAAGATGATCACCAGGGCCGGGACGCCGAGCACGCTGGCGTTGAAGAAGTCGAGGAAGTCCTCGTCGCGGACGATCTGCGTGCGCCGGTTGCTCAGGATCTCGGCCAGGCCGCGGGCGGCCGCCAGCATGGCCAGCGTCGCGATGAACGCGGCGAGCTTGCCGTACGCGATGACCACGCCGTTGACCAACCCGCAGCCGGCGCCCACCGCGATCGCGGTGAAGACCATGACGATCCAGTGGAAGTCCTCGGCCATGGTCTGCGTGGCCAGCGTGGTGGCCCAGACCGAGGACAGCGCCACGATGGCGCCCACCGACAGGTCGATGCCGCCGCCGATGATCACGAAGGTCATGCCCACGCTGACCACGCCGATGACCGCGGCCAGCCGCAGGATCGTGAGCACGTTGTCGACGTCGGCGAACCGGTCGCCGGCGGTGATGACGCCCACGATGCAGAGGATCACGAGGGCGACGACGAGTCCGAGCAGCCGGCCGAACGGGCCGGCCATCAGCCCCGGGCCGCGGCTCGGGCCCGTCGCGGTGGTCGACCCACCCGTGGTCGTGCTGGTCGGCGCGCTCATGCTGCGTCCCCTCCGTGCCGGGTACCTGCGGGGACGTCGACCGTCCCCTCCATGACCATGTCGAGCACCGCGTGCTCGTCGAGGGCGCCGGCCGGCCGTTCGGCCACGACGGCGCCGTCGGAGACGACGAGGACCCGGTCGGCCAGACCGAGGACCTCGGGGATCTCGCTGGAGACCACGACGACCGCCACCCCGCGGTCGGCGAGGGTGCGGATCAGGGCGTAGATCTCCGACCGCGCGCCGACGTCGACGCCGCGGGTGGGCTCGTCGAGCAGCAGCACCTTGCAGTCGCGCAGCAGCCAGCGGGCCAGGACGACCTTCTGCTGGTTGCCGCCGGAGAGGGTGCGCACCTCGCGCTCGACGTCGGCCGGCCGGACCTCCAGCGCGGTCACCTGCTCGCGGGCCGCGGCCCGCTCGGCGCCGCGGGCGAGGAAGCCCGTGCGGGCGAAGCGCGCCAGGCTCGAGATGCTGATGTTGCGGTAGACCGCCTCGCCGAGCAGCAGCGCCTGGCTCTTGCGCTCCTCCGGCGCCAGGCCGATGCCGGCGGCCACCGCCGAGCCGACGTCCCCCGACCGCAGCCGCTTGCCGGCGACCCGGACCGAGCCGGTGCTGGCCCGGCGGGCGCCGTAGACGGTCTCGAGGATCTCCGACCGGCCCGAGCCGACCAGGCCGGCCAGGCCGACGATCTCGCCGGGGCGGACGGTGAACGAGACGTCGGCGAAGTGCCCGGTCAGCGCCAGGCCTTCGACCTCGAGCACCGGCGCCTGGTCGGCCGCCACGTCGGTGCGCCGCTCGGGGAAGACGTACTCGATGTCGCGGCCGGTCATCAGCGTGATGACCTGGCGGGTGGGGGTCTCGCGGACCGGCAGGCCGGTGGCGACCGTCCGGCCGTCCTTGAGGACGGTGATCCGGTCGCCGATCGCGCGGATCTCCTCCAGCCGGTGGGAGATGTAGACGACGGCGACGTCGTGGGCGGTGAGGTCCCGGATGACCCGGAACAGCCGCTGGACCTCCTCGTTGTCCAGCACGGCCGACGGCTCGTCCATGATGATCAGCTGCGCGTTCTGCGACAGCGCCCGCGCCATGCTGACCACCTGCTGGGCGGCCGCCGGCAGGGAGCCGACCTCGGCGGTCGGGCGGATCTCGGGGTGGCCGAGCCGGGTGAGCAGTTCGGCGGCCTCCCGGTTGGCCTGCGCCGGACGCGAGAGGCCGAACCGCGAGCGCTCCCGGCCCAGGAAGACGTTGTCGGCCACGGTGAGGCCGGAGACCAGGTCGAGCTCCTGGTAGATCGTCGCGATCCCGAGGCTCATCGCCGCCTGCGGGTTGCCCAGCCGCACGTGCTCGCCGCGCCACGTGATCTGCCCGGCGTCGGGCTGGTGGGCCCCGGCCAGCACCTTGATCAGCGTCGACTTGCCCGCGCCGTTCTGGCCGAGCAGGCAGTGCACCTCGCCGGCGCGGACGTCGAGGTCCACGCCGTCCAGCGCGCGCACGCCCGGGAACGACTTCACGATCCCGTGCATCTCCAGCAGCGGTGCACCCGCTCGGGACGCCTCGTCCACCGATCCACCCCCGGACTTCTGCTCAGCGTTGACCATTAGTCGGCTCGGCGGAGAACATAAGGGGGTGCAGAGGGGTGGTCAAGGCCACAGCGCGGTGTTCACCGAACTGAGATGAAAGGTGACCGCGGTCACGCGGGCCGCGGCGGCCCGGTTCAGCGGGCGGCGAGGGCCTGGTGGACGGCGTCCTCGTCGAGGAACCCCTCGATCGCCATGAGCGCGGCACCGACCCGGCCGGAGCGGTCGGGCGCATCGCTGACGGTGATCTCCAGCGACCGCGCGGCCAGCGGCATCGAGCGCCGGTAGACGGTCTCGCGGATGCCGGCCAGGAGCGGCAGGCCGGCCTGGGCCACGCCGCCGGTCATCACGATGCGGTGCGGGTTGAAGAAGTTGACCAGCGCGGCCAGGACCGTGCCGATCGTCCGGCCGGCCTCGCGCACCAGCTCGAGGGCCGCGCCGTCGCCGTGCACCGCGAGCTCGACGACGTCCCGGGTGCTGGTCACCGGCAGCCCGGCCGCCAGCGCGTCGCGCAGCAGCGCCCCGCCGCCGGCGAACGCCTCGAGGCAGTTCTCGTTGCCGCACCGGCAGGTGACGGTGCGGCCGTCGGGCTGGGAGACGTAGATGTGCCCGATGTCGCCCGCGCTGCCCTGGGCGCCGCGGTAGACCCGCCCCTCGACGATCACGCCGCAGCCGATGCCGGTGCCGACCTTCACGACGAGCACGTCCTGCAGCGACCCGGCGACGCCCATCTCGCCCAGCGCCATCACGTTGACGTCGTTGTCCACGTACACCGGGCACTCGTAGCGGCCGAAGGCGCCCGGGATCGGGAAGTCGTGCCAGCCGGGCATGATCGGGGGGTGCGACGGCCGCCCGGTCGAGAACTCCACCGGCCCGGGCACCCCGACGCCGACGGCGCGGACGTCGTCCGGCGTCACCCCCGCCTCGGCGAGCACCTTCTGCGCCAGCCGGTCGGCCTCGGCGAGCACCGGGCCGGGGCCCTCGGCGATGTCGATCGGGTGCCCGGCGGTGGCGAGGATCTGCGCGGACAGGTCGGTGACGGCGACGTCCACGCTGGTGACGCCGAGGTCGACGGCGAGCACGCAGCCGGCGCGGCTGTTGAAGCGCAGGATCGTCGGCGGGCGGCCGCCGGTGCTCCAGCCCCGGCCGCCCTCCTCCAGGAGGTTGGCCGCGATGAGCTGGTCGACCCGCGCGCTGACCGTGTTCCGCGAGGCGCCGGTGAGCGCGACGAGGTCCGCCCGGCTGCGGGCGCGGCCGGTCCGCACGTGCCGCAGCAGCGCGCCGGCCGAAGCAGAGGTGGACCCCACGGCGTCATAGTGGCACGTCGGGCCTTCCCCGCCGGGCGGTCAGCCACCCGGCGCGACCCGAGCGGGTGGCGCTTCCTCCGCCGACCGGAGGAGGTCGGCGACCGCGTCGGGGCGGGTCAGCGGCGTCATGTGCGCGGCCCCGGACAGCTCCACCAGCCGTCCGCGCGGCGCCGCGGCCGCCACGGTGCGGGCCCACTCCGCCGGGCACAGCGCGTCCCGCGTGCCGCGGACGACGGTGACCGGCACGCGCACGCGGCGCAGCCGGAGGTCGGTGCGGTCCGGCGCGGCCGAGCGCCACAGCGCCGCCATCGCCCGCGGCCCGGTGCGCAGCCACTGGGCCAGCACGAACGGGTACTGCCACGGCGGCTCGCGCAGCGCCGTCGCCAGCCAGCGCCCGGCCAGCCCCCACGGCGAGCGCAGCCGCGGGTCGGTGGTCGGCCCGAGCAGCACGACGGCCACCACCCGTGCGTCGTCCGCCGCCGCGGCGACCACCTGGCAGCCCTGCGAGTGCCCGACCAGCACCACCGGCCCCTCGCCCAGCCGGGCGCGCAGCACCGCGGCGAGCGCGTCGACCGACGGCACCGGCTCGCGCCGCCCCATCCCGGGCAGCGGGACGACGTCGGCGGGCACGCGCCGGCGCAGCCGCGCCCACGAGCGGGCGTCGAGACCGAGACCCGGGACGAGGACGGCGCGGGGCCCTTCCGGCGGCATACCGGCCCCCTACCCGGCGTTGACCTGTGCGGAAAGACTCGATTGGCCTGAGCGACCGGTGGGCAGGGAGACTGTGTCCCGGATCGCCTCGGGCCCGTCGTGGCCGGAGACCCCCGGAGTGGGAGACTGATTCATCATGACGACATCACCAGCGGGCGTTCAGACAGGCAGCGGCTCCGCGACCGGCCGGCCGCGCGTGGTCATCGTCGGGACCGGCTTCGGGGGGCTGTTCGCCGCGCAGGCGCTCAAGCGCGCTGATGTCGACGTCACGATCATCGGCAAGACCGCCCACCACCTGTTCCAGCCCCTGCTCTACCAGGTGGCCACGGGCATCCTGTCGGAGGGCGAGATCGCCCCGGCCACGCGGGAGATCCTGCGCCGGCAGCAGAACGCCCGGGTGGTGCTCGGCGAGGTCACCGACATCGACCTGGCCGGCCGCACGGTCACCTCGACCGTGCTGGGCCGCACGACCGTGCACCCCTACGACGAGCTGATCGTCGCCGCCGGCGCCGGGCAGTCGTACTTCGGCAACGACCAGTTCGCCGAGTTCGCCCCGGGCATGAAGAGCGTCGACGACGCCCTCGAGCTGCGCGGGCGCATCTTCGGCGCGTTCGAGCTCGCCGAGCTGGCCACCGACCAGGCCGAGATCGACCGGCTGATGACCTTCGTCGTCGTCGGCGCCGGCCCCACCGGTGTGGAGATGGCCGGCCAGATCGCCGAGCTCGCCCACCGCACGCTGCGCAAGGACTTCCGCAACATCGACCCGACGACGTCGCGGATCATCCTGCTCGACGCCGCGCCCATGGTGCTGCCCTCGTTCGGCGAGCGGCTCGGCGGGAGCGCCCGCCGGCAGCTCAACGACATCGGCGTCGAGGTCCAGCTCGGCGCGATGGTGACCAACGTCGACGAGAACGGCATCGAGGTCAAGGACGCCGACGGCCAGATCCGCCGGATCAACGCGGCCACCAAGATCTGGGCCGCCGGCGTGCAGGCCTCCCCCCTGGGCCGGCAGCTCGCCGAGCAGTCCGGCGCCGACATCGACCGGGCCGGCCGGGTGTCGGTCCTGCCCGACCTCACGCTGCCCGGGCACCCCGAGGTGCACGTGGTCGGCGACATGATGAGCCTGGACAAGCTGCCGGGTGTCGCGCAGGTGGCGATCCAGGGCGGCAAGTACGCCGCCGACGCCATCAAGCGGCGGATCGCCGGCAAGGCCCCCGCCAAGCCCTTCCACTACTTCGACAAGGGCTCGATGGCGACGATCTCCCGGTTCTCCGCGGTCGCCGACATCGGCAACTTCAAGTTCCAGGGCTTCATCGCCTGGGTCCTGTGGCTGGTCGTCCACCTCTTCTACATCGTGGGCTTCAAGAGCCGGGTCACCACCGTGCTGCACTGGGCGGTAAGCTTCCTCGGTCGCGGCCGCTCGCAGCGCGTCGCCACCCAGCAGCAGGTCTACGGGCGGCTGGCCCTGGAGCACCTCGGCCCCGGCTTCGAGCAGTCGAAGACCGGCGGGCTCACCGACGGCGACGAGGTCCGCGGCGACCTCACCGGGCGGCGCACGGCCTGAACGAGGACCCCGCCGCCCCTAGAGCCAGCCGCGCCGGGCGCCGAGCCGGCGGACGGCGTCGTCGAGCTGCGCGGCGGCCGTCGCCAGGTCGGTGTGGTGCGGGAGGTACAGCCGTCCGGCGGCGTCGTACCCGTCGGTGAGCAGCCCGCCGCGGCGGTCGACCTCGAGCACCACCTCGACGCCCTGCGGGTCGGCCAGGAAGGTCACCTCGAGCTCGTTGACGCGACCGCGCAGGTCCGGCGGCGGGGCGAACTCCACCTCCTGGTAGAAGGGCAGGTCGCTGCCGCGCAGCCGGCCCTTCTCCACGTCGGCGCCGACGAACCGGAAGCCGCGCTGACCCAGCGCCTGCAGCACGGTGCGCTGCACCGGCAGCGGGTGGACGGCGATGACGTCGAGGTCGCCGGGGTCGACGGCGCCGGAGATGTCCACGCGGGTGCGCAGGCCGACCTTCATGCCCCGCAGGTGCCAGCCGTCCAGGGTGGTGAACGGGCACTGCAGCGGGACGGCGAACCGGAACGGGACGCTGCGGCGCTCCCCCGGCTCGATGCGCGTCGCCCCGGCGATGGCGCCGGCGCCGAAGACGACGTCCTCCCGCCACTCGCCGTCCTGCCCCTCGACCTCGACGGTGGCGACCAGCTCGACCCGGATCTCGTCGACGTCCTGCGCCAGCTTGCCGCCGGTCACCGTCGCCGTCCCCGAGACGGTGCCCCCGGGCGTGGTGTCGGCGGAGTCGAGCACCGTCTCGACGTCGGCGCCACCGGCGCCGAGGCGGGCCATGAGGTTGCGGAAGGCCATCGCTGCACTCCTGTCGTGGGCGGGAGCTGCCCGGCCGGCAGCCCGCGTGCCCGGGCAACGTCCCCGGCTCCCCGTCAGGTTCCGCCGGCCGGCCACCAGGCGAGGGCCCGGCGCACGAGGTCGGGCGGCACCACGTGCCCGCCGTCGAACTCCTCGTAGGTGACGTCGTAGCCCTCGTCGCGCAACACCCTCGCCACCCGCCGGCCGCAGACCTCGGCCGGCAGCACCCGGTCGCCCGTGCCGTGCGAGATCCACACGCCCGGCCGGCCGCGCACCGCCGACGGCGCGACGAACCCGGGCGAGAACGCGAGCACCGCCTCGACGAGGTCGCCGTTGCCGAGGCCCAGCGAGAGGGCGTACGAGGCGCCGTCGGAGAAGCCGGCGAAGGCGACGCGGGCGACGGCGCAGGCGTCGTCCACGGCGTCGAGCGCCGCGTCGAGGGCGGCGACGTCGCGACCCCAGCCGCCGGTGAGCAGGTCCCACGTGCCGGCGGCGGACGTGGGCGCGAGCACCAGGACGCCGCGCTCCCCGGCGACGCCGCCGAGCGCGGCGAGGCCCTGCGCGGCCGTGCCGCCGGCCCCGTGGAAGAACACCAGCAGCGGCCGCGGTGCGGGCTCCCCCGGTGGGACGGCGAGCACCGCCTCCACGCCCGGTCCGAGGTCGAGCTCGTGCAGGCCGGCGCCCAGCGGCCGCCGCGGCTCCGCCGCCGTCGGGCGGGCGTCCAGCCGGCCGTCGGCGGTCCGGCGCGGGGCGGCGCCGGTCACGTCGCGTGCGCCAGGGGCGGCACGTGCTCGTCGGCCCGCTCCAGGTGCAGCGGCCGCAGCGGGCGCGTGTCCTCGAACCAGAGGAAGGCGTCGTAGCGCTCGCCGAGCACGGTGGGCACGTAGTTGCCCCACCGCTCCCGCTCCGGCCGGTAGACGACGCCGATGGCGCGGTGGTCCAGCCTCCGGTCCAGCCAGCCGGGCCGGGGGCCGCCGTCCCAGACGAGCAGCGCGTCGCGGCCGACCTCCTCGTGCAGCAGGGCCTCGAGGCTGCCGGCGCGGGCCGGCGGCACCGGCATGCGCTGCATCTGCGCGCCCCACGCCTCGGCGGCGACCACTCCCCCGCGGTGGCCGCCCGCGCCGACGAGCACCACCCGCTCGCGGCCGTGCCGCTCCCGGAGCAGCTGGCCGAGGTTGACCATCCCGGCGGCGGCCATGTCGGTGTGGCGGGCGTCCCCGATGTGCGTGTTGTGCTCCCACACGACCGCCTTGCCGGCGGTGTGCTCGAGGAGCCGGTCGAGGGCGTCGGCCATGTGCACGTCGCGGACGTTCCACGACTCGGCCGAGCCGCGGACCATGGCCCGGTAGTAGCGCTCGGCGTCGACGACGACCGCGGCGTTCTGCTCGGCGGCGAACCGGCCCTCGGCATCGGTCGCCGACTCTGCCCGCCCGCGCTCCTCGCACAGGTGGCGCAGCAGGTCGACGACCGCCTGCTCGCACGTCGACGGCGTGAACCGGCTGGCGAAGGCGTACTCCGCGCCGTCCTCGCCGAACGGCTCGAAGCAGCGGAGCGCGCGGACCGCGGTCTCCACGGAACCGGGCTCGTGCTCGCGCAGCCACCCGACGAGCTCGTGCATGGAGTCCCAGAGGCTGTAGACGTCGAGCCCGTAGAAGCCGACCCGGTCGTCGTCGGGCCGGTCGGCGTTGAACGCCCGCAGCCACCGGCAGAAGTCGACGACCTCGTCGTTCGCCCACATCCAGGTCGGCCACCGGGCGAACGCGTGGAGCTCGTCGTGCGGGTCGCCGGCGGCGCCGGGTCGCGCGCGCACGCTGCGGTTCACCCGGTAGCAGTCGGGCCAGTCGCCCTCGACGGCGACGACGCCGAACCCGCGCTCGGCGACGAGCCGGCGGGTCAGCGCGGCCCGCCAGGCGTAGTACTCGTGGGTGCCGTGGCTGGCCTCGCCGATCGCCACCACCCGCGCGTCCCCGACGCGCTCCAGCAGCGGGTCGAGGTCGGCCGGGCCGGCCAGTGCACGGACACCCCCCACGTCAGCCGCCTCCGGTGCTCCCCTCCCGCACGACGGCCGCCGCGACCGCGCGGGGATCCCGCGTGCGCAGCCAGGTCCTCCGCTGCCGCGCCGCCGACGTACCCCGCGAGAGCAGCCCGCCAACCAGCTCGCCCACCTGCTCCCACTCGCCGGCGGCCCGCAGGTCGTCCTCCAGCTCGGTCAGCAGCCGGCGGACCGCCAGGCGGGCGTCGACGAGCGTGCCGAGCACCGGGTCGAACAGCTCCCCGCACAGGCCGTGCCGAGCGGCCCGCCAGCGGGCGGCCCGCAGCAGCTCGGGGCGCACGTCGGGACACGGCTCGCCCCGCTCCGCGCGGCCGGCCAGCACCCGCACCAGCGAGCGGGCCAGGGCGGCGTGCAGGACGGCGTCGTCGACCCTGGTGCACACGTCGCCGATGCGGAACTCGAGCGTGGGCAGGTGGTAGGAGGGGCGCACGTCCCAGTAGAGGTTGGAGGAGTCCTCGACGACACCGGAGGCGACCAGGCCGGCGACCACCTCGGCGAACCGGTCGGCGCTGCCCAGGTACTCGGGCGGGCCGCTGTTGGGCCACCGCGACCACCACTGGGTGCGGTAGCTGTCGTAGCCGGTGTCCTGCCCGTCGTGGAACGGCGAGCTCCCGGTCATCGCCAGCAGCACCGGCAGGTACGGGCGGACGCGGTCCATGACCGCCACCGCCGTCTCGACGTCGGGGACGCCGACGTGCACGTGGCAGCCGCAGATGTCCTGCTGGAGCGCGAGCACCGCCCACCGCTCCACCATCGCCTCGTACCGGGGCGCGGCGGTGAGCTCGAGGTCGCGCCACGAGCCGAACGGGTGCGTGGACGCGGCGAGGATCGCCCGCCCGGCCGCGGCCGCCGCGGCCGCCGCCTCCGCGCGGGTGGCGCTCAGCTCGGCGTGCAGGTCGTCCATCGAGGCGCAGACGCCGGTCGCGGTCTCCAGCTGCGTCGTGGTGATCTCGGCGTGCAGGTGCCGCCCGGCCCGGCCGGACATCGCCGACGCCGACAGCTCGGGCGCCGGCGCGAGCGCCAGGGTCTCCGGGTCGACGAGGTGGAACTCCTCCTCGACGCCGAAGGTGGCGCCGGCCTGCGGCGCCGGCTCGGGCGCGAGCGCGGGGCCGCCGAGATCGGGCGGGACCGGCAGCGGCACACCGGAGGGACGTTCCATCGCGCGCTCCTCTGCACTGAGGGGCGGGACGCCGTCCAGCGGCGCCGCCGGGGGGAACCGGACGCGGGGACGGCACGAACCTCTGCCGTGCCGGAACGGTACGGCCTCCGGGTGAACGGGCGCACCCCCTCAGATGGACGGATCGGGACCGGATGGGGTCCACGTCCCGCACGCGGCCGCAGGGCCGTTCGGCCGTGGCCGGCCCCGCCGCGGCGGGCGTCGACTCCTCCCACGGTCCCGCGCCTGCCGGGCGGCCGCCCGGCACCGCCGGGACCGCCGACGCGAGGAGGATCCCGGTGACCAGTGACACCGCGACGATCACGGACGTGGCCCAGGCCTTCGTCGACGCCTGCGAGACCGGCCGCGGCTGGGAGGGGTGCAGCAGCTACTGCCACCCCGACGCCGGCTTCTCGGCACAGGCGGCACCGCTGGCCGACGTCCGCACGGTGCGGGACTACACGGACCCGGCACGGGACGCCGTCTGCGTGTACGCGGTGTTCACCGGCACCCACACCGGGGACGGCGGACCCGTGCCGCCGACGGGGCGGCGCACCACCAGCGACTACGTCTACGTGCTGGAGTTCGACGGCGGCCGGATCAGCGGGATGACCAAGATCTGGAACTCCGGCCACGCCCTGGAGGAACTCGGCTGGGCCGGCTGACCGGGCCGGTCACGGTTCGGCGAACCAGGCGAAGCCGAGGCCCGGCAGCAGGAGCCTGCCGCGCGCCACCCGGGGCGGGCCGTCGCTGCTGAGCACCGGCACGTAGGTGCCGAAGCCGGTGACGGTGTCGGCGTCGACGTGCTGCGGCGCCGGCGAGAAGTTGGCCAGCCCGACGAAGACACCGCTGCGCGGGTGCCTCCGGCGCCAGGCCAGCACCGCCTCGCTGCCGACGTCGAGCACCTCCGACCCCGTGCCGCCGCGCAGCGCGAGCAGCGACCGGCGCACCTCGCCCAGCCGGCGGATCCGGGCGAACACCCGGCCCTCGAGCGTCGCGGGCTCGGCCCGGCGCGCGGCGGCGGCCCAGTCCATCGGCGGCCGGTGCAGCCAGCGGTTGTCCGGCGCGCGCTCGGGGTCGGCCAGGTAGCCGTGGTCGTTGCGCAGGGCCAGTTCGTCGCCCATGTAGAGCAGCGGGATCCCGCCCCAGGCGTAGGCGACGGAGTACAGCAGCTCCAGCCGGCGGATCCCGGCCTCCAGCGCGTCGTCGTCGCCGTCCTCCACCGCCGCCTCGATGCCGCACAGCGACGCCGCGGAGCCCGAGATGCGCGCGTCGCCGGTGGCCTCGTTCTCCTGGAAGAGCGCGCCGCGGGCGAACGAGCCGGGGTAGCGGCCGGAGTAGAAGTCGTTGAGGAAGCGCCGGTGGGCGAACCCGTCGGCCCCGACCGCGGCGGCGTCCTCGTCGGAGACCGCCCAGCCGATGTCGTCGTGCCCGCGGACGTAGGTGACCCACGACGTCCCCGGCGGGATCGGCTTCATGCGGCGCAGGGACTGCCGGGCGAGCCGGGCGTCCTGCGTGGCCAGGCTGCTCCACAGCAGCACCATGAGCTGGTTGTGGTAGGCCAGCTCGCACTCGGGGCGGTACCGCTCGTGCCCGCCGAGGTAGGGCACCAGGTCGTCGGGGGACACGATGGCCTCGGCCTTGAAGACCACGCCGGGTGCGGCCAGCCGGGTGAGGGCGTGCAGTAGTTGCAGCAGGGTGTGGCCCTCGGGCTGGTTCTGGCAGGTGGTGCCCAGCCGCTTCCACATGAACGGGACGGCGTCCATGCGGAAGACGTCGATCCCGCGGTTGGCCAGCCAGGTGATCTCGCCGAGCATCGCCAGGGCGACCTCGGGGTTGGTGTAGTCGAGGTCCCACTGGTAGGGCCAGAACGTCGTCCAGACCCAGCCGCCGGCACCGCCGCAGGCCTCCGGCACCCAGCTGAACGACCCCGGCGCCCGGTCGGGGAAGACCTCCGGGATGGTGGCGTCGTAGGCGTCGGGCAGCTCGCGGTCGGGGAAGGCGGTGTAGAAGCCGGCGAACGCGGGGTCGCCGGCCAGCCAGCGCTGCGCCCACGGGTGCTCGCGCGCGGTGTGGTTGAGCACCAGGTCGATGCACAGGCTCATGTCGCGCTCGTGCAGTGCCGCGGCCACCTGCTCGAGGTCGGCCATCGTGCCCAGCCGCGGGTCGACGGCGCGGTAGTCGGCGACCGCGTAGCCGCCGTCGTTCTCGCCCTCCCGCGGCCGCAGCAGCGGCATGAGGTGCAGGTACGTGGTGCCCAGCTCCACGAGGTGGTCGAGCCGGGACGGCAGCTCGGCCAGGGTGCCGCAGAACCGGTCGACGTAGCAGACGTAGCCCTGCACGCGGGCCCGCTGGAACCAGCCGGGGTCGATCTCGCGCCGCCGGTCGAGCCGGCGCAGCGGCGCCGGGCGCTCGGCCGCCGCGGCCAGGGCCAGCCGCAGCGCGCGGGCGAAGAGGTCGTCGGCCCGCTCGCCGTAGAGCACGGCCAGCGGCTCGTGGACGTCGAACAGGGCCAGCTCGGCGCGGGCGAGGAAGGCGTCACCCTCGGCGCCGAGCGCGGCGTGCGCCTCGCCGGCCAGGGTGGGGCGCAGCGTGCGCCAGGCCGTCTCCGCCGCTGCTCGGCGGGTGGCGTCCGAGACCGTCATGCGCTGCCCTCTCCGTCGAGCTCGGCTGTCCTGCGGGGATCATGCTGCCGGGCCGACGGGGAGCGCGCGCCGGGCGGATGACGCGGCCGCCGCCGCGCCCTCCGCCCGCTCGTCAGGCCGGCACGCGCTCGGCGAGCGGCCGGAGCTGGCAGGACGCCGCGAGACCGGCCGCCTCGATGCCCATGGCGACGTTGCTGCGGGTGTAGAAGTTGGCCAGCGCGATGAACGCGGTCAGCTCCAGCAGCGCCGGCGCCCCGAGCTGGTCGAGCAGCCGCGCGGACAGCTCGTCGGTCACCTCGATCGGCGTCCGGCTCATGGCCTCGGCGTACTCCATCACGTCGCGCTCGAGCGGCGTGAACACGTCGGAGACGCGCCAGCGGGGCACCTCGCGCGCCTTGTCCAGGTCGAGGCCCTCGTTGGCGGCCTGGAAGTAGCCGAGGTCGAGGCAGAAGCTGCAGCCGAGGAGGCTGGCGACCGCCATGTGGGCGAAGGACTTCAGGTGCAGGTCGCAGGCGTCCCACTTCTGCGTCTTGCGGCCGAGGCCGAAGCCGAAGTTGAGCACCTTGCGGTTGTGCCACATCACGCCGACCGCGTCGGGCACCTGCCCGAGCATCTTGCGGGACATGCGCGTCACCAGGGCGCCGTAGATGCCGGTCACCTCGGCGGGCGGGATCCTCGTCGTGGTCACGTCTCCTCCTCCGTTCGATGGGTTCGCGACATGGAGACGGCCGCCCCCGCCGGGATGTGACATCGGGGAGGATCCCGGACATGTCCCCGCGCGTGCTGCCCGGCATCGACTACGCACCGGCCGATCCGCCGGGCAGCCGCGGACACCAGCTGGACCTGCACCTGCCCGAGGGGGAGGGGCCGTGGCCGCTGCTGATCGCCATGGGTGGCAGCGCGTTCCTGGACGACGCCGGCTCCTACTACGCGGCGGAGCTCGCCCCGTGGTTCACCGACAGGGGGTTCGCGGTCGCCGGGGTGTGCACCCGGTCGAGCGGCCAGGCTCGATTCCCGGCGCAGGTGCACGACGTGAAGGCCGCGATCCGCTGGCTGCGTGCGCACGCCGGCGAGCACGGTCTCGATCCCGACCGGTTCGCCGTCATGGGCGACTCGTCGGGCGGCTGGACCGCCGCCATGGCCGGCCTGGCCGGCGACCGCCTGGAGGGCTCGCTCGGGGAGACCGGCGCCTCCAGCGCGGTGCAGGCCGTCGTCGACCTCTACGGGCCGACCGACTTCCTGCAGATGGACGCGCACATGCTGCCCGGTGCCTGCAGGTCGCTCAACGAGCTCATGGGGCTCACCGACTGCCACGACGACCCGGGGTCCCCCGAGTCGCGGCTGATGGGCTTCCCGATCCGCACCCGGCCGGACGAGGTCCGTGCGGCCGATCCCTGCGCCTACGCCCGGGCGGACGCCCCGCCGTTCCTCATCGCGCACGGGCAGCTGGACGCTCTCGTGCCGCACCACCAGAGCGAGCTGCTGTTCGCGGCGTTGGCGGCAGCCGGCGCCGAGGTGACGTTCTTCTCGGTGCCGGGGGTCGGGCACGACAAGGAGATCGTCTCGCCCGGCACCCCGAAGGCCGTGGTGCGCTCGACGTCGACCCGCGGCACCGGGGAGGAGGCGCGGCCGACGCTGGACGCGATCGAGCGCTTCCTGCGGGTGGCGCTCGGGTGACTGTTCACCCGGAGCGGAACGGGTGCCGCGGACCCGATCGGCGGCGTTCACTGGTCGTGTAATCCCGTAATCACGTCGGAAGGGGGCGTCCGATGAGCGTCCTGCCCGAGCCCGGGACCGAAGCGGCCCTGGACGCCTACTCCCGCATCGTCACCGCCGTCGCCGCCGACCTCACGCCGCACGTCGCCGCCCTGCAGGTCACCGGCGCCGACGGCCGCGCCGGGGCCGGGTCGGCCGTCGTCTTCACCCCCGACGGCCTGCTGCTCACCAACGCGCACGTGGTCGCGCGGTCCAAGCGGGGCCGGGCCGTGTTCAGCGACGGCACCGAGGCCGACGTCGACGTCGTCGGCGCCGACCCCCTGTCCGACCTGGCCGTCGTCCGCGCGCGGACGGGAACCCCTCCCCCCCCCGCGCTCGGCGCCGCGGGCACCCTGCCGGGGGGCCGGCTGGTGGTCGGCCTCGGCAACCCCCCGGGGGTGGCCGGGGGGGTGTCCGCGGGCGTGGTGAGCTGGCAGGGCCGGTCGCTTC
>NZ_JBJGYZ010000067.1:0-15139 GCF_054050275.1 Geodermatophilus sp. SYSU D00691
CCCCCCCGCCCCCGCCGGCCCCCCGCCCGGGGCCCCCCCCGCCCCCCCCCCCCCGGTTCCCGCGGGAGGAGGACCGATGGGGGCACACGCATGTCACGAGCCGCTGCTGCCGGCGGTGGTGGCGGCGCTCGTCGAGCTGGGGTACGACGTGCCGGCGGCCGCGTCCGGGTCGGCGGACCTGGAGGAGGTCGTGCTGCGCGCCGTCGACGGGTTGCGGCTGTTCGCCGCTCCCGCGCCGACCGGATCGGTGCGGTCGGACCTGCTGGCGCTGGTGCAGCGCTGGCGGGGCTGCCCGACCCGGGAGGAGCGGGCGGTCCGCGTCCTGCTCGCCGCCGAGGAGTGGTGCCCCCGGCTGGCGGAGGCGACCCGCGCGGCGCTCGACCGGTCGCTCACCGCTGCCGTCGACGTCGTCGTCGCCCGCGCCGGCGCCGACCGGCCGAGCCTGCACTCGGTGCCCGCGCTCGTGTGGGTGCTGCGCAGCGTCGCCGTCGACCGGGTCCGGTGCGGGGCGCCGCGGACCCGGGCCGACCTCGAGCGGCTGGTCGACCTGCTCCTGTGCGGGTGAGCTCAGTACGGGGCGGCCAGTGCCCCCAGGGTCCGCCCGGTCAGCTGCCCCGGGGCCGTCGGATCCGCGGGCGGGTGCTGCTCCCACTCCCCGAGCTGCACCGATGCCTCGACCACGAGCCGGCAGCGGTCGAACCGCCGTTCGCCGAAACGCTGCAGCGCGTGGACGACGTCGTCGTCCCCGGCGAGCATCTCGGCCAGGACGACGGAGTCCTCGATGGCGATGCCGACGCCGTAGGCGATGTGGGGAGTGGTGGTGTGGACGGCATCGCCGATCACCACGCACCGCCCCTGCGCCCACGGGAGCGGCACGAGCAGCGCCTGCAGCGAGCGCAGGTCGACGTCGCCGGTGAGCGCCTCGGCGACCGCCGGCACGTCCCCGCCGAAGGGAGCGAGCTGGTCGCGCAGAGCCCGGAGCAACCGCTCCCGCGGCGGTCTCCCGGCACCGGTGTCGGTCTGCAGCATCCAGAGGTAGAGCGCGTCGTCGGCGATCGGGACTTGACCGACCTTCCCCAGCTCCGGGCCGCCGTCGAGCATCGAGTAGCGGTCGACCTGCGGCGGTCGCGGCGCCGCGGCCCGCCAGATGACCTGTCCGGTCCGGTGAGGTTCCGGCGCGTCCGGCAGGACCAGCGGACGGGTGCGGGAGTGCAGCCCGTCGGCACCGACGACCACGTCGAAGTACTCGGTGCTGCCGTCGGAGAGCCGGGCCTCGACCCGGTCACCGGCATCGGTCAGCGCGGTGGCCGTGGTGCCGAGGCGCAGCTCGGCCCCCGACGTCCGGACGGCGTCGAGCAGGACCTCGGCGAGGTGCGCGCGGGAGATCGCCACCATCGCGGGCTTCCCCTCGACCAGGCTCGGGGGCGCGAGGACGTGCCGGACGGCGCCCTGTGCGTCGCAGACGTCGATCTCCCGGTGCACGAAGCCCCGCTCGACGCAGGCCTCCACCAGGCCGAGGGAGTCCAGAGCGCGCAGCGGCGAGTTCTGCAGCATCAGCCCGACGCCGACCGGCCGGACGTCCGGCTCGACCTCCACGACCACCACGTCGGCACCGCGGCGGGCCAGCGACACCGCGGCGGTGCACCCGGCCGGCCCGCCGCCGATCACCAGGGCTCTCACGCGGCACCACCGAGGTGCGCCCGGAGGAAGGCGGCCACCATGTCCAGCGTGCGCGGCGAGTCGAACGCGGGGTCCTCGTGGCTGGCGCCCCCGACGAGCACCAGCGTCGAGTCCGCTCCCGCGTCGACCAGCGCCTCGTGGAACGCGGTCGACTGCACGGGGGGCACGAGCCGGTCGCGGTCGCCGTGCATGACGAGGAACGGCGGCGCCCCGGCGGAGGCCAGCCAGCGCGGGCTGGCCGCCCGCGCCGCGGCCGGGTCGGCCAGCACGTCGGGGGTGCCCAGCAGCTCCCCCTCGAAGTTGGGCAGGAACCGCGGCTCCAGCGGCGGGCGCACCGCGGCGCGCAGCAGGTCGGTCGTCGCGAACCAGGTGACGACGGCGGCGACCGGCGTGGGCGGGGTGAGCGCTGCCAGGGCGGCGAGGTGGCCGCCGGCCGAGGCGCCCCACAGCGCGATCCGCGACCCGTCGGCGCCGTGCTCGACGACGCGCTCCTGCAGCCACGTGACGGCGGCCTGCACGTCCTCCAGTTGAGCCGGGTGCGGGGCTTCCGTCGACAGCCGGTAGTCCACGGAGGCCACGGCGAAGCCGCGCTCCGCCAGGCCGCACGCCCGCTCCGGGTGATCGGTCCGGGAGCCGAACTTCCAGCTGCCGCCGTGCAGGTGGACGACCACCGGCGGCGGTCCGGCGGTCTCCGGCACGTGCAGGTCGAGAGCGAGGGGATGGTCGCCGCGGACGGCGTACTCGATCCCCTGCGTGGTCGTCACGGCTGGCACGGGGGCGGCTCCTGGGTCGGTGTGGGTCGTCGGGAGGTGCTCAGGCCGCTCGCTGCAGCTGGTCGGCCGCGCCGACCGGGCTGCCGTCGGCCAGCCAGATCTGCAGCGCGGCGGGGCGCAGCAGGTTGTCGGCCGCGAGCAGGGCCGCGCCCGTGACGCCCTCGGTGGGGTCGAGGGAGGCGGTGCGGACGGTCAGGTTCTGGGCGGCGAGCTCGATGGTGCCGTCGAGCACCGCCGCCCGGAACTCGTCGGAGAACAGCGGCCCGGTCCGGAGCACGCCGCCGCCGAGCACCAGCGTGCCGGGGTTGGCGAAGTTGACGACACCGGCGATGGCGGTGCCGATCACGCGGGCGGCCCTGCTCACCGCCGCCCGCACCACCTCGTCGCCGGCGGCGGTCGCGGCGCCGATGTCCTCGCCGGTGATCCGGCCGGCGCGGGCCAGCCGCTCGGCGAGCACGGGGCTGCGCCCGGCCCGCGCCTCCTCGGTGAGCGTGTCGACGAGCGCCCAGCCGCTCGCCACCGCCTCGAGGCACCCGGTCTTGCCGCACCGGCAGCGCGCCAGCGGGTCGTCGGTCACCCGCACGTGCCCGATGTCGCCGGCCGCCCCGCTGTCGCCGCGGTGCAGCCGCCCGCCGGTCACCAGCCCGCTGCCGATGCCGGTGGCCACCTTGACGTAGAGCAGGTCGCGGCGCTCCCGCGGCGCCCCGCGCTCCCACTCCCCGAGCGCCCGCAGGTTCACCTCGTTGTCGACCCACACCGGCACCCCCCGGCGCGCGGCGAACCAGGACCGCACGTCGAAGCCGGCCCAGCCCGGGATGGCCGGCGGGACGACGACCCGCCCGTTCGGGTAGTCCATCGGCCCGGGCAAGCCGAGCGCGACGGCCCACACCGGCGCCGTGCCGCCCACCTCCCCCAGCAGCCGGCCGAACGCCTCGTCGACGGTGCGCAGGACCCGCTCGGGCCCCTCCTGCACGTCGATCGGGCGGAACTCGGCGGCCAGCGCCCGGCCGTCGAGGTCGGTGACGGCGGCGTGCAGCGACACCTCGCCGAGGGACGCGACGAGCAGCCGGCCGGCCTCGGCGCGGAAGCGCACCGCCCGCGACGGCCGCCCCCGCTGGCCCGACGGGACGGCGTCGACCTCGGCGAGCACCCCGAGGTCGACGCCCTCGCGCAGCCGGTCGTTGACGGCGGTGCGGCCCAGCCCGGTCACCGCCTCCAGCTCGGGGCGGGTGACCGCGGTCCCGGCCCGCACGAGGTCGACGATCCGCGCCAGGACGAGCACGTCCCGGGCCGAGGGCTGCGGCTGCGGCTGCGGCTGCGGCTGCGGCTGCACGGGCCTAGTGCCGGGCGGCGGCCGCGGCGGCCGGCACGGAACGGTCGAACCGGGAGGTGTCGCCGGCGTAGTAGGGCCAGACCCGCCACCGCGCCGCGCCGGTCCGCTCCGGCGGGCCGAGGGTCACCTCGCCGGTGGCCGCCCATTCCACGCCCCGGACGAGCAGGGTCATGAACGGGATCTTCCGGAAGGTGTCCCAGTCGTGGCCGAGGGTCACGCAGAAGCACCGGCCGGCGCCCCACTCGTTGGCCCAGGCCAGCGGCTGGTCGGTGTTCATCCCGTGCAGGGCCTCGAGCCCGCCCTCGGGGATGACCACCGGCGTGTGCGCATTCGGCCAGCCGGCGCGGCGGTAGTCCTCCACGTCGTCGAAGACGGTGAGCAGCACCTGCGCGGAGGGGTCCATCCGCGCGCCGGTCAGGACGTCGTCGTTCACGACCGCCCACTCGGCGTCCAGGCCCGCGGTGACCGGGTGCCGAGGCTCCGCCGTCCGCACCTGGACCTCGCCCTGCGGGCGCGGCCGCAGGCCGGTCTCCCGGCTGAGCGTGGCCCCGCGCATCCGGTCGAACTCCGCCGGCCGACCCCAGTCCGGCTCCTGCACCGAGGAACCGTGGAACCAGACCATCCCCCGGCCCTCGTCGCGCACGAAGCGCAGCAGCGCCTGCTCGGTGGTCTCGCCGAAACCCTCGGCCACCGAGTGGTAGTCGTCGCGGCCCTCGTACATGACGAGGACGACGTCGAACCGGTCGAGCAGCTCGTCGCCGACGCCGCGGAACTCCTCGAGCACCCGCACCCGGAACCGGCCGGTGGACTCCAGAAGCGTCGTCAGCAGGTTGGTGTGGTGGCGGAAGCTGCGGAACTCGTTGTCGTGCTCGACGCTGACCTTGCCTGTCGCGATGAGGACGTCGAGCTTCCCCGTGGGGTCCATCATGCGTCCGCCGCGACCGACCGGATGTACCCCACCGACTTCACCGTCTCGACGGTCGGGAAGTACTCCAGGCCGATCGGGCCGTCGTAGCCCGACGCCCGGAGGACGGCGAGCTGCGCCGGCCAGTCGACCGACCCGCTGCCCGGCTCGCCCCGGCCCGGCGCGTCGGCGAGCTGCACGTACTTCACGAAGCCCGCCGCGTTGGCCAGCTCGGTCGCCGGGTCCTCGCCCTGGGCGATCGAGTGGTAGAGGTCGTAGAGGATGCCGAACCGCTCCGACCCGATGGCGCGGGCCACGTGCACGGCGTCCTCGGTGCGGTCGGTGAGCGCTCCGGGGTGGTCCACGCGCGAGTTGACGGGCTCGAGGACGAAGTCGACACCCGCGTCGCTGTGCCGCTCCACCGCCTCCCCGTACATGTCGATGATCACCTGGTGGTTCCGCTGCCGGTTCATCCCGGGGAAGCCCACGCCCGAGGCGAGCACGATCCGCGGGCAGCCGAGCAGCTTCGCGTGCTCCACGGCGGTGTCCAGCCCCTCGTGAGCCGGCGTGAGATCGGTGCCCGGGAAGGTGAAGCCCATCCGCGGCCCGGCCAGCAGCGAGGTCAGCTGCACGCCGGTGTCGGCGAGGGCCTTGCCCAGCGAGTCGAGGTCCTTGTCGGTGGAGAACCACATCTCGACGGCGTCGAAGCCGGCGTCCGCGGCGGCGCGCACCCGGTCGCCGGCGTCGGCGCCGGCCTCGGTGAAGAGCAGTTCGATGTTGGCGGAGAGCTGGTACACGTCAGTCCTTCTGGCTGAGGGCGGCCGTGATCGACCGGCGGATGAGGGCGTGCTGCTTGCGGACGAGGTCGACCGGGTCGGCCTCGTCGAGGTCGGCGAAGGCGTGGCCCTCCCACTCGCTGGAGAAGAACCCCGAGTACCCGCCGCGGACGAACTCGCCGACGATGGCCGGGTAGTCGATCGCCGGCTCGTCGCCGTTCTCGTCGATGTCGTAGAACTTCGCGTGCACGTGCACGATCTGCGGCATGATGTCGGCCCACTCGGCGGGGTCGACGTGCCCGTGCATGTTGAACGCCAGGCGGGCGAACGAGCCGAGCGACTCCGGGGCGATGCCACGGGAGCGCAGGTACTCGACGAACTCCCCGTGGCGGGCGTTGATGTCGGCGTCGGTCGCCCAGATCTCCTGCAGCCGGTCGAGCTCCGCGGGCCCGAGCCCCATCTTCCCGAGCTTGCGCAGGATGGTCGGCGACATCGCGTGCATCGTGGCGCTGAAGTCGGCGACGAAGCCCAGCCGCGGCGAGCCGATCTCCTCGTAGGTCTCGCGGATCTGGAGCACCTTGGGCGAGTGGGGCCCGAGCGGGGCGTGCAGCTCCCAGCCCATCGTGAGGTCGAGCTCCTCGGCCAGGGGCAGCAGCCGGCGGATGAGCTCCGGCTCGGCGCTCTGGATCCGCACCAGCGGGAAGCCGAGGGCGTGCGCGCTGCGGAACTGGGTGGCGGTGAACTCGTACTCCTCGTCCGGTGTCATGTCCCGGTCGCGCCGCCGCCCCATGTCGAGGTTGCAGCCGAACGAGCTCGGCACGAACCCGTGCCGGTCGAACGCGTCCCGCCAGGACCGCACGAACTCAGTGGTCACCTCGGGATAGGTGCGGATGGTCTGCGAGGCGACGATCTCGATGCCCGGGCCGATGCCGGCGGCGTCGACGACGTCGAGCAGGCCGGGCAGGTCGTAGCGGCCGGCCGCCCACTCGCTGGTCAGCGAGTAGAGCGTGAGGCCGAGCTTGATGCCGGCGCCCTCGACGGCGGGCGCGGCGGCGGGTGCGGTCTGCGTGGTCATCGGGCGGCTCCTCCGTGCGCGACCAGCCTGCGCCGGTTGCTCGCGTGGTTGGTGACGTAGACCTGCGGGGCGATCTGCATGTAGGGCAGGCGGAGGTCGACGGTCACCTCGACGTCCACCCCCGCCCCCTCGGCCGGCGGCTCGTCCAGCGGCACGACCACGACGAGCCGGTCCTGGATGAACCAGAGGACGTCCCACTGGTCGGCGAGCTCGTCGACCCGGTAGGTCCGCTCCCCCAGCTCGACCCGCAGGTCGTCGGCCGGGACCTCGCGCCCCTCCACCGAGACCGCGATCGAGCTGACGCTCGACAGCCACAGGCTGCGGTACCAGGGCACGGTCAGCGCGATGCCGAGGCCCTCGGGCCGCCGGATCAGGCTGTCGTCGGACAGGACGGTGTCGCCGGTGGCCATCAGAGGGCCGCCTTCCGTTGCTCGTACATGTCGCGGACCATCGGTTCGAGGGTGGTGGGCCACCAGTCGCCGCCGGGCACGGGTTCGCCGAAGCCCTCGGGCAGGCCGAGGGTGACCTTCCCGGTGGCGGCCCACTCGCAGCCGCGGGCGAACAGGCCGCGGAACGAGGGGTGCGAGACCGCCTCGGGGCCGTGCCCGATCCCGCTGGCGAACACCCGGCCCTCGCCGTAGCGGTTGGTCCACACCAGCGCGTGCTCCTCGCCCATCCCGGGCAGCGCGTCCCACTCCGAGGGCACCTGGGTGTAGCGCAGCGGGTTGTCCCAGCCCGTGACCAGGACCTCGACGTCGGCGTCCGGGGCCCACTGCAGGTTGACGTAGAGGTCGTCGTCGTAGTGCGGCACGAACTCCGGCATGCCGGCGGTGATCGGGTGGTCGGGCTGGACGACGTGCAGCCGGAAGTCGTCGATCGGCGCCCGGCGGCTGCAGTGCTCGCGCATGACGCCGCCGGCCATGGTCTCGAAGTCGTCCTCCCACCCGGCGCCCATCTGCAGCGAGGCGTGGTAGACGACGACGCCCCCGCCGCGGGCGACGAAGTCGTAGAGCGCCTGCTCGGCGCGGCTACCCCAGCGCTGCTCCGGGGCGCGGCTCCACGGCTCGAACCGGCCGAAGTAGTTGAGGACGACGAGGTCGTAGGGCTCGAGCGTCTCCGGCCCCGCGCCGCGGAACTCCTCGGTGATCCGGACGTCGAACAGCCCGGTCTCCTTGAGCAGGTCCCGCAGCATCGGCGAGATGGTCCGCCAGTCGTGGTGGATGTCGGTGTGACCGGTGACGACGAGCGCCTTGAGCTTGTCGTCACCGCCGAGCTGACGCTGGCCGATGTCCGGCACGGGTGATCTCCTCCGGCTGACTAATTTTTGCTTGTTTCGTGCAGAAACATCTTGGCGCCTGGTGACGCCGGGCACAAAGCGTTCCTGTCGATGCCGGGGATCGGCCGGAGTGATAGCCCAGCGATCACGTCCCGCGGCGCCGGTCCCGCTCGTCGGCGAGGCGTTGCCGGAGCTGCTCCATGACCTCGAGCACCTCGACCGTGGCGGCCACGGGATGCGCGGGGTGCTCGATCTCGCCGGTGAGGATGCACTCGTCGACCGCCCGGAACATCGGTACGTATCCGGCGCCCTCCTTCGGGAAGGTCAGTTCCTCGACCGTCGGCGGCGACGGCGGCTGCCCGGTCGCGACCGTCAGCGTGGTCGGCGAGAAGAGGGGCTCACCGAAGTCGATGCTGCCCTTCGTGCCCCCGATCCAGCCCCGGGGCGGGACGAAGAACGTGATCGACGTGACGAACTGGGCGAACGCACCGGAGGCGAACTCGAGGGTGCACGCCTCGTGCAGGTCGACCCCGTCGTCCCGCATGGTCCCCGTGGCGGTCACCACCTCGGGCCTCCCGAGGAACGTGTGCGCCAGCGTGACCGCGTAGACGCCGAGGTCGTACAGGGCGCCCCCGCCGAGGGCCGCGTCCCAGAACCTCGGCGGCCCGTCCGCGGGTACCGGATAGCCGAGACCGCACTGGACGAAGCGGGGCTCGCCGATCGTCCCCGACCGGACGATCTCCCGGGCACGCTGCAGGGCGGGGCTGAACTTCGTCCACATCGCCTCCATCAGGAACACGCCGTTCGCGGCAGCGATGCCGCCCAGTTCCCGCGCCTCGTCGGCGGTCATGGTCAGCGGCTTCTCGCACAGCACGTGCTTGCCGGCCAGGAGCGCCTCTCGTGCGTACGCGAAGTGCGTGCTGTGCGGCGTCCCGATGTAGACGGCGTCGACGTCGGCCGAGGCGCACATGTCGGAGTGGCTGCCGAACGCGTGCGCGAGGCCGAGGTCGGCCGCGAACGCGTCGGCCCGCTGCTGGTCGCGCGACGCGACGGCGACCACCTCGGCCGTCTCGCACAGGCGGAGGTCGCCGATCGTCCGCCGGCCGATGCCACCGGTGCCGACGAGACCCCACCGGACCTTGTTCGAGCTCAGAGCCTGCTCCTCCCCCTCGCCGCTCGGGGCGACGGCCGGACGATCACCCTCGGTACGTTCCGCCGAACCTGCTCGGCACCAGATCGGCCCGCTCCGCTCCGGAGCGGATCACCTCGAGGACCACCTCGGCGACCAGCTCGGGGGGCTGCGGCTGCAGCTCGGGAGGAACCGGCGCCGAGCGACCCGCAGCCGGTCGCCCGTCGGCCCGCGACGAGTCGTGGAACTCGGTGGCGGTGATGAACGGGTACACGGTGGTGACGGCGATCCCCGCCTCGGCCAGCTCGAGCCGGGCGACGCCGGAGAGCATGTTCAACGCGGCCTTGGATGCCGCGTAGGCACCGGCTCCGGGACGGACCACCAGCGTGGTGCCGGAACTGATGTTGACGATGCTGCCGCCCCCCTGGCGCCGCATGATCGGGACGACCAGCTGCATGGCGACCAGGGGCGCGACGACGTTCAGCTCCAGCACGGCGCGGAAGTCGGCCGGGTCGACGTCCGCCAGCGGGACGTGCAGCCCCCGACCCGCGTTGTTGACCAGCGCGTCGAGGCGGCCGTAGGAGTCGACCGCCGTCCGCACCGCCTGCGCGAGTTGCTCGGCATCCGTGACGTCGCAGGGCACGGCGCGTGCGTCCGGCAGCTGCTCGGCGAGGTCCTTGATCCGTTCCTCGCGACGAGCCGCGAGCACCACGCGGGCGCCCGCGGCGGCGGCCGCCCGCGCCGTGGCGGCGCCGATCCCCGACGATGCGCCGGTCACCAGGACGACGGAGTTCTCGATCTCCACCAGCCTCAGCCCCGCACCGTGTCGAGCGGATGCTCGAGCATCGGGCGCAACTCGCGCTGCAGCAGGTAGCCGCCGAGCAGCGCGCTGGCGGCAGGGTGCGGGCTCTGCTGGCTCTCGAAGACGATCCAGCCCTCGTACCCGGCGGCGAGCAGCGCCCGGGTGACGGCCGGGAAGTCGACCAGGCCGTCGTCGTGCCCGGGCTCGGCGAACCAGCGCGGGACCTCCCGGGCGCCGCCACGGACCCGGACGGTCCAGTAGGCGTGCGGCTGCAGGTACTCCTCGGCGTCGTCGACGGCCAGGGCGTCCTGGAACTGCACGTGCCAGATCCGGTCGCCGTTCCGCTCGATCACGGCCAGCGGGTCGATGCCGCCGACGGCGAGCTCGCCGGTGTCGAGCGCGAGCCCGACCAGCGCGGGGTCCGTGCGGTCGAGCAGCCGCGGCACGTGGTCGCGGCGCAGGGCGGAGAGGAAGTCCACGTGCAGCGCCGTCCGGACGCCGTGCTCGGCCGTGGCCCGGCCGACCGCCTCCCAGCAGGCGGCGAGCCGCCCGAGGGCGTCGTCGTCCAGCGGGTCGACGTCCCCGGCGGGCGGGGCGGCGGGGACGAGCAGCACCGATCCGCCGAGTTCGGCGAGCGCACCGGCGAACCAGCGGGCCTTCTCGACGATGGCGGGCACGTCGTCCGCCGAGAGCGGCGAGAGCGGGCCGGTCAGGTGCTCCATCGAGCGCTGGCTCGGGTCGTAGGCCCAACTCGACACCGCGTCCAGCGCGCAGGAGGCGAGGAACTCGCGGAAGCCGGCCAGCGAGCCGAAGTTGGCCTCGACCTGCTGCGGGTTGCCGAACGGTTCCCAGCGGCCGGTGCCGTAGGAGAGCTCGACGCCCTCGAAGCCGGCGATCGAGATCGTCTTCAGCGCCCGCTCGTGCTCCTCGCGGCGGACGAAGTCGTCGAACTGCGGCTTCCACTGGTTGAGCGCGTAGGAGAACCGGATCCCGCTCACGAGTAGATCCGTTCCAGCACGTTGACCGCGTACCAGCGGCTGATGGCGGTGCTCTCGGAGTAGTCGCCGCCCTGCTTGTTGGCCTTGTCGTGCTCGACGGTGATCCAGCCGCGGAACTCGTTGTCGCGGACCGCCGTCATCATCGCCTCGAAGTCGACGAGGCCGTGCGGCGTGCCCATCTCGTAGAACCACTTGCCGGTGGTCGGCGCCATGATCTCGGAGTCCGGCCGGTGCCGGTGGTCGTCACCGGTGGCCCGGTTGCGGGTGTCCTTGAAGTGGAAGCCGCTGACCCGGTGCGCGTGCCGCCGGTAGAGCGCCACCGGGTCGAGCCCGGCGATGCAGTGCTGCGCGGTGTCGACGAACAGCGAGACGTACCGCGGGTCGGTGTAGGAGTAGAAGGTCTCGATGTCCGGCTCGCTCTGGATGCCGCAGAAGAACTCGTGGTGGCAGGTGAGCCGCACGCCGTAGCCCGCGGTGATCTCGCCGACCCTGTTCCACAGCTCCGCGGTGTGCTTGAGCTTGTCCTCGGTGATCGGCTCCATGTCGTAGTAGAGCGTCGCCGGCATCACGATGATGCTGTCCAGCTGGATCTCCGACCAGCGGCCCATCGTCACCCGGAAGTCCTCCAGGATGTTCTCGTGCGTCTCCGGGAGGTGGGGCGCGTAGTTGCGGACGTCGTAGTCGGCGGCGTGGAAGGTGTTCACGATCCGCTCCAACCCGTGGTCCTGGACCATCTCCTGGTACTTCGCCGGGCCGCCGTAGTCGCCGTACATCTGCCAGATGCGGAAGTCGAAGGTGTCGATCGCGTCGAACCCGGTCGCCTTGATCTGCTTGAGGAACGCCGACATCGTCTTGTGCGAGTGCCACTGGTCGACCGGACCGGCCGGGCCGTTGCTGCGCCAGTGGTCCATGTACGACCACTTGATGTTCCGCTGAGCGCTCACGACTTCGGGATCCCGAGCTCGTGCTGCAGATACCAGCTGTTGAGCATGGCGAGCTCGGCCGGGTTGCCGCCGTGGTCGCTCTCGACCACGACCCAGCCCGGGTAGTTCCGCTCCCGCAGCGCGGCCACGAAGCCGGGGACGTCGACCAGGCCGCCCTCGGTGCCGAGCTCGAAGAACCAGCGCTCGATGCGGCGCCCGGCCCCGCCCTTGAGCATCGTCGACTCCGCACCCGGCATCCGGTACTCCTCGCCGGTGTCGGCGTAGCGGGTGTCCTTGAGGTGCACGTGGGTGACCCGCTCGGCGTTCTCGCGGTAGAACGGGAGCGGGTCGATGCCGCCGACGGTCAGCTCGGCGGTGTCGAGCGCGAACCCGACGGTCGCCGGGTCCGTCGCGGCGAGCAGCCCGCGCAGCTCGTCGGCCGAGTGGATCGCGCCGAGGCAGTCGTAGTGCAGGGCGAGACCGATGCCGGCGGCCGAGGTCAGCTCGCCGATCCGGTTCCAGACCTCGCCGATCAGCTTGATCCCGTCGGCGTCGAGCGGCGGGGACATCCAGGCCGACCCGACCGGGCGGACGACGAGCTGCTCGGCGCCCACCCCGGCCACGAAGTCGACGAGCGGACGGGACCACTCGACGATCGCGTCGTGGTCGGCCGGGTTCGCCGTCGACCGGAACGCGTACCCCTCTTCCTCCTCCGCGGGGGCCTGCGGGTCCCAGAACATGCTGGAGACGCCCTGCACCCGGGCCCGGCGCAGGAACTCCAGGAAGCCGGCGTGGCTGCCGTGGTTGAGCAGGATGACCTCGGGCCGGGCGATGTTGTCCCAGCGGCCGGTGCCCGAGGCCAGCTCGACGTGGTCGAAACCGCAGGCGGAGACGGTCTTCAGCGCACGCTGCTGCTCCTCGTGCCGGACGAACACGTCGAGCCGGAAGTTCCACTGGTTGAGCGCGTACGACCAGCGCAGCGAGTCCTTCATCGCGCGGCCACCTCCGCCTCGGCCTCGGCCTGTGCCTCTGCGAGGACGTTGTCGATGTACCACTTGGCGACGGCGGTGGCCTCGGCGTAGCTGCCGCCGCCGAGCTCGGCCTTGTCGTGCTCGACGGTGAGCCAGCCGTCGTAGCCGGAGCGCACGATCTCCTTCATCAGGGTCGGGAAGTCGACCAGCCCGCCCTCGCCCATCTCGTAGAACCAGCGGGTCACCTGGGGCGCCATCAGCTCGGGGTCCGGCGGCGTGCGGTAGGCCTCGTGCTCGTCGACGTTCTTCGTGTCCTTGAAGTGGAAGCCGGTGCAGCGGTCGGAGTAGTCGCGGAACACCTGCACCGGGTCGACGCCGGCGATCGTGTGCTGCGCCGTGTCGCAGAAGAAGTAGACGTACTCGGGGTCGGTGTACCGGAAGAACGTGTCCAGCTGCTCACGGGTCCGGATCGCACCCCAGAACTCGAAGTGGCAGGTCGTCCTCATGCCCTGCTCGAGGGTCAGCTTCCCGACGCGGTTCCACAGGTCGGCGACCACCTTGATGGTGTCGTCGGTGACCGGCTCGGTCTGGTGGTAGGTGGAGGTCGGCATGACGATGAAGTTCTCGACGCCGGTCAGCCCCTCGCACATCCGCAGCGTGCCGGTGCAGTCGGCGACGATCCGGTCGTGCGTCTCCCGGACGTGCGGCGCGGTGTACCGCGTCGCGGACGGGTACGCGGAGAAGATCCCGGTGATCTTCTCGAACCCGTTGTCCTGCAGGAACCGCTCGAAGCCCGGCACCGAGCCGTACATCCCCCCGAGCGCGTGCAGGTAGAAGAAGAAGGTGTCGAAACCCGTGAACCCGAGGGCCGACAACTGCTTGACGTACCGGTCCATGTAGGCGCGGTTGAACTGCGGGGGCTGGGGCCCCTGCGGCGTCTCCGTCACCCAGTGGTCCATGTAGGACCACTTCGTCCACCCCACGTGGTGTCCCCTCGATCGAACCTTTTTTGCATAATCCGTGCAGAAACATCCTGACGCGTCGTGACCGCCCGGCACAAACGCTTCCGGCCGATGTGCCGCATCAGCGGCGCTGATGACCCGCGCGCGGCAGCGCGAAGGCCGCCAGGCACGCGGCCAGCTGGAGCCCGGCGCCGGTGAGCAGTCCGACGGCGAACCCGTCGGTCGCGGTGTCGCCCACGGCGGCCGAGGCGGCGACGGCCACCAGCGCCGCCAGGCCGACGGCGCCGCCCACCTGCCGCGAGGTGGAGAGCAGGCCCGAGGCCAGACCCGCCCGGTCCGGACCCAGCCCGGTCGTCGCCGTGACGGTCAACGGCAGCCCGGCCGCGCCGAAGCCGGCCATGGCCAGCGTCATCGGCACCACCACGTCCCACCAGTAGGCACCACCGCCGTCGATGCGCGACAGCCAGACGAGCGACACCGCGGCGAGCAGGGTGCCGAGCTGGAACAGACGGCGCGGGCCCAGTCGCTCGATCGCCCGGGAGCTCAGCCGGGCCCCGACGGCGATCCCGACCGCCCCCGGGGCCAGCACGAGGCCGGCGGTCAGGGGGTCGAGGTCCAGGACCTGCTGCAGGTAGAGGACGAGGAAGAACATCATCGCCGGCAGCACACCGCCGGTGACCGCGGTCAAGGAGTTGGCCACGGTGACCGGCCGGACCCGGAAGACCGACAGCGGGACCACGGGCTCGGCCACCCGGCGCTCGGCGACCACGAACAGCAGGCCGAGCACCGCCGCACCGGCGAGACAGGACAGCGCCGGGCCCGACGTCCAGCCCCGCTCCTCACCGAGGATCACCGCCGAGACCAGCAGCGCCGTCGCGGCGGTGACCGCCACCGAGCCGGGCAGGTCCAGGCGACCGCGGACGTGGTCCGGCGACCGGCCGGTCAGCCCCCACGCCGCGACGACGGCGAGGACCGCGCCGAGCGGGACGTTGACGAACAGCACCCACCGCCAGCTCAGCAGGCCGGTCAGCAGACCGCCGATGACGCCGCCGAGCGCGCTGCCGGAAGCGGCCGCGGCGGTGAGCAGGCTCAGTGCCCGGGCGCGGGCCCGCGCGTCGGTGAAGCCGGTGGTGACGAGGCTGAGGGTCGTGGGCACGAGGACCGCTCCCCCGAGCCCCTGCGCGAAGCGGGCGGCGACCAGCTGCCAGCCCTCCTGGGCCAGCCCGCCGGCGAGGCTCGCGACGGAGAACAGCAGCAGCCCGCCGAGGAAGGCGCGCTTGCGCCCGAAGAGGTCACCGAGCCGCCCGCCGAGCAGCAGGAAGCCGGCGAAGGTGAGCGTGTAGCTGCTCACCACCCACTGCAGACCGGTCGCCGACAGCCCGAGGCTCTCCTGCATCGGCGGCAGCGCGACGTTGACGATCGAGGTGTCGAGGACGGCGATGAACTGCGCGGCACAGGCGATCGCCTGCAGTGCGCCCGGGCGCCGGGGGGGGGGGGGGGGGGGGGGGGGGGGGGGGGGGGGGGGGGGGGGGGGGGG
>NZ_JBJGYZ010000068.1:0-13365 GCF_054050275.1 Geodermatophilus sp. SYSU D00691
GGCCGGCGGCCGCCCCGCCCCCGGCCCCCCCCGCGGCCCCCCCGCCCCCCCCCCCCCCCCCCCCGCCCCCCCCCGGCCCCCCCCCCCCCCCCCCCCGCTGCTGCTCAGTGGTGGAAGCCGCTCGGCCGGGCGGCCTGCGCCGCGTCGCCGGCAAGCCCCTCCAGCCGGTCGACGACGCGGCCGACGTCGCGCAGGAACAGCTCGGCCATGTCGTGGCTGAAACCGTTGCGCACCACGATCCGCAGGACGGCGAGGTCGTCGCGCTTGGGCGGCATCGTGTAGGCCGGGACCAGCCACCCGTGCTCGCGCAGCGCCCGGGAGACCTCGAACACGTCGTAGGCCGTGACCCCGTCGGCCATGCGCACGGTCACCACCGGCAGGTCACGGCCGTCGAAGACCACCTCGAACTGCGGCATCGCGCCCAGGGTGCGGGCGACGTGCACGGCGACGTCCTGGCAGGTCTGCTGGACCAGCCGGTACCCCTCGCGGCCCAGCCGGAGGAACTGGAAGTACTGCAGGACGACCTGGGCGCCGGGCCGGGAGAAGTTGAGCGCGAACGTCGGCATGTCCCCGCCCAGGTAGTTCACGTGGAAGACGAGGTCCTCGGGCAGGTGCTCCGCCGAGCGCCACAGCACCCAGCCGATGCCGGGGTACACCAGGCCGAACTTGTGGCCGGAGGCCTGGATCGACACCACCCGCTCCAGCCGGAAGTCCCAGACCAGGTCGGGCTGCAGGAACGGTGCGACGAAACCGCCCGAGGCGGCGTCGACGTGCACCGGCACCGACACCCCGCTCGTCGCCTCGTACCGGTCCAGCGCGGCGCAGATCTCCTGCACCGGCTCGTAGCTGCCGTCCATGGTCGAGCCCAGGATCGCCACGACGCCGATCGTGTTCTCGTCGACGTGCTCGAGCAGGCGGTCGGCGGTCAGGTGCAGCACGTCGCCCTCGAGCGGCACGTACCGCGGCTCGACGTCCCAGTAGTTGGCGAACTTCTCCCAGACGACCTGCACGTTGGCGCCCATGACCAGGTTCGGCCGGTCCGCGGGGCGGCCGGCCGCGCGGCGGGCCTGCTGCCACCGGCGCTTCATGGCCAGCCCCGCGAGCATGCAGCCCTCGGAGCTGCCGGTGGTCGACGTCCCGACGCTCTCGACGGCGTCCGGCACGTTCCACAGGTCGCCGATCATGCGCACGCAGCGGGCCTCGATGTCCGCCGTCTGCGGGTACTCGTCCTTGTCGACCATGTTCTTGTCGGCGGTGACCTGGTACAGGCGGTCGGCCTCCTCGTCCATCCACGTGGTGACGAAGGTGGCGAGGTTGAACCGCGCGTTGCCGTCGAGCATCACCTCGTCCAGGACGATCTGGTAGGCCGTCTCCGGCAGCATCGGCCCCTCGGGCATCCGCTCCCGGGGCACCTGCACCATCCCGGCCCGGGTGAACCGGGGGAGGAGGTCGCGGTCGCCGTCCTCGACCGCCTGCCGGCTCCTGTACACGCCCATCGCGCACCGTCCTCTGCTCGGAAGAGGTGGCCACGCTCCCCGGCCGGGCCGTCCGGCGGCCTCACCCGACGGGGATGACGCCGGGCCACCGGTCGCGCTGGTGCGATCGGGCGATGGCGGCGCGCGAGCGGTGGATGGCGGTCGCGTTCGCGCTCGGGTCGGTCTGCTTCCTGGTCGGCCCCTTCCCGGGCTACCTGCAGCTGGTCGGCCCGACCGCCGACGCGATCACCTTCTTCGCGGGCTCGGTGCTGTTCACGCTCGGCGGCGGGCTGCAGACCTGGCTGGCCGCCCCCCGGCGCCGCGAGCCGGGCGCCGGGCGGGCCGCCTGGTGGACGGCGGTGGTCCAGTCGCTCGGGACGCTGTTCTTCAACGTGACGACGTTCCGCGCGCTGCAGACGGCGGTCGAGGACCCGGCGTACGACCGGCTGGTCTGGCGCCCCGACGCCTTCGGCTCCGTCTGCTTCCTGGTGTCGGGGCTGATCGCCTACCGGGCGTCGGCGCGCCGCGGTCTGCTGCCGCGGCGCGGCGGCCGCGGGTGGTGGCAGCCGGCGGTGAACCTCCTCGGCTGCGTGCTGTTCGCCGTCGCCGCGGTCGCCGGCTACGTCGTCCCGGACACCGGGTCGGTGCTCGACCTGGCCGCCGCCAACTGGACCACCGCGGCCGGCGCCGCCTGCTTCCTGGCCTGCGCGCTCGGGGTGCTGGTCACGGCCGGATTCATCCGGGCGGGACGACGCCGGGAGCACGCTGCCCACCTGGGATGACACCGGCACCCCACGACCACCGGAGGTCCCCCATGTGCCGATGGATCGCCTACACCGGCTCCCCGGTCCTGGTGGAGGACCTGCTGTACGCACCGGAGAACTCCCTGATCGTGCAGAGCCTGCGTGCCCGGCTCGGCGTCGAGCCGACCAACGGCGACGGCTTCGGCGTCGGCTGGTACGACGACCGCGAGCTGCCCGGGCTGTTCCGCAGCACCGAGCCGGCCTGGAACGACCGCAACCTGCGCGAGGTCGCCGGGCACATCCGCTCGCCGATGGTGCTGGCGCACGTACGAGCCTCGACGGGGACGCCGGTGCAGCTGACCAACTGCCACCCGTTCCGCCACGGGCGCTGGTTGTGGATGCACAACGGGGCCATCAGCCGCTTCGCCGCCGTCAAGCGGGAGCTCGCGCTGGCGGTGGACCCGGAGCTGTTCGCGAGCATCGAGGGCTCGACCGACTCGGAGCTCTTCTTCCACCTCGCCCTGACCTTCGGGCTGCAGCAGGACCCGCCGGCGGCGGTCGCCCGCGCGGTGGGGCTCATCGAGGAGACCGGCCGGCGCCACGGCGAGCCGTTCCCGATCCAGATGACGGTCGCGACGACCGACGGCGAGACCCTGTGGGCCTTCCGGTACTCGACCGAGGGCCGGTCGCGGTCGCTGTTCCACAGCACCGACGTCGCGACCCTGCGGCACCAGTACCCGGACAACCCGGTGCTGCACCGGATCTCCGACGACGCCCGGATGGTCGTGTCCGAGCCGATGGGAGACCTCCGCGGGGCGTGGCGCGAGGTGCCCGAGTCCAGCTGCGTCGTCGTCCGGCACGGGCAGGAGGAGATCCGCCCGTTCACGCCGTCGGTCCTCCAGCCGGCCGGCTGAGCCCGCGCCTCAGGGCGCGGCCGGTGGCCGCGCCGTGGCCCGCCACTGCGTCGGGCTGACGCCGAACCGCTGCCGGAACCAGCGGGAGAACGCGCTCGGCGAGGTGAACCCGAGCAGCTGGGAGACGTCGGTGAGCGTGTAGCGCTCGGTCTGGAGGTGGCGCTCGGCCAGCGCCTCGCGGGTGCGGTGCACGACCTCCGAGAACGAGGCGCCCTCCGCGGCCAGGTGCCGGTGCAGGGTCCGCGGCGTCACGCCCAGAGCTCGGGCGACCTGCGTGGTCGAGCACCGCCCGAGCGGCAGGAGCATCTCGACCAGTTCCCGCACCCGGCCGGTCACGCCCTCCGCACGGGGGTCGCCGAGCGCCTGCAGGAACTGCTCGGCGTAGGGCCGCAGCAGGGGGTCGGCCGCCCGGTTGGCCGAGGACAGCTCGGCGGCGTGCAGCACCAGCCCGGTGAACGCGTGCCCGAACTGCAGCCGCGGGCCGAACACCGCCCGGTGGGTGGCCGGCGACGCCGGGGCGGCGTGGGTGAAGCACACCGACAGCGGCTCCCAGTGCGGGCCGACGAGCTCGCGCACGATGCCGTGCAGCGCCGCCGTGGCCAGCTCCAGCGACTGGCGGGTCGGTGCCGGCTCGGCGAACTCGAACCAGAGCCGGATGGCCGCCAGGTCGGCGGACTCCTCCAGGCGCAGCCGCAGCGCCTCGTTGTAGCTGTGCTCGTAGCGGGTCAGCAGCCCCAGCGCGCTGCGCAGGTCGGGCTCCTGGCGCAGCACCACGCTCAGCGGGCCCAGGGTCGCCAGCCGTCGCAGGCCGGCCAGGCGCAGGCCGAAGTCCTCCAGCCCCGACTGCTGCGCCGACCGCTCGAGCAGCCGCGCGACCGCGGCCGCCGGCACCCACTTGTCGGGGACGGCGAGGTCGGCGACGGCGAGTCCGACCCCCGCCAGCAGGCGCGCCGGATCGAGACCGGACGAGCGCGCCAGCCCGACGTAGCCGTCGAGGGTCGCGCACCGCACGCTCGGCCGCACCGCTGCCGCTCCTCGCCCTCGGTGTCCTGAACCGTCACGGGAGCTGTCCGGATCGGTACAGCCCCGGCATGTGGCCGCTGCCACAGTAGGACCCGTCGACGAGAGCGGGGAACCGCTCTCTCCCCGCGGCCGGCCGACGGCCGTCGCGACGTCCCCCGCAGCCGCCCCGGAGCGCGCTGCGCGCTGCCCCGACGAAGGAGATCCGCCCATGGCGAAGGGCATCCGCTTCCACGAGACCGGCGGTCCGGAGGTGCTGCGCTGGGAGTCGCTCCCGGTGGGCGAGCCGGGCCCGGGCGAGGTGCGGGTGCGCCACCTCGCCGTCGGCCTCAACTTCGCCGACGTCTACTTCCGCACCGGCCTGTACCCCGCCGCCCTGCCGGCCGGCATGGGCGTCGAGGCGGCCGGGGTCGTCGAGGCCGTCGGCCCCGGCGTGACCGGGTTCGCCGAGGGCGACCGGGTCACCTACACCGGCAGCCCGCTGGGTGCGTACAGCACCGAGCGCGTGCTGGACGCCGCGCACCTGGTCCGGCTGCCCGACGCCATCCCGTTCGAGACGGCCGCGGCGATGACCATGCGCGGCCTGACGACGGCCTACCTGCTGCGCCGGATCGCGCCCCTGCGGCCGGGCGACACCGTGCTGCTGCACGCCGCGGCCGGCGGGGTCGGCCTCCTGTTCTGCCAGTGGGCGGCCCTGCTCGGCATCCGCGTGATCGGCACCGTCTCCACCGACGACAAGGCCGCGGTCGCCCGGGCGCACGGCTGCTGGGAGACCGTCGTCCACACGCGCGAGGACGTCGCCGCCCGGGTCCGCGAGCTCACCGACGGCGCCGGCGTCCCGGTCGTCTACGACAGCATCGGGCGGACCACCGTCCCGGCCTCCCTCGACTCGTTGGCGCGGCGCGGACTGCTCGTCTGCTTCGGCACCGCGTCGGGCCCGGTCCCACCGATCGACGCGGTGCAGCTCGCGGTCAAGGGCTCGCTGTTCGTCACCCGCCCCGCCCTCGCCGACTACATCGCCGACCCGGCCGAGCGCGCGGACCTGGCCGGCGAGCTCTTCGGCCACGTCGCGGCCGGCCGCATCCGGGTGCCGATCGGCCGGCGCTACGCCCTCGACGACGCCGTCCGGGCGCACCGCGACCTCGAGTCCGGCCGCGGCGTCGGCGCCTCGGTCTTCGTCGTCGAGAACTCCTGACCCCTCCCGTCCCCACCCCCAAGGAGAGATCCCCGTGCCCACCGTCTTCGCCAGCGCCGTCGACGACCGCTTCCCGTCGTTCACCGTCGGGGCCCGGTCGATCGAGGTCGTCCCGCTGACCGCCACCATCGGTGCCGAGCTCCGCTCGGTCAGCCTCGCCGAGGCCTCGCGCGACGACGCGCTCTTCGCCGAGCTGCGGGAGCTGCTGCTGCGCTACAAGGTGCTGTTCGTCCGCGACCAGGACATCACCCGCGCCGAGCACGTCGCCCTCGCCGAGCGGTTCGGGCCGCTGGAGGACCACCCCGTGGCCGGCAGCGACCCCGACCACCCCGGGCTGGTCCGCATCTACAAGGACCTCGACAGCCCGCCCGAGCACTACGAGAACGCCTTCCACTGCGACGCCACCTGGCGGGAGACCGCCCCGATGGGCTCGGTGCTGCGCTGCGTCGAGACGCCGCCGGTCGGCGGCGACACGATCTGGGTGGACATGGCCGCCGCCTACCGGCGCCTGCCGGAGCACGTCAAGCAGCGGATCGCCGGCCTGCGCGCCCGGCACAGCATCGAGGCCAGCTTCGGTGCCGCCATGCCCGACGAGCAGCGCCGCGCCCTGCACGCGCGGTTCCCCGACGCCGAGCACCCGGTCGTGCGCACCCACCCCGAGACCGGCGAGGAGATCCTCTTCGTCAACGCGTTCACCACGCACCTCGTCAACTGGCACCGGCCGGAGAACGTGCGGTTCGGGTTCGACTACTCGCCGGGCGCCAGCGAGCTCCTCAACTACCTGATCCGGCAGGCCGCCGTCCCCGAGTACCAGGTGCGCTGGCGGTGGACGCGCAACAGCTTCGCCATCTGGGACAACCGCTCGACCCAGCACTACGCCGTCCAGGACTACTGGCCCGCCGTCCGCCGCATGGAGCGCGCCGGGATCGCCGGCACCCCTTCCGCCTGAACCGCCCCGACCTGCAGAGAGGACCCCTCCCGATGTACTTCCTCGACGACTCCCTCTTCCCGGAGAACCAGGAGAAGCTCGTCATCACCGCGGCCCCCTACGGGCCCGAGTGGGAGCCCGCCGACTTCCCCGAGGACATCCCGCTGACCATGGACCAGCACGTCCAGCAGGCCGTGGACTGCTGGAACGCCGGCGCCACCGTGCTGCACATCCACGTGCGCGAGCTCGACGGCAAGGGCTCCAAGCGGCTCTCGCAGTTCAACACCCTGCTCGCCCGGCTGCGCGAGGCCGTGCCGGAGATGATCCTGCAGGTCGGCGGCTCGATCTCGTTCGCCCCCGAGGGCGACGGCGCCGACGCGAAGTGGCTCGACGACGACACCCGGCACATGCTCGCCGAGCTCGACCCGAAGCCCGACCAGGTGACCATCGCGATCAACACCTCGCAGATGAACATCGTCGAGCTGATGACCGAGTCGGACATCGCGGGCACGTCGTTCCAGCGGCCGGAGCTGTACGAGACCTACCGCAACATGGAGGTGCCGGCCGGCCCCGCGTGGGTCGAGGAGCACCTGCGCCGGCTGACCGCCCGGGGCATCCAGCCGCACTTCCAGCTGGCCCACTCCGCGCAGCTGGAGACGGTGGAGCGGCTGGTCCGCCGGGGCGTCTACACCGGCCCGCTCAACATCACCTGGGTGGCGATCGGCGGCGGCTTCGACGGCCCGAACCCGTACACGATGATGGAGTTCATCCGGCGGGTCCCGGACGGCGCGTCGCTGACGCTGGAGAGCATCCAGCGCAACGTGCTGCCGATCAACGCGATGGCCATCGCGCTGGGCCTGCACACCCGCTGCGGCAACGAGGACACGCTGTGGCGCAAGCCCGGCGAGAAGATCACCTCGGTGGCCGCCATCGAGCAGCTGGTCCGCATCACCCGGGAGCTCGGCCGCGAGGTCGCGAGCGGCAAGGAAGCGCGCGAGATCTACAAGCTCGACGAGCACTGGGGCAGCGCCGACGAGGCGCTGGCGAAGCTCGGCTACCCGCCCAACCGCAAGCCGGGCCAGGTCGGCTTCCTGCACCACGCCTGACCTCCGGGTCCCGCGGTCTCCGGACCGCTCGCGGCGGGCGCCCCTTCCCTCCGGCGCCCGCCGCGCCATCGTCGATCCGAACGACGGGTTCGAGGTCGACCCCATCCCCTGCCGGAATCCGGCACCGGCTCGTCGCATCGGAGCGCCGACATGGCCACAGTGGCCTCGCACGACCTGGTCGCCGACCAGGCACCACCCTCGACCCGGGCCCGCCGGGTCTTCCCCTGGATCGTCTTCGCCCTCACCTTCGCCCTGCTGCTCTCGGACTACATGTCCCGGCAGGTCCTCTCCGCCGTCTTCCCCTTCCTCAAGGCCGAGTGGGCGCTCACCGACACCCAGCTCGGCAGCCTCACCAGCGTCGTCGCGCTCACCGTGGGCGTGCTCGCCGTGCCGCTGTCCCTGCTGGCCGACCGGTGGGGGAGGGTCCGGGCGATCGTCCTCATGGCGGTCGTCTGGAGCCTGGCCACCGCGGCGTCCGCGATCGCGGCCGGCTACGGCGAGCTCATGCTGTCCCGCCTGTTCATCGGCGTGGGCGAGGCCGCGTACGGCAGCGTCGGGCTGGCCGTCGTCCTCGCCGTCTTCCCCGCGTACCGGCGATCGACGTTCACCGGCGCCTTCATGGCCGGAGGCTCCTTCGGGTCGGTCCTCGGTGTCGCCCTGGGCGGCGCGCTCGCCGTCCAGTTCGGCTGGCGCTGGTCGTTCGCCGCGATGGCCATCCTCGGCCTGGTCCTGGTCGTCGCCTACCGGGCGCTGATCAGCGACAAGAAGCTCGAGGCGCACCGGGTCCGCGAGGTCGCCGACGGCGAGCCGGTGTCGGCCCCCGGTGGCCGGGCCAGGCTGCGCACCCTGTTCTCCACCCCGTCGGTGGTCGCCGCCTACGTCGGCAGCGGCCTCCAGCTGTTCATCGCCGGCTCGCTGTTCGCCTGGCTGCCCAGCTTCCTGGGCCGTGCCTACGGCCTGCCGCCGGACCGGGCCGCCGCCGTCGCCGCGGTCGCCATCCTGCTCATGGGCGTCGGCATGATCGTCTGCGGTGTCGTCACCGACCGGCTCAGCCGGACGGTCGCCGTCCGCAAGTGGACGACGGCCATGGTCTACACGGCCACCTCGCTGGTCTGCCTGGGCGTCGGCTTCGCCCTGCCGCCGGGCGCCGGCCAGCTGCTGCTGCTGGCGATCGGGGTCTTCTTCGCGGCCGGCACCTCCGGCCCGGCCGGGGCGATGGTCGCCAACCTGACCCACGAGTCGATCCGCGCCACGGCGCTGGGCACGCTCACGCTGGCCAACAACCTGCTCGGACTCGCCGCGGGTCCGCTGGTCACGGGCATCCTGGCCGACCGGTTCGGCCTGGTCGGCGCCATGAAGATCGTCCCGGTCGCGGCCGTCGGCGCGCTGGTCGCCCTCCTGATCGGCCGCCGGTTCTACGGGCGCAGCCTCGCCAAGGTCGACGCCCAGGCGGTGTCCCGGTGACCGGCGCGACCGTCGTCCTGGTGCCCGGCCTGCGGGGGCACGTCGAGGACCACTGGCAGACGCGGCTGGCCGCGACGCTGCCCGGCGCCGTGCACCTGCCGCCGCTGGGCCGCACCGAGCCCAGCCTGTCGGCGCGGGTGACCCAGCTCGACCGGGCGGTGCGCGCGGCGGCCGGCCCGGTGGTGCTGGTCGCGCACAGCGCCGGCGCGCTGGTCGCCGTGCACTGGGCGGCCTGGTACCGCGGCGGGGAGGTGGCCGGCGCCCTGCTGGCCACCCCACCGGCCCTCGCCACCGAGCTACCGCCGGGGTACCCCTCGATCCGCGAGCTGCGCGGCGCGGGGTGGCTGCCGGTCCCGCGGCTGCCGCTGCCGTTCCCGAGCACCGTCGCGGCGAGCAGCGACGACCCGCTCGGCAACCCGGTGCGGCTGCGCGGCCTCGCGGCGGCCTGGGGCAGCCGGTGGCACGACCTCGGCGCCGTCGGCCACCTGAACCCCGACTCGGGGTTCGGCGAGTGGCCGGAGGCGGCCGAGCTGGTCGGGCAGCTCATCGGCGAGCGGGACCTGGTCCGCGCATGACCGCCGTCGAGACCGGGCGTCCGGTCGAGGTCACCCCGGCCGCCGGGGAGGCAGCGCCGCCCCGCCGGTGGCCGGGGCTGCTCGCGGCCGCGCTCGGGCTCGGCGCGGCGCTCCTCCTGCACCGGCTCGTCCCGGTGGTCGGCGTCCTCACCTGGGCCGTCGCCCTGGGCATGGTCGCCGGCAACGCGGGGCTCCTGCCCGCCGCCGCGGGCGGCGCGCTCGGTCGGCTCACCAAGCGGCTGCTGCGCTCGGGCGTCGTCCTGCTCGGCTTCTCGGTGTCCTTCGCCTCGATCGCCGCCCTCGGCGCCGGCACCGTCGTCCTGGTGGCCGGCACGCTGGTGGCCACGCTCGTGGTCACGACCTGGCTGGGCAACCGGGCCCGGCTCGGCCGGGCCCGCAGCCTGCTGCTGGGCACCGGCTTCGCCATCTGCGGCGCCTCGGCGATCGCGGCCATGGAGGAGACCGCCCGCGGCGACGAGGAGGACGTCGCGGTCGGCGTCGCGATGGTCACCCTCTTCGGGACGGCGGCGATGCTGCTGCTCCCCCTGCTGCGGCACCCGCTCGGCCTCGACGACGTGCAGTTCGGCGTCTGGGCCGGCGCGAGCATCCAGGAGGTGGGCCAGGTCGTGGCCGCGGCGGGTGCCGGCGGGGCCGCGGTGGTGGCGGTGGCGGTCGCGGTCAAGCTGACCCGGGTGCTGCTGCTGGCCCCGGTTGTCGCCGTGGTGAGCGCCCGGCGCCGGATGACCGCCGAGGGTGCCGCGCCGGGCGGCCGGCGGCCCCCGCTCGTGCCGCTGTTCGTGCTGGGCTTCGTCGCCTGCGCCGCGCTGCGCAGCACCGGCCTCGTGCCGGCGGGCGCGCTCGCCGTCCTCGGGCACGTGCAGGTGGCCGTGCTCGGCGCCGCGCTGTTCGGCATGGGGGCCGGTGTGCGGCTGGCCGCCGTCTGCCGGGGCGCCGGCCGGGCGTTCGCCGTCGCGGCCGTCTCCACGGTGTTCGTCACCGCCGTCCCGCTGGCCGGGGTCCTGCTCCTGGCGAGCTGACCGGCGTCACCCGCCCGGGACGATGCGGGCGGCCGGTCCCGGGTGCACGCTGCCGCCACGGGACCGGACGACGGAGGTGCGCCGTGATCGCCGCCGCGGACGACGGGGCGGGCTACCCGCTGATGGAGGTCCTCTGGACCATCGTGCTGTTCTTCGCCTTCGCCCTCGTGGTGTGGCTGCTCGTCACGGTGCTCTCCGACGTGTTCCGCCGCGAGGGCATGAGGACCTGGCAGCGGGTGGCCTGGACGGTGCTGGTCTTCGTCCTCCCGCTGCTCGGGTCCCTGGCCTACCTGGTGGTGCGCAGCCGCGCCGAGGGCGAGGAGGCCCTGGGCCGGTGGGGTGCGACGCAGCTGCGCCTGGACGCCCACACCCGGGCGGTCACCGGCGACGGCCAGTACCACGGGCTGCGCGACGAGGCGGCCCGTGACCGGGCGATGAGCGGACCGATCCGCCCGGCCTGAGCGCCGGTCAGTGCACCAGCGCCTTGAGCGCGATCAGCGCGGCGCCCACCAGCGCGACCGAGGCACCGCGGACCACCGCCCGCGTCCGCGTGGCGCCGGCGAAGCGGGCCGCCCAGTAGCCGTAGAAGCCGATCAGCCCCAGCCCGCTCCACTTGGCGACCGTGAACGCGGTGGCGGTCCCGAAGACGCCCAGCGCGGCGAGCAGGAAGAAGACCGCGGGGAAGGCGACGCCGAACGCGACCGAGCCGGCGTCCTCGGCCATGTGGCCCAGCTGCGCCCGGGTGACCGGCCGGCGGCTGCTCGTCTCGGCCCCGACGACCTCGCTGAAGACCTCGGCCAGCGCGACCGCCACCGCCGTCCCCACGAGGTAGGCGATCACCGCGCCGGCCCGCGGGGGGTGGGCCTCCAGGGCCACGACGAGCGCGAGCCCGATGATCGCGCCGTAGACGACCTTGGTCACCTGGCGGGACCCGAGGTGCTCCTGCAGACCGGTCCGCATGCCGCCGCCTCAGGCCGGCGCCCCGGCGAACAGCCGCTCGCGCACGCTCTCGCGCAGCCGCAGCGCCTCCTCGACGCGGTCCAGCTGCTCGGCGGTCGCCGGCAGCCCGTACACCGCGGCCAGCACCCGCGGCAGGTCGGCGCGGTAGTCGTGCGCCCAGGCCCGGTAGGGCCCGGGGACCTGCGCGTTCTTCATGTCCACGAGGCTCTGGAAGAAGGTCGTGACCGGCCGCCAGCGCAGGCCGGGCGGGATGCCGCGCGGACTGCCGTCGGCGACGAGTTCCGGGCGCGGCCGGTCGGGGCCCAGCCACGCCGGGGGTGACCACAGCAGGTCGGGCCCGAACCGGGTCACCCCGTCGTTGTCGTGGCTGAGCAGCACGTAGCGCGGCCGCGGTCGCAGCGCCTCCAGCTGGGCGGCGTCGTTGACGACGGCGACCCGCTCGCGGTCGACGTCGAGCCGGTCCGCGCCGGTCACCTGGTGCATCCAGCCGCTGCCGTAGGGGGTGCCGATCCACAGCGCGCGGTCGATGCCGAGCGCCTCCAGGCCCAGCGTGCCCCAGTGCAGGAAGACGTCCTGGCTGGTGTGCGCCCCGAGGCTCTCCCCGAACAGGACCACGCGCGGTCGCGCGGCGCGCTCCCGCACCCGCTCCAGGACGCGCAGCCACAGGAGCCGGTTCTGCTCGCGGGCGCCGGCCACCATGCCCAGCGACAGCGGCGACGGGCGCCGCGAGTACTGCATGGTCACGGTCGCGACGTCGCCGAGCGCCAGGTACTGGAGCGCCGCGACGGCGACGTAGTTGACGTAGCCGGTGCCGGTGGGGGAGACCAGCACCAGCAGCGACCGGTCGAAGGCGCTCGTGCGCTCCAGCTCGGCCAGCGCCAGGTCGACCCGCTCGCGCGCCGTGGGCGCGCTGTCCAGCCCGACGTAGACCTGCACCGGCGCGGCGCGGGCCGGCGTCCCCATCACCGTCTCGACGGACAGGTCGGGGGTGCCGTCCGGGCGGGTGGGCAGCGGCTCGGGACGCACGGTGGCCAGCGCGTGCCGGCGCCCCTCCCGGCCCAGGCTCGCCCAGGGGACGACGCTGCCCGGCCCGCCGCTGACCGTCGCCGGGACCCAGCGCTCCGCCTCGTCCCGCTCGAGCACGGGGACGTCGGCGGAGGTACCCGCCTCGATCCGGCGCATCGCCCGGTGCCACAGCGCCGACGCGCCCGCCGCGAGCCCGGCCAGGCTGCCGGCGTGCCCGGCCGCGCGCCACAACCCGGCCGGTCCGGGGAGCACGGCGGCCAGCCGCCGGCCGGCCAGGTCGGCGAGCGCGTGCTCGCCGTAGCCGCCGGCGGTCAGGCCGCCCACCACGCCGCCGGCGACCAGCAGCGAGCGCAGGGCCGGGGGCACGTCGGCCCGGCCAAGGACGTCGTCGCCGGCCTGCGGACGCCGGCGGTCGAGCAGGTACGACAGCGCGAGGCCCACGGGGACCGCCAGCGGCACCGCGGCCAGGCGGCCGGCCAGCCCCAGCCGGGCGTCCAGGGCCCGGGTCCCGGCCTGGGCCGCGCGGAGGGCGGCACCGGCGAGCCCGGTGGCGCCGCTGCGCCAGGCGACCTGCCGGGCCGCGCCGCGCAGCAGCGGGTCCCCGGGCCGGGGCGGCAGCGCACGCATCACGGCCAGCCCGAGCGGGACCGCGGCGCAGTCCACGGCCAGCGCGACGGCGCGCCGCCGGGCGGGAGGCGCGTCGTCGCCCGCGAGGAAGCCCGCCGCCGCGGTCAGCGCCTCGCCGGTGGCGACCGACAGCAGGTACTGCACACCCGTGGCCAGACCGGTCACCAGGCCCTGGTCGAGCGCGCTGCGGGAGGACAGCGACGGGGCGAAGGTGCTCGGGGCGGGGGGGGGGGGGGGGGGGGGGGGGGGGGGGGGGGGGGGGGGGGGGGGGGGGGGGGGGGGGGGGGGGGGGGGG
>NZ_JBJGYZ010000069.1:0-12525 GCF_054050275.1 Geodermatophilus sp. SYSU D00691
TGGCTCCCGTTGCGCCTGCTCGCCCCCGCGAGCCGCGCCCCCCCCCCCCGCCCCCCCCCCCCCCCCCCCCCCTCGCCGTGCCGTCCGCTCGCTCAGCAGGGCACCGGCTCCGCCCGGTTGGAGCAGTACTGGGTGGGCGTGTCGTCGTCCTGGGGAACGGGCTGCGGAAGCGGCTCCTCCACCACCGTCGGCTGCGACGGTGCCGACGAGTTCCCGGTGAGCGCGAACGCCAGGACCGTGGCGCCGGCGATCAGGACCAGCGCGACGGCGGCCAGCACCGCGAGCAGGGTCCGGTGCAGGGACGCCCACGAGGCGGCCGGGGCGGGGTGCGGGGTAGCGGTCATCGGAGTCCCTCTCCGGGCCGGCGGTGCGGCCCTGGCCGTTCCGGTCCTTCCGGAACCGCCTGCTCCGACGCTGGTCCCCGGCGGTCGCGCCGCCGTCCGTCCTCCGGTCGCGGTGCGGTCGCGATCCGGTCGCGGTCGCCGTCCCGGCCGGTCGCGACCGTCAGTCCCCGGCGCAGTCCCCGGGTGGCAGGTACAGCCGGCACTCCTCGGCGGACAGCCCGCGGGTCACCTCGGCGCGGGCGAGGACGACCAGGTCGTCGAGGTGCACCGCCGACACCCGGACCGTCGCCTCGGTGTCCGAGGCGGCGAGGTGGTCGCCGTCCGGGCTGAAGACGACGCTCTTGATCCGGGTGGTCTGTCCGCGCAGCACCGTCCTGGTCCGGCCGGAGTCCGCCTCCCACAGGCGGACCAGGCCGTCCTCGTGCCCCGTGGCGACGAGGGAGCCGTCGGGGCTGTAGGCGAGGGAGATGACCGCGGCCCCGGCACCCCTCAGCTGCACCACCTCATCGCCGCTGGAGACGTCCACCACCATGGCCCGCTCGCTGCGCGCGACGACGATGCGCTTTCCGTCGGGGCTGAAGGCCAGCGGCGCTTCCGGGCCCGACACCGGGATGCGCCGCACCACCTCCTCGCGGCGCCAGTCCCACAGCTCGGCCTCGTTCGGGGTCCCCCGCGTGACCTCGAACGGGCCGCGGACGAAGGCCAGCAGCCGACCGTCCGGGCTGAACTCGACGCTGCCGAACGTGGCGGGCTCGTCGCTGGTGCGGCGCACCACCTCCCGCCCGACCCGGTCCAGGACGACGACCTCCCCGCCGCTGCCGGTGTCGACCGTCCCCCAGCTGGCGGCGGCGACGAAGCGGCTGTCGGGGCTCCAGGCCACCGAGTCCGACCACCCGGCGAGGGGGTGGGTGAAGACCTCCTCGCCGGTCTCCGCGTCCCACACCGACATCGTCGAGTCGGAGCCGGTCACCGCGATCAGCGAGCCGTCGGGGCTCACGTCGACGGAGTACACGGTGCGGAAGGCGTCGGCCGACGTGCCCGCGTGAGGACCCATGTGCTGCACGATCTCCCCGGTCGACGTGTCCCGGAGGGTGGCCTCGCCGGTCCCGGTGCCGATGACCAGCCGGTTCCCCTCCGGCGTGTAGTCGAGGCCGGCGAAGCCCTCGGTGTCGACCGGGTAGGTCGCGACCTCGGCGTCGCCGCCGACCCCCACGTCCCAGACGGTCACCGCGGGCACGTCGAGGGTCCCGGTGAGCAGGCGCCCGCCGTCCGGGGAGAACGCCACCCAGGACACCGCCGGCCGCGTGCTGGCGGCCGACAGCGTCATGACGTCGTCCAGCTCGGGGGCGTCGACGTCCCACACCCTGGCCGTCCCGTCGAGGCTGCCGGTGGCCAGCCGTCGGCCGTCGGGGCTCCAGGTGACGGCGAGGACGAAGCTGGTGTGCTCCTGCGCCCGGGCAATCTCGGTACCGGTGGCGGCGTCGGCGAGGAACAGGTGGCCGGCGTCGACGCTCGCGATGAAGCGGCCGTCGGGGCTCCACTCGATGTCGCCCGTGGTGTACCGCCCCGCCGGGAGGTCGAAGAGGGTCCGGCCCGTGGCCAGGTCGACCACGCGCGGATAGCCGTCGAACGTGAAGGCGAACTGCGTCCCGTCCGGGTTGAACGCCGTCGTGAGGGAGGGCTCGGCCTCGCCGCGGGTGGCGAAGGTCCCGGCGGGCGCGCCGGTGGCGACGTCCCAGACCCGGGCGACGCCCTCGTCGCCGTGCCACGAGGCCGCGACCAGCCGCCCGTCCGGGCTGAACGACGGCGCGACCACGCGCGTGCCGGGAGCGCCCTGCAGCGTGCGGACCAGCGTCCCGGTCGCGGCGTCCCAGACCTTGAGGGCCCCGTCGAAGCCGGCGGTGGCGAGGAGTGCGCCGTCCGGGCTGTAGGCCAGGTCGAAGAGGTCCGGCTCGTGCGCGACCCACCTGTGCGTGAGGTCCCCGGTCACGGCGTCGCGGATCTCGACCACCCCGCTGCCGTCGGCGCCCTTGACGGCGTAGCTGCCCCCGGCGGGGCTCCAGTCCGCGGCACCGCCGGCGCCGTCGAGGACGGAGAGGATGCGGGACGACGCCAGCGCGCCGTGCAGGGCTTCCGTGGCGTCGCGCAGCGCCACCCCGCCGACCGGGCGGGCGCGGTCCACGGCCTCCAGGGCGAGCAGGACGGCGAGCTCGGCGTCCTGGGGCACGACAGCGGTGGAGCTCGCGGCCAGGGCGCGGGCCTGCGCGGTGGTGGCCTCGCGCCCGGCGCGGTCCTCGGCCCGGACGGCGAGGACGCCGGCGACGAGGGCGGCCACCAGGACGACCGCCAGCCCGCCGAGCAGGAAGCGCAGCCGGCGGTTCTGCCGGGCCACCGCCGCCGCCCGCTGCTGCGCGTCGCGCCGCTCGGCGTCCTGCTGGGCCAGCCCGCGTTCGACGAAGGCCCGCTCGACGTCGGTGACCTCGTCGGGGTGGGCGGCGGCGAAGTCGGCGCCGGCGACCAGGCGGCTGCCGCGCCACAGCTGCGCGTCCTCGCGCCCGCCGGCGTCCCACTCGGCGGCGGCCACGACCAGCCGCCGCTGCACGGCCCGGGCCTCGGCGTCCTCGGCCAGCCAGCCGGCCAGCCGCGGCCACTCGCGGAAAAGCGCCTCGTGCGCGACCTCCACGTGCCCGGCGCCGAGGCTGAGCAGCCGGGCGTCGGCCAGCGGGGAGACGACGGCGGGGACCCGCGGGTTAGGCAGCGTGCGCAGCTCGGCCAGCGGGACCCGGCGCCGGGTGGCCGCGTCGGCCTCCCCCGGGCCGGCCAGCCGCAGCAGCAGGACCCGCGCGGCCGCCTGGTCCTCGGGTGAGAGCGCCAGGTAGGCGCGCTCGGCGATCCGGGCGACGGCTCCGCGCAGGCCGCCGGCGCCGACGTAGGCGGCCAGGGTGAGGCGGTCGCCGTCCCGGTGCTCCCACAGCTCGGTGAGCGCGGTGGAGAGGAGCGGCAGCACGCCGGGTTCGGCACCGGCGTCGGAGACGAGGGCGTCGACCAGGCCGGTGTCGAGGACCAGACCCGAGCGGGCGGCGGGGTGCTCGACGGCGCGGCGGACCTCGGCCTCGCTGGGGGCGCCGACGAGGACGGTGGCGTCGGTCAGCGCGCGGGCGAGGGACGGGTGGTCGGCCAGCTCGGCCACGTAGTCGGCGCGCACCGCCAGGACGACCCGGCAGCTCTGGTCGGCCGTGACGAGCTCTGCCAGGGCGTCGAGGAACGCCGTGCGCTCGGCCGGGTCGGGGCACGTCGTCCAGACCTCCTCGAGCTGGTCGACGACGAGGACGACGCCGCTCCGGGCGTCGTCGTCGAAGACCAGCTGCTCGAGGAGGTCGGCGACGTCGTCCCTGGTCTTCTGCCGCCCGTCCAGCGTGATGCGGACCAGCTCGCGGAGCGGGTGCCGGCCGGGGCGCAGCACGAACTGCGGCCACCGGTCGCTGCCGGGGAGGGCGCCCGCGGCCAGGGAGGCCAGCAGGCCGGCGCGGAGCAGCGAGGACTTCCCGCTGCCGGAGGCGCCGACCAGGGCCAGCAGCGGTGCGGACGCGACCCGGGCCAGCAGCTCGGCCACCAGGCGCTCGCGGCCGGCGAACCAGGGGGCGTCGGCCACCTCGTAGGAGACCAGCCCCTTCCACGGGCAGACGTCGGCCGGTGCCGGGCGCGACCGCTCCAGGTGCCCGCCGAACTCGGCGACCCCCTCGGTCAGCGACTCGCGTGCGGCGACCAGGGCGGTCTGCATTCGGGTGGTGCGGACGGCGGCGTCGCTGACCTTCTCGTGGATCCGGCGGCCGGCGAGCGCCAGCGCCGCGTCGTGCACGCGGCCGGGAACCCCGCCGGTGTCGCGCAGCACCCGCCGCACGGCGTCGTCGTCGGGCGGGGACGGCAGGTACGGGTCGAGCAGCCGGCGGACGTCGTCGGCGTCGAGGGGCGGGAGCGGGACGGTCAGCGCGTCGGCCGGGACGGCGTCGGCGCGCCCGTGGACGACCAGCAGCAGCCGCGGGCCGCCGCCGACGGTTGCCGGGTCGACCCCGTCGAGGACGGTCAGCGTGGGCACGGTCGCCGGCGGCAGCAGCTCGACCGGTGACGTCACGTACTCGACGGGGAAGCCCTGCCCGGCGACGACGTCAGCGAGCTCGGCGGCGAGCCGGCGCGCGCCGGCGCCGGGCGGGCCGCGCAGCGCGACGGTCTGCGCCGTGCCGTGCCGGGTCCGCTCCCAGGCATCGCGGAGGGCCTCGAGTTCGGCGTCGCGGCCGACGAGGGGGCCGGGTGGTCGGCGCAGGGGGCCGGGCAGGCGCGGCGCAGGGCGGGCGGGGCGCAGGGCCGGGTCGTGCGCCAGCACCTGGGCGTGCAGCCGGCGCAGCTCCTCCCCCGGGTCGGCGCCGAGCTCGGCGAGCAGCACCTCGCGGGCACGGCTGTACGTGGCCAGCGCGTCGGCCTGCCGGCCGGAGCGGTACAGCGCAAGGACCAGCAGGTACCAGAGCCGCTCGCGCATCGGGTGCTCGTGGACCAGCTGCTCGAGCTCGGGCACCGCCTCCCGCTCCTGGTCCTGCTCGAGCTGGGCGGCGATCCGGTCCTCGACGGCGACGAGCTTGAGTTCCTCCAGCCGCCGCGCCTCGCCCCCGCAGGCCCGGTCGGGCAGGCCGGCGTAGGCGGGTCCGCGCCACAGGGCGAGCGCCTCGGTGAGGGTGGATGCGGCCGCCTCGGCTCGTCCGTCGGCGAGCGCCTGCCGGCCGAGGTCGACGAGCGTGGCGAAGCGGCGGGCGTCGACCGCCTCGTCGGGGACGGCGAGCCGGTAGCCCCGGCTGTCGGTGACCAGGATGTGCGGCCGGCCGTCGCGGTCGGGCTCGAGGACGTTGCGCAGCCGCAGCACGTAGTTCTGCAAGGATTTGGTCGCCGTCCGCGGGGGCTGCTCGCCCCAGAGGTTGTCGATCAGCTCCTCGGTGGAGACCATCCGGCCGTGGGCGGCCACGAGGTGGGCCAGCAGGGCGCGTTCCTTGGCGCCGACGACGTCGACTGGCCCTTCTGGCCCGACCACCTGGAGCGGGCCGAGGACGGCGAACTCCACCGGGAAACGGTAGGTCCGAACACGACCGGACGACACGGGTCCGAGCCTGGCGCCGGCCGGTCGCAACCCGGTCGACGTCTGGTCGCGCCCGGCGGGTCAGCCGGGCTCCGCAGTCTCATCCCTAGCGGCCGAGGCCGGGTGTGCTCCGTCCACCGGAAGCCGTCGAACCAGCGCATGAGGCCGGCGTCGCCCTGCGGGTCCGGGTACCAACCGGCCGATGGAGCCTGCTGGGGCGGCAGCGCGCGCTGACCCTGCTGGAGCGCGGCCAGCTGTGCCTGCTGAGCCGCCTGGTTCTGCAGCTGGTACGTGGCGGCGAGCTGTGCCTGTGCTTGCGCAGCCATGGCCTGCCTCTGCGCAGCGTGCTGCTCAGGCTCGGCCTCGGCCTGCGCCCGGACCGCCTTGTCCGTGCGTCGGTGGACCGGGAGACCGGCCAGGACGGACCTCAGGTATCACCAGCGATACCATCGTCACCATGGCCATGACGTTGCGCCTCGACGACCAGGAGGCCGAAGCCCTGCGCCGCCGGGCTCAGCTGGAGGGGCGATCGATGCAGGAAGTCGCCCGGCAGGCGGTACGCGACTACATCGAGCGCACCAGCAAGCGCGAGTTGCTCGATCGCGTGCTCGACCAGGAACTGCCCCGCTACGCCGAGGCGCTGGAGCGGCTCGGTCAGTGATCCACCTGGACCTGGAGGACCTGCTGCACGTCGCGCACCGGACTTTGGGCGACGTGCACGTGCGGGACATCGGGCTCCTGGAGTCCGCGGCGGCGAGACCGCGCTCCACGGCGTTCGGCGAGGACGCGTACCGGTCGGTGCACGACAAGGCGGCCGCCCTGATGCACTCGCTCGCCCGCACGCAACCCCTGGTCGACGGGAACAAGCGGCTCGCCCTGGCCGCGACGATCGCCTTCTACGGCCTCAACGGCCTGCGACTGACGCTGTCCAACGAGGACGCCTACGACCTGGTGATGGCGGTGGCGACCGGACGGCTCGACGACGTCGCGCCCATCTCCGAGCGCCTGCAGCGCGCTGCGGTCCCCTGGTAGGCGTCCTGGCGGCCGACGCGCAACGCTCGGCGGACGCGGCGACGTACTCCCCGATCGTCTCGGCGATCAGCTGTGCGGACGGCGTCATGCGCCCGAGCCCGTGAGCCGTCGGACGACCGCCTCTCCCCCGACCCGACGGATCAGCTCCAGATCGCCGCAGACGACGAGCAGGTCACGGGCGCGGGACAGGCCGACGTAGAGCATCTCCCGGGCACGCGCCTCGTCGCGGAAGCCGTTGACCGCGAGCACCACGGCCGGCCGCTCGAGCCCCTTGAAGCCGAGCACATGACCGTAGAAGAGGTCCTCGTCGTCCCAGTACGTCGCCCAGTAGGCGTCCTGGCCCTCGGCCTGCCGCTCGGCCTGGACGGGATGGCGGCGGTGCGTCGTCAGCAGCGCGACCGCCTCGGGCGGCCAGCCCTCGTCGAGCAGGTCGGCTGCGACGTCATCCGCGACCCCGACGGCGTCCTCGGTGCTGCACTGCACGAACCGCACCGGCACCCCTGACTGCCCGCGGACCTTCATCCCCGGGACGAAACTCGAGAACGTGCCGGCGATCTGCTTGGTGTTGCGCAGGTTCTCGGTGAGCGGGATGGGCATCAGCTCGACCGTCGGCCGGCCCTGCCGGGCGAAGATCCGCTGTCCCTCGTCGGAGAACACGTAGAGGCAGCCCGCCTCCGGGTCGCGCAGCGCGGCGAGGACGGCGTCCCACCAGCTCTGCGCGAAGTCCTGGCCCTCGTCGATGACGATGGCGTCGAACTTGCGCTCGTCGGGCAGGTCAGCGGCGAGCGACACCATGCGCGCCGGGAGGAACTCCTCCCAGTAGGGGCTGTCGTCGTCCGAGCCCTGGGGCACGCCCCAGCCGATGCCGAGGTAGTGGAACGTGCCCACGTAGTCGGGCCGCTGCTTCTTCGGCAGCGTCTCCACGCGACGCTTGAGGAACTCCGCCAGCCCGCGCGAGTAGCACATGAGCGCCACCCGCTTGCCCTCCTTGGCGAGCCGACGGGCCTTCTCCACGGCCAGCCAGGTCTTGCCGGAGCCGGCGCCACCCTGGATCTCGACCCGCGGGAAGGCCGCGAGCATGTCGAGCACTTTCGCCTGGTCCTGGGTCAGCAGGTCGCAGGCGGCCTCCCGCTCGGCGAGCTCGGCCACGACGTGCTGTTGCGGGATCGCCGTCCCGGCGAGGCAGTCGGCCAACTCCTCGATGTCTTCGGCCAGCGGGGGCTCGGGTTCGTCGCGCACCTTCTCCAGTGCCGACCGGATCCGCGCGGCGGCGTGCGGGACATCGCTCTTGTCGAGCGCCATCCAGCGGGCCAGGCCCGGGGCGACGAAGGCGTCCGGCAGCGTGGTGGCGGGCAGCGCGACGAGGTGTGCGGTACGGGGACGGCCGGCGGTCCAGCGGGGGTGGTCGGCGAGGTACTCGCACAGCAGGTACTTGCAGGCGACCGCCTGGCCGACGGGGTGGATGGCGCGCTCGCCGCCGTCCCAGGCCTGGCGCCACCCGCCCCGGTCCAGCCACACGCTGCCGCCCTTGACCTCGACGACCGCGATCCCGACCCCGGGCCAGCCGACGACCACGTCGGCCTCGCGGTCCTGACTGCCGTCGCTGAAGCGGAGGTTGCAGAAGAGGACGGCGTCGTCGGGCAGCTGCTCCTGCAGCGTGCGGACGAACAGCTCCTCCGAGCGTGACCCGTACCGCGGCTGGTCGGGGAACAGCCGCGCGGTCACGGGCGCACCCCCGACAGCGACTCCCAGAAGACCGCTTCGCTGATGACCCGGATCCCGAGCGCTCGGGCCTTGGACGCCTTGCCCGACTGCGAGTGCGGGTCGGCGCAGACCAGGACGCCGGTCTGCTTCGACACCGACGACGTCGGCACCAGCCCGGCGTCGCGCGCTGCCTGCTCGAGGTCGTCCCGGGTGCGGCGCATCGCGCCGGTGAAGACGATCTTCGTGCCGGGCGGGAGGAACGCGTTGTCCCGTCGCGGCAAGGAGACCTTCGCGCCGCTCCGCACGATGGTCATGGCCAGTGCCACGTCGCGGCTGCCGAGCCCGAGCAGGGTGGCCACCCGCTCGAGGTCGGCGCGCTCCTCCGGGGTGACGATGCCGTCCGCGTAGGCCGCGGTCGCCAGCGCGTCGAGGTAGAGCCGGTGTGCGGTGAGGACGTGGTCGCGGCCGCAGCCCAGCTCGGCGGCGAGCGCCATGAGGGTCTCCCCCTCGGGAACGCTGACCAGCCGGTCCTCCAGCACCTGGTCGAGCACCGTGAGGTACGGCGCCATGCTCGGCGGCGCGTCCTCCAGCGCGGGCAGCGCGGCGACGAGGCCGCCCAGGTAGCCGTCCCGCTGCCGGGTGGCAGCGGTGGCGGCGTCCCTTGGCAGGGCGGGGCAGGGCGCGACCGGCTCGCCGGGTGTGCCGGCCAGGCCGACGAGCTCGGTCCAGGACGCGTCGAGCGCCTCGAAGCCGCGGTAGCTGCCGTCGTCCTCGAACTGCACCCGCACGCCGGCGCCGGCGAGAGAGCCGTCGCCGAGGTGGGAGGAGAGCATGTGCAGCATCAGCTCGGCGGTGGCGCGGGCGTCGTGCAGCGCCGCGTGGCCGTGCTCGAGCGGGATGTCGACGAAGTCGCACAGCGCCTGCAGCGAGCGGGTACCCGGGCCGAAGAACAGCGGCGCCAGCCGCATGGTGCACAGGGTCGGTGGCAGCTCGACCGGCAGACCGGCACGGCCGAGCTCGCGGGCCAGGAAGCGCAGGTCGAACAGCGCGTTGTGGGCAACGACGACCCGGCCGTCGAGCAGCGAGCGCAGGTACGGCGCGACGTCGGCGAAGGTCGGCGCCTCGACGACGTCGGCGGCGCGGATGCCGTGCAGGTGGGTCGGGCCGACATCCCGGCCCGGGTCGAGCAGGGTCTCGAACTCCGCCTCGACCTCGCCGCGGTCGTCCAGCAGGACGACGCCCAGCTCCACGACACGGTCCGTCCTCGGCGACAGCCCCGTGGTCTCCACGTCGATGACAGCGACGGTCACGACGGCTCCTCTGCGCTCCCGGCCGCGCCCCGCCGCGGCCGACTGGTTCGGCGTCCGGCGGACGATGTCACGGTTGAGTGACTCAACCCGGGGTTTCGGGTCGAGAGCGGCCGCATGTGTCCCACTCGTCCCACGACCGAACTCGTGCATGTGCGCGGCGGCTGGCCGGCCGCGCTCCCTCGTCACTTCAGCCCGGTGACCGTCATGCTGGTCTCCAGCGGTCGGAGCCCGTCCGTGGCGGCTCTTCCGACCGCGGGAGGAGGAGCGGTGGTCGGAACGACGTCGACAGCCGCGCGGGCCGTGGTCGTGGGCGGCAGCATGGCTGGTCTGCTGGCCGCGCGCGTGCTGGCCGACCACTTCCCGGAGGTCGTCGTCGTGGAGCGCGACCACCTCCCCGACGGACCGGAGCCACGCAGGGGCGTGCCGCAGGGATGGCAGCCGCACCTGGTGCTGGGCCGCGGCCGTCTGATCATCGAACGGCTGTTCCCGGGCTACGGCGACGAGCTGCGCGCGGCCGGGGCCGTTCCGATGCGCCTGCCCGCGGACCTCCTCATGCTCACCCCGCAAGGCTGGGTGGACCGCCGAGCACGGGGTTGGGAAGCGCTCTCGGCCGGCCGCCCGCTGCTGGAGGCGACCGTGCGCCGTCGGCTGCGGCAGCTCTCCGGGGTCACCCTTCACGACGGCCACGACGTGACGGCGCTGCAGACCGCAGAGGCCGGCGAGGTGGTCACCGGGGTCACCGCCCGCCCTGTCGCCGCACCGACCGATCCCGTCGCCCTCGAGGCGGATCTCGTGGTCGACGCATCCGGGCGGGGATCACGGGCCGCGACCTGGCTGACGGACCTGGGCTACGCCCCACCCCCACGGGACGAGGTCGACTCCCGCACCACCTACAGCAGCCGGATCTTCCGGATCCCGGACGGCTTCGCCGCCGACTGGACGGCGGTGCTCCTCACCACGCACGCCCCGTCGATCCGGCGCAGCGGCTCGCTGTTCGCGATCGAGGGAGATCGGTGGCTGGTCACGATGACGGGCGTCGGCGGTGAGCGGGCGCCGGCTGACGAGGACGGCTGGCTGGACTATGCACGCAGCCTCCGCCATCCGACCATCGCCCAGGCCATCGAGGACGCCGAACCGGTGTCGCCGATCAGGGTCCACCACGGCACGAGCAACCGGAGATGGCACTTCGAGCGGATGCGGCGCCGTCCTCGGAGGTTCGTCGTCCTCGGCGACGCGGCGTGCGTCTTCAACCCGATCTACGGGCAGGGGATCACCGTCGCGGCCCTGGCGGCCGAGACCCTGGACGCCTGCCTCCGCCGGTCGACGGACCTCGACGGGCTGGCCGACCGGTTCCAGCGGAGGCTCGCCCGCGTCGTGGCCGCCCCCTGGGGGCAGTCGACCGGCGAGGACCTGCGTTTCCCCACGACCACCGGCATGCGCGCGAACGCCGTCCTGCGCGCCCAGTACCGCTTCCTCGACCGGCTGGGGCTGGCTGCGAGCGAGGACCCGCACGTGGCCGACGTCTTCTTCCAGGTGTACGGGATGCTCCAGCGGCCGATCGCCTTGGTGAGCCCGCGCGTGCTGGTCGCCGCGGCCCGCGCCCGCGCCGGGGACGGCATCCCTGCCCCGCCTTCTCGACCGCAGGATGAAGCGTCGGCACAGAAACCGGGCACGCTGCCCCCGTGACCGACGACCTCCCCCGCTGGCCGCGTGCGGCGGGTCCGGGGCCGGTGGTGGTGCTCGGCAAGCTGGTGGCCGACCAGGTGCTGTCGCTGCCGGAACCGCTGGTGGTCGGTGGGCAGCAGCGGGTGGTCCGGACGACGACGGCGGGCGGCGCGCCGGCCAACGTGACGGCGAATCTGGCCCGGCTGGGGGTGCCGGCGCGGCTGGCCGGCTGGGCGGGCGCGGACTCGATCGCGGACGGCTTGCTGGCCGGGCTGGCCGCGCGCGGGATCGAGATCGCGGTGGTGCGTCGCGGTCGGACGCCGGTGTCGACGGTGCTGGTCCACCCCGACGGCGAGCGCACCCTGCTGTCCGACGGCGGCGAGGGCGGGCTGGGGCCGGCGGACGTCCCACGCGAGTGGCTGGCCGATGCCGCCGTCGTCCACCTCGACGGCTACGACCTGTTCCGCTACCCCGAGGCGCTGCGGACGGCGGCCGCGCTCGCCCGCGCCGTCGGCGTACCGGTCTGCGCCGACGTCGCGGCCGCGACCCGGATCTACCGCGCCGGGAACTACGTCGAGCTGCTCGCCGCGCTGCGGGCCGACGTCCTGTTCTGCAACGCGGCCGAGGCGGGGGCGCTCGGGCTGGCCGGCGACCTGCCCGGCTGGGCGCCTGAGCTCGTCCTGGTGCACGACGGTCCGCGGCCGACATCCGTGCGCACGCGGCGGGGCAGCTGGCAGGTGCCGGTCGAGCCGGTGCCGGTGCGGGACACGACCGGCTGCGGCGACGCCTTCGCCGCGGGAGTGCTCGCCGGATGGCGGGCGGGCGCGCCGGTGCTCGACGCCGTCCGCACCGGCCACGCGGCGGCCGCCGTGGTGGCCGGGGTGGCCGGCGCGCAGCCGCCGTGAGCGCCCGGCCGAGCTACCGCTGCGCGCTCCGGACCACCTCGGCCCACTCCTGGGTGATCGACTCGATCCGGCTCATCGCGTCCTCGAAGATCTTGCCGGGCTCGACCTCCGGGGCCTTGTCGGCGGCACCGGCCTCGTCGGGCTCCTGCACGTGGTTGTCCCGCATCTCGTATGCCACGTCGTCGATGATCCCGGGCAGGACGACGGTTCCGGCACTCCGGCGGGCAGAACCGAGGCGCATGTCACCCGGTGCCGGGCTCGTCGTCGCCGTCGGCGACCACGCGGACACATCCCCGCTCGGGGGGTCACCCAGGAGCTAGACGAGTAAGTCCTAACGCCCGGAGAGGCACAGGCCTGTAAGACAGGGCGGAGGGTGCTCAGGCTCTGGTTGTGACGACAGACCTCAACACCCTCCTGACCGGACTCTACGTCTGGATCGATGA
>NZ_JBJGYZ010000070.1:0-11142 GCF_054050275.1 Geodermatophilus sp. SYSU D00691
CCCCCCCCCACCCCCCCCCCCCCCCCCCCCCCCCCCCCCCCCCCCCCCCCCCCCCCCCCCCCCCCCCCCCCCCCCCCCCCCCCCCCCCCCCCCCCCCCCGGGCCCGGCTGACCAGGCTGGGCATCGAGACCAACGGGGAGTTCTGCCGGAGCTTCCTCAAGACCCGATATGCGCACGCGGCGGGCACCGGCTGAGCGGCGGGGCGGGGCGGGCGACCAGGACCCGGAAGAGGTTGCGCAGCCGGTAGGTCCCGATCGCCGTGCGGAAAGGCCGGCACCGTTCCAGGACGGCGGCCCGCACGGCGTCGGGGCCCACCCGCCGTGCCACCGCGCGGCCGAGACCGGACCCGAGGAGCGGGCCGACCAGCGCGTCGTCGCCGGCGTAGTCGAAGGGGCAGACCACCTCGTCGAACCGCTCGACCACCAGGCCGGCCCGCTCGGCGAGCGCCCGCACGTCGACCGCGGGAGCCGGTGGTCGCCGTCCCAGCCACGGGGCGAGCGCCTCGCCGAACACCCGCACGTCGCACTCCTCCTCGGCACCCCAGGTGGTGACGGCGACGACCGCGCCGGCCCGCCCGGCCGCGGCGAGCACCGCGACCGGGTCGGCGACGTGCGCGAGCAGCTGCACCGCGGCGACGACGTCGAACGGGCCGGCCGGCGGGGCCGCCGCGTCGCCGACGAGGAACGTGCCCCCGGGCACCTCGGCCGCGGCGGCCCGCACCGCCGACGGGTCGGCGTCGACGCCGGTCACCACCGCGCCGCGGTCGGCCGCCGCGCGGGCGAACAGCCCGGGGCCGCAGCCGAGGTCGAGCAGCGTGGTGCCGCGGCCGACACCGGTCGCGTCCAGCACGGCCGCGTGCAGGGGCGCGCCCCAGCCGCGCGGACCCTCGCTCACGTCCCCGAACCTAAGGCGGTCTGACCGTGCTGGAGAAGGACGCGGCGGTCCGGGCGACCCGCCGGCGCCGGCTGGCGCTGTTCGGGCCGGCCTTCGTCGCGGCGATGGCCTACGTCGACCCCGGCAACTTCGCGACCAACGTCTCGGCCGGCGCGCAGTACGGCTACCTGCTGCTGTGGGTGATCGTCTCGGCCAACCTCATGGCGATGCTCGTGCAGAGCTTGTCGGCCAAGCTCGGGCTGGCGACCGGGCTGAGCCTGCCGCAGAACTGCCGCAAGCGGTACCGCCGGCCGGTGGTGCTCGGCCTGTGGGTGCAGGCGGAGCTGGTGGCCATGGCCACCGACCTCGCCGAGGTGATGGGCGGCGCGATCGCGTTGCACCTGCTCTTCGGGCTGGACCTGTTCACCGGCGGCGTCCTCACCGGGGCGGTCGCGTTCCTCCTGCTCGCGCTGCAGACCCGCGGCGACCGCCGCTACATCGGCGCGGTGACGGTGTTCTTCGCCGTCATCCTGGTCGCGTTCCTCCTGCTGGTGCTGCGGGTGGACATCGACCCGGCGTCGGTCGCCGGCGGCCTGGTGCCGCGCTTCGACGGGGTGGCGAGCCTGGTGCTGGCCACCGGCATCCTCGGTGCCACCGTCATGCCGCACGCGATCTACCTGCACTCGGCCCTCGTCCCGAGCACCACGACGGCGACGACGGTCGGCCAGCGGCGCCGGGCGCTGCGGGCGCAGCGGATGGACGTCACCGCGGCGATGAGCCTGGCCGGGCTGGTCAACGCCTCGATGCTGATCGTGGCGGCCGCGCTGTTCGCGGGCTCGTCGATGGCGGGGACCGACACGCTCGAGGGCGCGCACGCCGGCTTCGGCAGCGCCCTCGACGGCTCGGCGGCGCTGCTGTTCGCGCTGGCGCTGCTCGCCTCGGGGTTCGCCTCCACCAGCGTGGGCACCTACGCCGGCCAGGTGATCATGGAGGGGTTCCTGGAGCGGCGGATCCCGCTGTTCCTCCGCCGGGCGCTGACCATCTTCCCCGCGCTGGCGATCCTGGCGCTGGGCGTCGAGCCCACGTGGGCGCTGGTGGTCTCGCAGGTGGTGCTGTCCTTCGGCATCCCGTTCGCGCTGGTGCCGCTGCTGCTGCTGACCCGCCGCCGCGACGTGATGGGCGAGCTGGTCAACCAGCGCCGCACGACGGTGGCCGCCGCCGTCGTCGCGACCGTGATCATCGCGCTCAACGCGGTGCTGCTGTTCCTGCTCTTCTCGTGACGGCCCAGTGCAGGGGACGGCGCAGGTGGCCGGGCAGGCGGGTGCTCGCGTCACCGCGGGCCGAGTCCAGCTGCGCCTGGGTGAGGAACAGCGCGCCGGTGAGGTCGGTGCCGCGCAGGTCCGCCCCGCGCAGGTCGGCGCCGACGAGATCGGCCGCGCGGAGGTCGGCGTCGCGCAGGTCGGCGCCGATCAGGTAGGCGCCGCGCAGGTCGGCGCCCCGCAGGTCGGCCCGGCGCAGCCGCCGCCCCATCAGGTCGGCGCCGCGGTGCTCGCGCCCGCGCAGCCCTGCCCGGGCCAGCTCGCTCGTCCGGAGCAGCAGCTCGCCCACCCCGGCCCGGACGGCGCCGACGTCGCAGCGCTCGAGCTCCTCGGCGCTGCCGCGGGTGAGCGCGTCCACTTCCTCGTAGGCGGCACGCAGTTCCACGTGCAACGTCCGCGCCGCGTCGAGCACGAGCGCCTCGGCGAGGAGGGCCAGCAGCTCGTGCAGCTGCCGCACGACGGCGAAGACGGCGAACACCTGCCGCGCCGTCCCGGGGTCGGTGCGCCAGTCCCGGCCGCCGAAGGTGAGCTGGGTGACCTTCTGCCCGGCGCCCTGGCAGTCGAAGACGGTGCAGCCGGCGAAGCCGCGCTCGCGCAGCTGCGCGTGGATGCCGCAGCGGAAGTCCGCGCCCAGGTTCGGGCACGGCGAGCCGGCGGGCTTGTCCAGGGCGAAGTCGGCCGACCGCGCGAACGGCAGCGCGACGCAGCACAGCCCCGCGCAGGCGCTGCAGTCGGCGCGCAGGTCGGAGGCGGTCACGCCTCCAGTGTCACCCTCCCCGTGATCAGCCCAGCCCGCGCAGCCATCCCGCCAGGGCGCGGCCGATGGCGTGCGGCGAGTCCTCGGGCACGAAGTGCGACCCCGGCACGGTCACCTCCGTCACCGCCGGCCACTTGCGGACGACGTTCCGCGGCCGCCCCACCAGGAGGAAGCCGGGTTCGGCGTTGAGGAACAGCTTCGGGACGTCGCTGGTGCGCAGCCACTGCCCGTACCGGGAGACGACGTCGCGGACCCGCGGCGGCACATTCTCGATCGGGATCTGCCGCGGCCACTCGAGCGTGGGCCAGCGGTCCTCCCGCGACCGGAACGGCGCCCGGTACCGCTCGTGCGCCTCGGCCGAGAGCCCGCGCGCCACCGAGGCCGGCAGGATCCGCTCGACGAAGACGTTCTCGTCGAGCACCTTGCGCTCGCCGTCGGGCCCGCGCATCGCCTGGAAGATCCGCCGTCCGCCCTCGGGCCAGTCGGCCCAGACGATCGGCGTGACGATCGCCTCGGTGAACGCGATCCCGCGCACGCGATCCGGGTGGCGGGCCGCCCAGTCGAACCCCAGCGCCGAGCCCCAGTCGTGCAGCACGAAGGTGATCCGGCCGGTGGGCACCACGGCGTCCAGCCAGGCCTCGAGGTACGCGGCGTGCGTGGCGAAGGAGTAGGTGCCCGGGCCGGGGTCGGGCAGCTTGGCCGACTCCCCCATCCCGATCAGGTCGGGCGCCAGGCAGCGGCCGAGGCCCTGCACGTGCGGGATCACGTTGCGCCACAGGTAGGACGACGTCGGGTTGCCGTGCAGGAAGACGACGGGCTGCCCCTCACCCACCTCGACGTAGGCCATCTCGGCGTCCCGCACCGCCACGCGCGAGCGCTCGAACGGGTCCTCGGGGGAGACGTCGTCGTCAGCCATGGTCGCGATCCTCTCCTGCACGGCTGCCTCGGGCGCGGCGGAGGTGCCGGCGGCGGCCTCGATGCGGGCCCGGCGCCGCTGGCGCAGGTACCGGAGCAGGACTTCCTTCTCGCCCATGCCGGCCGGCCCGGCGCATGCTGCGGAAAGCTGCTTGACCCTGACGTCGCGTCAGGCCGCAGCCTCGGTCCCGTCAACGGAGGGAGGACCCGGTGAACGTGGGCGAGGTCGCCGCGCTGGCCGGCGTGACGGTGCGGACGCTGCACCACTACGACCGGATCGGCCTGCTCTCGCCGTCGGAGCGGACCGCGGCGGGCTACCGCCGCTACACGCCGTCCGACCTGGACCGGCTGCACCAGGTGCTGGTCTACCGCGAGCTCGGGTTCCCCCTCGAGGAGATCGCGACCCTGCTGGACGACCCGGCCGCCGATCCCGTGGCGCACCTGCGCCGGCAGCTCGCGCTGCTCCGGGACCGGCTGGCGCGCACCCAGCAGATGGTCGCGGCCGTGGAGAAGGAGATGGAGGCACGCACGATGGGGATCTCCCTGACCCCCGAGGAGCGGTTCGAGGTGTTCGGCGAGCAGGACCCCGCCCAGTACGAGGAGGAGGTCCAGGAGCGCTGGGGCGAGACCGACGCGTACAAGGAGTCGCAGCGCCGCACGAAGTCGTACACCAAGGACGACTGGCTGCGGATCAAGGAGGAGGGCGCCGACGTCGAGCGGCGCTTCGCCGAGGCCATGCGGTCCGGCGTCCCGGCCGACTCGGAGCAGGCGATGGACGTCGCCGAGGCGCACCGGCAGCAGATCAGCCGGTGGTTCTACGACTGCCCGCCCGAGATGCACGCCGGCCTGGGCCGCATGTACGTCGAGGACGAGCGGTTCACCGCCCACTACGAGCAGGTCGCGCCGGGTCTGGCGCAGTACGTGAGCACCGCCGTCCAGGCCAACGCCGCCCGCCAGGGCTGATCCGGAGTGGATCCGGGCGGGTCACCCGCACGGATCCACTCCGCTCAGACGCGGATCAGCAGCTCGCCGTGGGTCATCGAGAGCCAGCCGTCGTCGGCGTCGCGCCAGCGCCGCCACGCGTCGGCGATCGCGTCCAGCTCGTCCGGCGTGGCCAGCCCGTAGGCCACGGCCTGCTCGGCGAACGCCGAGGCGGTGGCGCGGCCGGCCCAGGAGTTCCCCCACCACTCGCGCTCGGCGGGTGAGGCGTAGCACCAGGCCGACGTCGTGGCCGTGACGTCGCGCAGGCCGGCGGCGTGCGCCCAGGCCAGCAGCCGCCGGCCGGCGTCGGGCTCGGCGTCGTTGCGGCGCGCCACCCGGTGGTAGAGGTCCAGCCACCGGTCGAGGCCGGCGTCGTCGGGCCACCACACGAAGGTCGCGTAGTCCACGTCCCGGACGGCGAGGAGCCCGCCCGGCCGGCACACCCGCGCCATCTCGCGCAGCGCCGCCACCGGGTCGGTGAGGTGCTGCAGCACCTGGTGGGCGTGGACGACGTCGAACGAGCCGTCGGCCGCGTCGAGGGCGTAGACGTCGCCGACCGCGAAGGTCACGTCCACGTCGCGGGAGGCCGCGAGCGACCGCGCCTCCGCCAGCGGGTCCGGCGAGACGTCGAGCCCGACGACGCGACCGGGCGCCACGCGTACGGCCAGGTCGACGGTGATCGTGCCCGGGCCGCAGCCGACGTCGAGCACGTCGACTCCCGCGCGCAGGTGCGGCGCCAGGTACGCCGCCGAGTTCTCCACCGTCCGCCAGCGGTGCGACTGCAGCACCGCGTCGGCGTGCCCGTGCGTGTAGGTGTCCACGACCTCAGCCTGCCGGATGCAGTCCACACAGTGAAACTGCGATCTCACGGTTCGGGACGACTCACGCGCGACGGCCCCCCGCGACCAGCGGCGCCTGACGCTGGTAGAGCTGCTGCTCGACCACGTCGACCAGGAAGGCGGCCAGGTCGGCGCGGCGGATGCCGGTCCCGCGCGGCGAGCGGTGGGCGTCGTGCGCCACCGTCCCGGTCGCTTCGCCGTCGAGCAGGCGGGGTGGGCGCACGAGCGTCCAGTCGCGGTCGCTGGCCGCCCAGGCGGCGTACTCCGCCGGCTTGTCGGCCACCACGGGTCCACCCAGCCGCTGGATCAGGAACGAGATCAGGCGGTGCGGCAGGGTCTTGCGGTCCCCCGGGACGTCGATACCGGCACCCGACACGCCCACGAAGCGGGACACCCCGGCCTCCTGCATCACCGGAATCAGGACCGCGGCGGTGTCCCGGTGCAGGGTGGCGTCCTTCGCCCTCGGACCGAGCGCGGACACGACGGCGTCGGCGCCCGCGACCAGCTCCTCCAGCGCGGCGCGATCGCGGCTGTCGCCGGGCACGACGCGCACCGCGCCGTCCGCCACGTCGACCGCGGCCGGGTCGCGGGCCAGCACGGCCACGTCGTGGCCGCGGCGGAGCAGCTCGGAGACGACGGCGCGACCGGTGCGGCCGGTCGCGCCGAGGACGGCGACCTTCATGGCGTACCTCCTGGACCGGGTACGGCGGCGGGCGCCGCCGGGTCGGCGGGCGGACGGCGGAGCGCGAAGGCCTCCCGCCGGAGCGTGTCGCGGACCGCCGTCGGCTCGTTGCCCGTGACCTGCCGGACCGTGTCGGTGAGGCCGGCCGCCAGACCGAGGCGGGCGGTCGTGTAGATCGCGGCCGTGACCGCCGCCAGACCGGGCGACATGCCCAGCACCCGCCGGGCGTGCCACAGGTAGCGGGGGATCGACGGCCGCGAGTAGGTGATCCGGCGGCCCAGGACCTCCCCCATGATCGCCGCCACCTCGTCGTAGGTGAGCGCCTCGGGCCCGGTCACCGTCCAGGCCCGCGCCCGGTGGAGGGACGGCTCCGTCAGCGCGACAGCGGCGACCGCGGCGACGTCGTGCGTGTCGACGAAGGCGGTGCGCCCACCACCCGCCGGCACGACGATCCGGTCGCGGTCGCGGACGTCGACGGCGTGCGTCGTCGTCAGGTTCTGCGTGAAGAACGACGGCCGCACGAAGGTCCAGCCCATGCCCGAGGAGCGCAGCCAGGCCTCCACCGTCGCGTGCGGTACGACGCGCAGCCGCTCGGCACCCTGCAGCGAGAGGAAGACGACGTGCCGCACCCCCGCCTCCCGGGCCGCCGCCACGGCCGGGAGCACGTCGCGACGGACGTTGCCGAGCGCCGGAGGGCGGACCAGGAACATCGTCGTGATGCCGCGGAAGGCGCCGTCCCAGGTGGCGGGATCGGTGAAGTCGAAGGACACCCGCTCCGCGTCCGCACCTCGCGCGCCGCCCTCGCGGTCGGCGCACCGGACCGCCACCCCCGCGGCCAGCAACCGCTGCACGAGCGGACGCCCGACGTTGCCGGAGGATCCGGTCACGAGGACTGCGGGCATGTATGTACGATACATACATCAGGGACGAGGTGGCCACCGTGGCGAGCAGGGAGGACCTGGCGCGGGTGGACCGCGCCCTGCTGAGCCTGCGCCGGGCGTGGGACGCGCCGGCCGGCGTACGGCACGAGGGCCGCACGGTGGAGGGGTCCACCCTGCTCGTGTGCCTCGCCCTCGCCGAGCACGGGTCGGGCCGGGCGGGGGTGCTGGAGGTGGCCGACTTCCTCGGCGTCACGCACTCGACGGCCAGCCGGCTGGTCTCGAGGGCGGTCGACGCGGGCATGGTCGCGCGCGATCGCTCGCCGTCCGATCCGCGGCGCGCCGCCCTGTCGCTGACCGACGGGGGCCGGCGCCTCGTCCTCGCGTCGGACGAGTTCCGCACCGCCCGGCTCGGCACCCTGCTGGCGGACTGGACGGCCGGTGACGTCGCCGCCCTCGCCGACCTGCTGAGCCGGTTCGCCACGGCGATGACGGCGTCCCCACCCTCGGACGCCGCGGGGCGGCCCTAGCTCTCCTCGGCGAGCACCCGCTCGGCGACCATCGCGGCCCGCGCGCGGTCCGCGCGCACCAGCCCGATGCGGGTCCGGCGGTCCAGTAGGTCGGCGACGGTCCGCGCGCCTTCCGCCCGGACGGCGAAGCGCAGCTCCCCCACCGTCTCCGGCCGGCCCTCGACCACCGGCTCGCCGCCCAGCGCCTCGACCACCGGCGCCTCGGTGCCGTACCGCTCGACCAGCCGCCGCGGAGCCGCCACCCGCGCGAGCGCCGGCCGGGGCGCCGCGCCCACCAGCCGCAGCCGGGCGGTGACCGACCGCGGCGTCCCGCGCCCGAGCCGGGCCACGACCTGGTCGACGGTCTGCTCGGCCATCGCCCGGTAGGTGGTCAGCTTGCCGCCCACGACGGTGAGGACCGCTCCGTCCCACGACAGCAGGTGCTTGCGGGAGAGGTCGGCGGTGGCGTCGCCGGGGCCCGTCCCCTCCGACGCCGGCAGCACGAGCGGCCGCAGCCCGGCGTAGGCGCCCACCACGTCCGCGCGCTCCAGCGGGTCGGCCAGCACCTGGTTGACGGTGCCCAGCAGCTGCGCGACCTCGGCGTCGGAGGGTTTCGGGTCCTCGTCGCCCGGCGGGCCGGCCACGGGCTCGTCGGTGATGCCCAGGTAGACCAGCCCGCGCGCCTGCGGCAGCGCGAAGACGTACCGGGAGCGCGAGCCGGGCAGCGGCACGGTCAGCGCCGCGGACGGCGACCCCAGCCGCGCCGCCGGGACGACGAGGTGCGACCCCCGCGAGGGCACCAGCCGCACGCCCGGCGCCAGCTGCTGCGCCCACACGCCGGCCGCGTTGACCACCGCGCCGGCCCGGACCGTCGCCGTCCTCCCGCCGGGCAGGGCGACGTGCACGTCGGCGCCGTCCACCCCGGTGACCGCGGCGCCGGTGAGCACGTGCGCGCCGTGCGCGGCCGCCGTCCGGGCCAGGGCGACCACCAGCCGGGCGTCGTCGGCGAGCTGGCCGTCCCAGAAGACGACCCCGCCGCGCCCGCGGCGCACCCCGGGCGCCAGCCGCGCCACGGTGGCCGGCCGGACCCGGCGCGTCGGGGGCAGCGAGCCCCGCCCGCCGGGCACCGAGGAGCGGATCGCGTCGGCGGCCAGACCCCCCAGCCCGGCCAGCGCGCTGACCGAGCGCCCGGCGACGTCGGGCACCAGGAACGGCAGCGGCCGGACCAGGTGCGGCGCGGTCGTGCCCATGAGCACCGCGCGCTCCCGGGCGCTCTCGCGGGCCAGGCCGAGCTCGCCGTGGGCGAGGTAGCGCAGCCCGCCGTGCACCAGCTTCGAGGACCAGCGGCTGGTGCCCGCCGCGAGGTCGGCGCGCTCGAGCAGGGCCACCGACAGCCCGCGGGCCGCCGCGTCCAGCGCCACCCCGGCACCGGTCACGCCGCCGCCGACGACCACCACGTCGACCCGCCCGCCGGCGACGGCCTCGAGGTCACGGGCCCGGCGGGCAGGGCTCAGGGCACCGGGCAGCACTCGGCAGACTGTAGCGATGCCCGAGCAGCCGGAACTGACCATCCAGGGGTGGGGGCCTCCCGCCGCGCCCCCCGCCGACCTGGAGGAGACGCTGCCCAAGGGGGCCCGCCGCTTCCTCACCCGCGAGCTCGGGTGGACGCCGCGGTCGACGCCCCCGGTGCCGGTGGACGAGGTCACGCTGGCGCCGTCCCGGCTGCCCGAGGCGGAGCTCGCCACGCTCACCGGGCTGCTCGGCGAGGGCAACGTGCGCACCGACCGCGAGACGCGGCTTCGGCACGCCGGCGGCAAGAGCTACCTCGACCTGGTCCGGCGGCGCAGCGGCGACGCGTCCGACGCCCCCGACGCCGTCGTCACCCCCGGCAGCACCGAGGAGACCGCCGCGCTGCTGGCCGTGTGCAGCCGGCACCAGGTGGTCGTCGTGCCGTTCGGCGGCGGCACCAGCGTGGTCGGCGGCCTGGCCGGCACGGACCCCGACGACCGCCCCTGCGTCTCGGTCGACCTCTCCCGGATGGCCGGCGTGGTGTCGGTCGACGTCCCGTCGTCGCTGGTGACCGCGGGCCCGGGCCTGCGCGGGCCGGCGCTGGAGGAGGCGCTGGCCCCGCACGGCCTGACGCTGGCCCACCTGCCGCAGAGCTTCGAGTTCGCCACTCTCGGCGGGTACGCCGCCACCCGCTCGGCCGGGCAGCAGTCGACCGGCATCGGCCGGTTCGACGACCTGGTCGCCGGGCTGACGCTGGCGACGCCGACCGGCGTGCTCCGGCTGGGGCACCCGCCGGCCACCGCCGCCGGGCCCGACCTGCTCGGGCTGGCCGTCGGCTCGGAGGGGACGCTCGGGATCATCACCGAGCTGACCCTGCGGGTCCGCCCGAAGCCGCGGACGGCGCACTACGAGGGCTGGTCGTTCCGCTCCTGGGCCGCCGGACTGGCCGCGCTGCAGCGGCTGGCCCGGCACGACCTGCTGCCCGACGTCGTCCGCCTCTCCGACGCCGACGAGACGCGGGCCAACCTGCTCATGGCGTCCGGCGCCGGGGCGCGGGCGCTGCGCGGCTCGCTCAGGGCCCGCGGCCGCGGCGACGGCTGCCTGCTGGTCGTCGGCTGGGAGGGGCTGCCGTCGATCGTCAAGGCGCGGATGCGCGCGGCCGCCTCGGCGCTCAAGGACGACGGTGCGGTGCGGCTGGGCAAGCGGGTCGGCGGGTCGTGGAAGGCGCACCGGTTCGACGGCCCGTACCTGCGCGACCGGCTGATGGACGGCGGCCTGCTGGTGGAGACGCTGGAGACGGCGGCCACGTGGACGGCGCTGCCGGCGGTGTACGACGCCGTCCGGGCCGCGCTGCGGGCGTCGCTGGCGCGGGACGGGGCGCGGCCGCTGGTGATGACGCACCTCTCGCACGGCTACCCGACCGGCGGCTCGCTGTACTTCACGGTGCTCGCCGACCGCGACGACGCGCTGCCGATCCAGCAGTGGCTCACCGCCAAGCGCGCGGCGACCGACGCCCTGGTGGCCGCGGGCGGCACGCTCACCCACCACCACGCCGTCGGCGCCGACCACCGGCCGTGGCTGGAGCGGGAGGTCGGGCCGCTGGGCGTCGAGGTGCTGCGCGCGGTCAAGCAGCGCCTCGACCCGGCCGGCATCTGCAACCCCGGCGTGCTCCTCCCCGAATGACGCGGAGTCCCACGGCGCGGAAACGCCGCCGTGGGACTCCGCACGGGGTGCCCGGGATCAGGGGGCGGGTCCTCAGAGGGTGTTGGGTAACTGATCCAGCGCCGTGGGTGATGGCGCGAGTTGATCGCCGACGACGTCGGTGTGGCATCACCGGGCTGGGCTGGGGGCGGTGAGGGTCCGGGTGGCATGTGTGTGTG
>NZ_JBJGYZ010000071.1:0-10638 GCF_054050275.1 Geodermatophilus sp. SYSU D00691
CCGCGCCCCGCCCCGCGCCCCCCCCCCCCCCCCCCCCCCCCCGCCCCCCCCCCCCCGCGCCCCCCCCCCGCGCCCCCCCCTCGGTCGTCACTCAGTCGGCGTAGACGCGGAGGTAGTCGAACCGCGACGTCGCCTGGGGATCCGCGGGGTTGGTCCAGCTGTGCGAGACGAGCCCGATGCGCAGGTCGGATCCCGCGGGCAGGGTCCACACGCCGCCGAGCACCCAGGTCTCGCCGTCGGTGCTGGTCGACGCCTGCAGCTCGCGCTCGCCGTTCTCGTCCGTCCGGTGGGTCAGCCGCAGCCACGTCGTGTCCGCGGGCGGGCCCACGATCGTCCCGCCGTAGGAGAGCCGGCCCTCGTAGGGCATCTCCTTGCCGAACTCCGTCTGCCGGGTGTTCCAGATGGCCACGTGCGACAGCCGCGCGAAGAGGTCGTCGTCCACGTAGGCGATCAGACCGCCCTGCTGGTAGTTGCGGACGTCGTTGATGCCGAGGTCGATGGTCAACTTCGTCTCGGCCGTCCAGTCGCCGTCCGGCACGTCCCGCAGGAGCACGCCGGCGTCGTTGCCGCTGCCGGTCAGGTCGGCGGCCTCCACCGGCCAGACGAGTTGCCCGCCAGCCACATCGGCAGTCTGCGACTCACGCACCCACTCCCAACCGGGCGCCAGCGCGGCTCCGTCGAACTCGTCGCTGTACTCCGGCAGCAGCTGCCCCGGCTGGGGGCCGGGAACTCGCTCGGTCACCAGCTCGGCGGCCGGCAGCGCGGAGAGGTTGTCGAACTGGACGCCCTCGCCCCTCGCCGTCGCACCGGCCGGGCCCTCTGCTCCGCCGCCGGGCACCGTCAGCTCGACCCGGGCGAGCGGGTCGAACAGGCGCGCGTGGGTCAGTTCCGCGGTGGCCACGCCGTCGCGGATCTCGAGCACCAGGCTGTGCCAGTCCTCGTGCTGGTAGCCGGGCGGCAGCGGGGCGGTCTGCTGGCCGGTCACCCGGTTCCCGTCGAGCGTCCGAAGCACGAGCGTCCCGGCGGCCGGGTCGATCACGGCCTCGATCGTGCCGCGCTGACCGTGCCGGCCCCCGGCCAGCAGGCCGTACTCGCCGGTGGACCCGGCGGTGCTGCGCACGTCCGCCTCGACCCGGACGTCGGCCGGCAGCGAGGCACGGCTGAGGATCGTGTGGACGCCGTTCCCCTTCGTCTCCAGCGACGTCCCGGCCTGCGCGTCCTCGACCGTCCGCCACCCGCCGGCGGTCTGCCACGCGCCGTCGACCCCGTCGCTGAAATCGGTGACGGGGCCGGTGGCCGGTCCGGGCTGCTCGTCGTCCGACGCCCACGCGCCCGCGCGGACGGTCGGCCAGCCGTCGATCCAGTCGAGCCGGTCGAGGAGCATCGGCCGCTCGTTGATGCCGTCGGTGCCGGTCAGGTACGGGTCGCCGCGGTCGATCGCGTGGTAGACGGCCCAGTCCTGGCCGGCGAGGTCGGTCACGACGGCGTTGTGGCCGGTGCCGATCCACCGGTTGCCGTTCTGCGCCAGCACCGGCGTGCCGCCGGCGCGCGACTGGTCGAGCGGCACGCCCTCGCGGTCGACGTACGGCCCGGTCAGGCTCTGCGAGCGGCCGACGTGGACGCTGTAGCCGGTGGTCGGGCCGGCGCAGCAGTTCGCCGACGACGCCATCAGATACCACCAGCCGTCGTGCTGGACGACGTAGGCGCCCTCGTACTTGTTGTCGATGGCCACCATGGTCGCGGTGCCGACCGCCTCGGTGCCGTCGTCGTTCAGCTCGGTGACCCAGATGCCGCCGTAGTAGGAGCCGTAGAACAGGTACTCCTCGCCGTCCGGACCGCTCACGTGGTGCGGGTCGAACGTCCACAGGTAGTTGTTCGCTCCCTCGCGACGGGGGTCGACCACCGGGTCGCCGGAGTCCGTCCAGGGACCGGCGGGGGAGTCGGAGAACGCGACGCCGATCGCGTTGTCGCCCGTCTCGGCGGACATGGTGGTCTCGGTGACGACGTAGTAGAGCCGGTACTGCCCGTCCACGTAGCGGATGTCGGGCGCCCAGAGGCCCGCGGTGTCCTCCGCCCAGGCCGGCTTGGTGTCCTCGGTGAAGGCGTCACCGACGTACTCCCAGCTCACCAGGTCCTGCGACCGGGAGATCGGCAGCAGGTGCCGCTCCGTGTCGCCCTCGCGCAGAGGGTCGGTGGTGCCATAGGCGTACCACCAGCCGTCCTTGCCGCGGATGACCGCGGGGTCGGCGTAGGTGTCGGCCACGGGCGCGCTGACCGGGTTGGTGTAGCTGGTCGCGGTGGGCTCGACCGGGCCCGTCGGCGGCGCCCCGGCCGCGGAGCCCGGTGGGGCCAGGAGAGCCAGCCCCAGAGCGGTCGCGGTGACCGCGACGGCACCTCGGACGCGGGTGGACGTGAACACGGCGTTCCCCCTGTCACCTTTACAACGTTGGAACGTGACGAGGGTCACCGTAACGAGTCACGGAGATTCCGCATCTCGAGGCGGTCGGTCAGAGCCAGGCCTCGATCTCGTCGAGCTGCTCGTGGGTCAGCCCGTCGTACAGGTCCGGCGCGACCACGAGCACGTGCGGGTGGGCGGTCAGCCACTCGCCGGTGTCCTCGGCCTGCTCGGCCAGGTCGTCGTCGATCCAGACGATCCGCCGGTCCGGCTCGGCCTCGGCGACCGCGCGGGCGGCGGCCAGCTTCCACCACCCCGACAGTCCGGTCAGCCGGCCGAGGAACCCGACCGGCGCGGCGTCCTCGCGGTGGTGGGTCTTCAGCCCCCGCGGCAGGCCCATGGGCTCGGCCAGCAGCCGGTCCGCGTCCGTCGTCCACGTGGTGAGCCACTGGATCTCCACCCGGCCCGACTCGTGCCACTCCCGCAGCCGGGCGGTCACGGTCGGGTCCCACGACAGCACGAACCCGCGGAACGTCCCGCGCCGCCAGCCCTCGGGCAGCTCCTCCCGCGCCGCGTTCAGCACGCCGTCGACGTCGAGCAGCAGGATCGGGACGGCGGCCATGCTGCGATGGTCCGCCGCCGCATCACCGTCCGCAGTCGATCCGGCGTGCTTCCGATCCGGCTCGCACACCGCCCCGCTCCGCGCCCGCCGCGGGCGTCGCCCGGAGTGGGACGCTTCGTTCCGGAAGGGATGCTTCCCGTCTCTCCGCCCGGCCGAGGTGAGGCCCGATGTCCAGAGCGGCAGTGCGCGCATGGTCCGCCGTCGGCGCCGTCCTCGCCGTCCTCGCCGGGTGCAGCGGCCAGGACGCCGGCAGCCGGGACGGCGGCGGCGCGGCCACGGAACCCGCTCCCGACTGGCGCAACGCGGCCTACACGATCACCTGCGACGGGATCGTGCCCGCCGGCTTCCGCGCTTCCCTCGTCGACGGCACGACGCGGGTCCCCGCCGACGACACGCGGCCGCCGTTCTACGCGTACTACGAGGTGACGTACGAGGGCGAGACCAGCGGCGACGTCGACGGGGACGGCGAGGACGACACCGTCGTCCTGCTGGAGTGCTCGCCGCAGCCGTCCAACGGCATCGTGCAGGAGGTCCAGGTCTTCACCGCCGACGGCGACCTGCTGGCCGAGCTGCCGAGCCCCCGGCTGCTGCGCGAGGGCGTCCACCTCCCGCCGCTCTACGACGCCGAGGGCCTCTCGGTCGAGGACGGCGACGTCGTCGCCGCCATGCTGGCCTACGGGGCCGGCGACTCCCACGCCAGCGGGCCGTCGGTGCCGATCACCGTGCGCTGGCACTGGACCGGCGAGGAGTTCGTCCGCGTCCACGAGGGGTAGCCGCGGAGCCACCCCCGCACGGGTGAGGCCGCTCTCCAGCCGGCCCGCCGACGGGTCGATGACCGGTGCGAACAGCGCTGTGTCGCCGACCCGAGGACCGAGATGAGCAGCACCGTCGTGCGACGGCTCCTGGTGCGCCCCACCGAGCCGGTGGCCTACACCCGGTGGCTGTTCTTCGTCATCGCGCTGGGCTCGTTGCTCACCGTCGTGCCGGGCGCGCTCATCGGGGCCGGGCCCGCCCGCGTGGGCCTGCTGGCCCTCTCCACCCTCACGCTGACCGCCATCTGGACCCACCGCTACCGGTCGCGCCGCGCGCTGCTACTGCTGGACGTCTGCGACGGCCTGGCCACGCTGGGGTTCGCGCTCGCCTGCCCGTGGCCCGCGGTGGCCTTCGGCGTCGTGTTCCCGGCGCTGTGGTTCCGCGGCATGTACGACCGCACGCGGCGGGTGGTCTTCCACGCCGCTCTCATCGCCGCCGCCATGATCACCGCACCCCTGATCTGGGGCATCGTCCCCGGACAGCCCGAGGTGACCGACAGCGCGCCCGTCTTCTCCACGCTGCCGGTGCTCGGCCTGACCGCTCTCGGCGCCCGGCACCTGGCCCTCGGCATGCTCGAGCGCCAGCAGACCCGCGGCCGTGACGCCGCGCTGCGGGAACTGGGCACCAACCTCCTCGGCGTGACCGATCCGAAGGCGATCCGCGCCCAGGGCTGGCGCGCCGTCGCGGAGGTCGCCCGCTGGACGCCGGGGCTGAGCGTCCTCGCCGTCGCGGTGGAGAAGCGGACGCTGCGCGTGGTCGAGCAGACCGGCGACCTCGGGTTCACCTCGCTGCCGTTCGACCTCGTCCGCGGGGGCGGGAACGAGGTGGAGGAGATCCTCGAACCCGGCGTCCTCGGGGACGTCGCCCGCCGCTGGCTGCGGATCCCGCTGCCCTACTTCCCGGGGCACTCGAAGCTCTTCCCGGGCGCGTTCATGCTGGTCGGGGCGCCGGACGGTGTCCCCGGCGAGGCCGTGAACGCGCTGCAGTCGCTGAACAACCAGGTCGCACTGGCCATGCGCAGCAGCCAGGCGCACCGCGATCTCGAGGCGCAGGCGCTCACCGACGCCCTCACCGGGCTGGCCAACCGCGCCGCGTTCACCGCTGCGCTGGAGGAGGCGGCACGGGCGTCGGTCGGCCGGAGCTGGGTGCTCTTCCTCGACCTCGACGACTTCAAGGTGGTCAACGACGGGCTCGGGCACGCCGCCGGCGACCAGCTCCTCCGCCACGTCGCCACCCGCATGCTCGGCGCGCTGCGCGAGCAGGACCTCTGCGCGCGCCTCGGCGGCGACGAGTTCGGCGTCCTGCTGTGCGACGCCGACGAGTCCGAGGCCGGCGCGATCGGCCAGCGGCTGGTCGAGCTGCTCTCGGCGCCTGTGATGCTCGAGGGCCGGCGCACCCAGGTGGGCGCCAGCGTGGGCCTCGCCCGCCTGCAGCCGGGGACGACCGGCAGCCAGGTGGTGCAGCACGCCGACATCGCGATGTACGCGGCCAAGGCGGCGGGCAAGAACCGGGTGCAGTCGTTCACGCCGGCCCTGCTCTCGGACACCTCGGCACTCGAGGCGGAGCTGCGGCGCGCGGTCGACGAGGACCAGTTCGTCGTCCACTACCAGCCGATCGTCTCCACCACCGACGGCCGCTGCGTCGCCGTCGAGGCGCTGGTGCGCTGGGAGCACCCGGTGCTCGGGCTGCGGCTGCCCGGCGACTTCCTCGACGTCGCCGAGCACACCGGCGTCGTCATCCCGATCGGCGAGCAGGTGCTCCGCCAGGCCTGCGCCGACGTCGCCTCGTGGGACGACGGCGACATCGCGCTGCACGTCAACGCCTCGCCGTCGCAGCTCGCGCACCCGCACTTCGTCGCCGTCGTCCGCGACTGCCTGGCCGAGCACGCGCTGGCGCCCAAGCAGCTGATCATCGAGATCACCGAGTCGACCGTGCTCGACTCCCCGGCCGTGCAGGGCACCCTCGACGTCCTCGCCGGGCTTGGCGTCGGGATCGCCGTCGACGACTTCGGCACCGGTTACTCGGCGCTCACCACCCTGCGCACCCTGCCGGTCGACGTCGTGAAGATCGACAAGTCGTTCGTCGCCGGCGCGGCGACCGTGGACGCCGACCAGGCGGTCATCGAGGCCATCGCGCAGATGGCCCACCGGCTCGGCCTGGAGACCGTGGCCGAGGGCGTGGAGCGGCCCGACCAGGAGGACTTCGTCCGGCGGGCCGGGATCACCGCCGTCCAGGGCTGGCTGCACCAGCCGCCGGTGCCGGCGGCGGAGTTCGCGGCATGGCTGGCCCGGGAGTCGGCGCCGGTCGGCGCGTAGCAGTCGCTCCCAGCGGCGCGTCGGTGCCGCGGGTGCCGGTCCCCATCCGGTATCGAGGTCGGGGTGCACGGAAACCCGCTGAAGGCATGGCCGGCCAGCTTTGTCGCCGCGCTGCTGCTCGGCGGGTGCGCCGTCGTGACGCCGGACGCTCCTCCGACCAGCGCGCCGACAGCCGTCGCGGACGACACGGCGACGAGCCCCACGGCTGCTGCAGGCACCGCGCTCGAGGCGCTCGCCGCGATCGAGGTCAAGGGGCGAGCCCCGCGCACCGGGTACGACCGCGACCAGTTCGGCGCCGCGTGGGCCGACACCGACCGGAACGGGTGCGACACCCGCAACGACATCCTGGCCCGCGATCTGGCCGACGAGACGTTCCGGCCGGGCACGCACGACTGCGTCGTCCTGACCGGCACCCTGCACGACCCCTACTCGGGCGAGACCCTCGCCTTCCAGCGCGGCGAGGGGACGAGCGAGGCGGTGCAGATCGACCACGTCGTCGCCCTGTCCGACGCGTGGCAGAAGGGCGCCCAGCAGTGGACGCCGGAGGTGCGCACGGCGTTCGCCAACGACCCGCTGAACCTCCTGGCCGTCGACGGGCCGCTCAACCAGCAGAAGGGGGACGGCGACGCGGCCACCTGGCTGCCGCCGAACCGCTCCTACCGGTGCGGCTACGTGGCCCGGCAGGTGGCCGTGAAGGTCACCTACGGGCTCTGGATGACCGCCGCCGAGCACGAGGCGGTCGGCCGCGTGCTGGCCGGCTGCCCGGACGAGCCGCTGCCGGTCGCCGGTGCGGCTTCGCCCAGCCCGGGGAACGTGGTCTACGCGAACTGCGACGACGTCCGCGCGGCGGGCGCCGCCCCGATCCGGCCGGGGGACCCCGGCTGGCGCGAGGAGTTCGACGGCAACGGCGACGGGGTCGGCTGCGAGTAGGGCCGCGGGTGTAGACCCGTCGCGTGCACCGGATCGCCGTCCTCGACGACTACCAGAACGCCGCCGCCACCTACGCCGACTGGTCTCGGCTGCCCGAGCCGGCCGACGTGGTCGAGTTCCACGACCACGTCGACGACCGCGAGGCGCTGGTCCGCCGGCTGCAGCCGTTCGACGTGATCGTCGCGATGCGGGAGCGGACGCCGTTCCCGCGCGCGCTGCTCGAGCGGCTGCCGAACCTCCGGCTGCTCGTGACGACCGGCGCGCGAAACGCGTCGATCGACGTCGCGGCCGCCGCCGAGCTGGGCGTCACCGTGTGCGGCACGGGCGCGCACCCGTCGGGGACGGCGGAGCTCACGTGGGCGCTGATCCTCGCCGTCGCCCGGCACGTCCCGCAGGAGGACGCCGCGGTCCGCGCCGGCGGGTGGCAGCAGACCGTCGGCCTCGACCTGGCCGGCGGCTCGCTCGGTGTGATCGGCCTCGGGCGGTTGGGATCGCGGGTGGCGCAGATCGGCCAGGCGTTCGGCATGGACGTCGTCGCGTGGAGCCAGAACCTGACGCCTGAGCGTGCCGCCGAGGTGGGGGTGCGGCGGGCGTCCTCGAAGGAGGAGCTCCTGGCCGGGGCGGACGTCGTCACGATCCACCTGCAGCTCTCGGACCGGACCCGCGGGCTGATCGGCCGGCCCGAGCTGTCGCTGATGAAGCCGACGGCGGTCCTGGTGAACACCAGCCGGGGGCCGATCGTCGACGAGCAGGCGCTGGTCGAGGCGCTGCGCGGCGGTGCGATCCACGGCGCGGGGCTCGACGTCTTCGACCAGGAGCCGCTGCCGCGTCACCACCCGCTGCGGGAGCTGCGCCGCGTCGTCCTCACCCCGCACCTCGGCTACGTCACCGCACGGGGCTACGAGGTCTTCTACCGCGAGGCCGTCGAGGACGTCGCCGCCTGGTTTGCGGGTGAGCCGCTCCGCATGCTCACCCCTTAGGTCCTGCAGATTGCCCGTACCGGGACAGCGATGACCGACGGTCGTACGGCGGTGACGACGTCCTGCCTCTGCACCCGCGAGCAGTGAATTACAGGCGCATCCGCGGCGCGCGGAAGCGGGGAACCCGGCTGCGGCTGACCAGCGCCAAGCAAGCAATACCGAACCAGACGACGAACGCCATGGTCCACACAGCGATCAAGAGCATCAGCTTGCAGACCCAGACGAGCAGCTGAATCGCCAGTCCCAGCACCGCTTCCTCCAGTCGAGTGGTCAACCTCCGCAGGCGTTCCGCAGAGTCGTCGACACACGTCAGATCTGGGAAGGACTCATTCGATCTGTCACTCGGTCGAGCGACGGTGCAAGGACGGTCAGCGCCCGCGAAAGCCAGCCGCGCTGCGGCGAGCTCATCCAGCGCATTGTCACGTCGCTGAGTAGACGACCGAGACTTCTAAGGGAAAGCGTCAGGACGTCACTGGGTGGTTCGCCGGCTGGCCGAGCCGCGTCATCAGGCGGTCGGACAGCACGTCCCCATCTGACAGGTCTCAAGCCGAGCGCCAGCGTGCCCGGTCGTCCCCAGGCTTGATCCTGCACACCATCGGGGTGCTCGACTCCGTGATCCCGCTTGCCCCGACGGGCGAGCAGAAGGCTCCTGGGGTGACCGTCTCGCCGGGAGCCGGTCCAGGTGACGGCGCGGGGGCCGGTACGGGAGTGGGAGCCTGCGATGGCGACTGGGTGGCCGTTGGGGCCGTCGGAGCTGGAGGCATGCTCGGCGCGACGCTCGCCGAGGGAAGGCTCATGGTGGAGCTCGCCGGTGGCTGGCTCGTGCTGGAGCTCGGGGTCCTGTCGATCGTCGTGTGTGTGGGGGGCGGAGGGCGGGGCGTCGGCGAGACCGTGGACGTCGGAGTACTGCTGTCGGACGTCGACCGGGTCGCCGCCGAAGGCGCAAGCGTGGCGCCCACGATCATCGCCGTCAGCCCGAGGCCCGCCGCCAGTCCGGCCGCTCTCCGACCGTTGATCAAACCCCGTCGAGCGCGGCCTGCGACAAGGCCTGTAACCCCGACGACCACAGTGATCAGCCCCAAAACGGCGAGACCACCCCGAGACCGCCAGTCGCGAACCCGCCGATCACGAACGCGAGCACAGCCATCACGGCCAGGGCGACGGTCCGCGTGGTGGCGCGAGCAGGCTGGTCGTCCCAGGGCTGCCTGCGCTTCCTGCGACGCCCCGTTGACGGCCAACCCATCGTGCCCCCTCGCATAGATCGGCGAGGACCGTAGCCCAGCCCCTGCGGGCGGCTGTTCCAACTCGCCGCCGGGTGGGACCAGTTGCTCCTGCATGCGCCGGGTGAGGTGTTCATCCCGCCCGCGCGCATCGGCGCGTGTTCTGACGCCTTGGCGGGCGTCGCGACCCTAGGGTCGCGACTCGTCGTTCCACTTTCGGAGAGTGCGTTGTCCCTTCACGTTGCGTCGCGGCTCCCGCGTGCCGCTCTTCTCGCCATGCTGCTGACGCTCGCCGGCTGCGGTTCTGCCCTGTCGGGCACCCCCTCCGCCGACTCGGCGGCACCCTCGTCGACTGCGTCCACGCAGAGCAGTACCGCCGCCCCCGAGCCAGGCGTTGAGGTCCCTGGCGGCGCCGCGCCGCGAACGGCCCTGGCCGTGCTGGCGGAGGTGGAGGTCAAGGGACGTGCTCCGCGCACGGGCTACTCACGCGACTTGTTCGGAGACGGCTGGGTCGACGTCGACCGCAACGGTTGCGACACCCGGAACGACATCCTGGCTCGGGATCTGAGGGACGAGATATTCAGGCCCGGTACTCACGACTGTGTGGTCCTCAGCGGAAGCCTGCTCGATCCCTATTCCGGCCAGGTCGTCGAGTTCCAGCGTGGACCGGAGACCAGTGAGGCCGTGCAGATCGACCATGTGGTCGCACTCTCCGACGCCTGGCAGAAGGGGGCTCAGCAGTGGACGGTGGAGAAGCGCACCGCTTTCGCCAACGATCCGCTGAACCTGCTCGCAGTCGACGGCCCCCTCAACCAGCAGAAGAGCGACGGTGATGCCGCGACGTGGTTGCCTCCCAACCGGACGTACCGGTGCGAGTACGTCGCACGGCAGGTGGCGGTCAAGGCGACCTACGACCTCTGGATGACGGCGGCAGAACGGGACGCGGTCGCAGGAATCCTGGCCACCTGCCCCGACGAGCCGCTTCCGGCTGGCGACAACGTCGGCGCCGTCCAGGCGGTCCCCGAACCTTCCGTGACCACACCGGCGAGCGAGGGAATGCCAGAGCCTGGTTCTGCGACCGTGCTCTACGACGACTGCGCGGCTGTCCGGGCCGCGGGCGCCGCCCCTATCCACCGTGGAGATCCCGGGTGGCGTGACGAGTTCGACGGCGATCTCGATGGCGTCGGCTGTGAGTCGTGATTGGTAGTGGGCCTGGTCTGGCGGACCGGGCGCCGCAGCTAGACGAGTAAGTCCTAACGCCCGGAGAGGCACAGGCCTGTAAGACAGGGCGGAGGGTGCTCAGGCTCTGGTTGTGACGACAGACCTCAACACCCTCCTGACCGGACTCTACGTCTGGATCGAT
>NZ_JBJGYZ010000072.1:0-8846 GCF_054050275.1 Geodermatophilus sp. SYSU D00691
GGGCAGGGTCTCTTATTTATATTTGCTGGTCCTCCAGGAGGACGTCGCCCACCACCCCCGGGGGGGGGGGGGGGCGGGGGCCGCCCCCCCCCCCCCCCCCCCCCGGTGCTCAGTAGCGGTCGACGGCCGGCGGCTCGGGGGCCTCCTCGCCGGTGATCTGCCCGACGGTGCTGTCCCAGGCCTCGGCCCAGCGGCCGTCCTCGTAGGACGCCTCGAGCACGTCGTTGATGAACGTGCGGAACTCGTCGTCGCCCTTGGTCAGGCCGATGCCGTAGGGCTCCTCCGTGAACGGGTTGCCCACCAGCTCGAAGTCGTCCGGGCTGCCGGCCACCAGGCCGGTGAGGATCACGTTGTCCGTGGTCACCGCCTGCACGTTGCCGTTGCGCAGGTCGTCGGCGCACTTGGAGTACACGTCGTAGGTGACGAGCGTGGCCTGCGGGTAGTTGTCCCGGATGTTCTGCGCCGGCGTCGAGCCCTCGACCGAGCAGACGGTGAGGCCGGCCAGGTCGTCCGGCCCCTCGACGCCCTCGGGGTTGCCCGCCGCGACCATGATGTCCTGGCCGGCGACGTAGTACGGCCCGGCGAAGTCGACGACCTGCTTGCGGGTGTCGTTGATCGTGTAGGTGGCGACGACGAAGTCGACCTGGCCGTTCTGGATGAACGGCTCGCGGTTGGCCGACACCGTCTCGACGAAGGTGACGTTCTCCGGGTCGATCCCGAGCTCCGCGGCGATGATCTCGGCGATCTCGACGTCGAAGCCCTCCGGGCGGTCCGTCTGCGGGTTCAGCAGGCCGAAGCCGGGCTGGTCGAACTTGGTGCCGACCGTGACGGCGCCCGCCTCGTTGAGGGCGGCCATCGTCGTGCCCGCCTCGAACTCGACGTCCTCCTGCACCTCCTGGGTGCTCTCGGCCTGCTCCTCGGTGTCCTGCCCGGCCTCGCTGGAGCAACCGGCGAGGACGACGCCGACGGCGGCCAGGACGGCCGCGGTTCGGGTGATGCGCATGAACGGGTCCCTTTCTCGTGGTGCGGGGTGGTGCGTGCCGGACCGGCCCGGCGGAGGTCCTCAGTGGTGGAGGATCTTGGAGAGGAAGTCCTTGGCCCGCTCCGAGCGCGGGCTGGTGAAGAAGGTCTCCGGGTCGGCGGTCTCGACGATCCGGCCGCCGTCCATGAACACCACCCGGTTGGCCGCCCGGCGGGCGAAGCCCATCTCGTGGGTGACCACGACCATCGTCATGCCGTCGCGCGCGAGCGAGGTCATGACGTCGAGGACCTCGTTGATCATCTCGGGGTCGAGGGCCGACGTCGGCTCGTCGAAGAGCATGACCTTGGGGTCCATGGCCAGCGCCCGGGCGATCGCCACCCGCTGCTGCTGACCGCCGGAGAGCTGCGCCGGGTACTTGTCGGCCTGCGCGCTCACGCCGACCCGGTCGAGCAGCTCCCGGGCGCGCTTCTCGGCGTCGGCCTTGCGGGTGCCGCGCACCTTGACCGGCCCCAGCGTGACGTTCTCGAGGATCGTCTTGTGCGCGAAGAGGTTGAAGCTCTGGAAGACCATGCCGACGTCGGCGCGCAGCCGGGCGAGGTCGCGGCCCTCCTGCGGCAGCGGCTGGCCGTCGATGGCGATCTCGCCCTGCTGGACCGCCTCGAGGCGGTTGATCGTCCGGCACAGCGTGGACTTGCCCGAGCCGGACGGGCCGATGACGACGACCACCTCACCGCGCTCGATCGTCAGGTCGACGTCCTGCAGGACGTGCAGGTCGCCGAACCACTTGTTGACACCGGCGAGCCGCACCAGCGGCTCGGTGCTCGGAGGGCTGACCACGGTGCAGACCCTAGGTGGGCCGGAAATCGCCGGACGTGTCCCGGCCGTCACGAAGCCATAACGAAGCGGGTGGTACGGGCCGGGGCCGTACCCTCGGGAGCTGACATGGACGCGACCGCCCCCGCCCGTACCTACCGGGTCCGCACCTACGGGTGCCAGATGAACGTGCACGACTCCGAGCGGCTCTCGGGGCTGCTCGAGGCCGCCGGCTACCGGCCGGCCCCCGACGAGGACGACGCCGACGTGGTCGTGCTCAACACCTGCGCGGTCCGCGAGAACGCCGACAACCGGCTCTACGGCAACCTCGGGCACCTGCGGCCGGTCAAGGACGCCCACCCCGGCATGCAGATCGCCGTCGGCGGCTGCCTGGCGCAGAAGGACCGCGGCGAGATCGTCCGGCGCGCCCCGTGGGTGGACGTCGTCTTCGGCACGCACAACGTGGGCTCGCTGCCGGCGCTGCTGGAGCGGGCCCGGCACAACGCCGAGGCGCAGGTGGAGATCGCCGAGGCGCTCGAGGTGTTCCCGTCCACCCTGCCGGCCAAGCGCGACTCGGCCTACTCGGGCTGGGTGTCGATCAGCGTCGGCTGCAACAACACCTGCACGTTCTGCATCGTCCCGGCGCTGCGCGGCAAGGAGAAGGACCGCCGTCCGGGCGAGGTCCTCGCCGAGGTGCAGGCCCTCGTCGACCAGGGCGTGCTCGAGGTGACGCTGCTCGGGCAGAACGTGAACGCCTACGGCGTCGAGTTCCGCGACCGGGGCGCCTTCGCCGACCTGCTGCGCGCCGCCGGCCGCATCGAGGGCCTGGAGCGGATCCGGTTCACCAGCCCGCACCCGCGCGAGTTCACCGACGACGTCATCGACGCGATGGCCGAGACCCCCGCGGTCTGCCACGCGCTGCACATGCCGCTGCAGTCCGGTTCGGACGACGTCCTGCGCCGGATGCGCCGCGGTTACCGGCAGGAGCGCTACCTCGGCATCCTCGACCGGGTCCGCGCCGCCATGCCCGACGCCGCGATCACCACCGACATCATCGTGGGCTTCCCGGGGGAGACCGAGGCGGACTTCGAGCAGACCCTCGACGTCGTCCGGCAGGCGCGCTTCGCCGGCGCCTTCACGTTCCAGTACTCCAAGCGCCCGGGCACCCCGGCCGCCGAGATGGACGGCCAGCTGCCCAAGGCCGTCGTCCAGGAGCGCTACGAGCGCCTGGTCGCCCTGCAGGACGAGATCAGCTGGGCCGAGAACCGCGCGCTGGTCGGCTCCACCGTGGAGCTGCTCGTCTCCGCGGGGGAGGGCAGCAAGGACGCCGCCCGGGGGCGGATGACCGGCCGGGCGCGGGACGGCCGGCTGGTGCACTTCACCGCCGCCGAGGGGGTCCGCCCGGGCGACGTCGTCGAGACCGTGCTCACCCAGGCCGCGCCGCACCACCTGATCGCCGACGGCGCGCTGCTGTCCCACCGGCGCACCCGCGCCGGCGACGCGAGCGAGGCCGGCACCCGGCCGACGACGCCGGGCATCCTCCTCGGCATGCCGACGGTCGGCGCCCCGGCCTAGCCGGCGGCGGCCTCGAGCAGGATCTCCGCCAGCTCTCCGGGCCGGTTCTGCGGGACGAGGTGCGTCGTCGCGATCTCGCGGTACCGCCACGCGGCGGACGTGCGGGCGCGGGCGGCCGCCTCCTCGAACGCGGGGTTCGGGGGTACGCCCGGTTCGGGCACCGTGGCGCGCACGTAGGTGCGGGAGAAGGGCCACTCCGCCACCGGGCGGGACAGCCGCACCGCCTCGGTGAAGGAGGCGAGCGGCTGCGGGGTGCGGCGCGGGGTGGCGAAGGCCTCCTCCGCGGGATCGTCGTAGACCCGCGCCGGCCCGTCGACCAGCCACGCGTCCCCCGGCCGCGGCGGCCCCGGCGGTGGTGCGCCCAGCAGCCCGTGCACGCTGTCGCCGTCCGCGGGCACGAACGCGTCGACGTAGACCAGCGCGCGCACCCGGTCGCCGATCGCGTCGAGCGCGCCGGTGACCACCATCCCGCCGTAGGAGAAGCCGACCAGGACGACGTCGGCGAGGTCCTCGTAGACGACGTGGTGGACGACGTCGGTGACGTGCGTGCCGAGGCCGACCTGCGGGCTGGCCAGGTGCACGCGCTCGCCGGTGCCGGTCAGGCCCGGCGCCGTCGCGGAGTGGCCCGCGCCGGTCAGCGCCCGGCGGACGTGGCGCCAGACGTGGGCGCCGCCCCACGCCCCGTGGACGAGGACGAAGTCGGCCACCGGGCGCCTAGCGTCGGCCGGCGGACTTCTCGGCCTCGGCCAGCCACTCGCGGCGGGTGGCGAGGTTGGCCTCGGCCTCGTCGATCCGCTTCTTGTCGCCCGCCGCCTGCGCCTTGGCCAGCTGCTCCTCGGCCTTGGTCACCGCGGCGCGCATCGACGTCACCATGGGGTTCTCGGGCGCGACCCGCGCGCGGCCGGCGTCGGCGGCGCCGCGGACCTTCTGCTCGACGGCCTGCATCCGGTCCTCGAGCGTGCGCATCGCCCCGCGCGGGACGTGGCCGATGGCGTCGTAGCGCTCCTGGATCCGGCGCAGCTGGTTCTGCGCGCCGCCGGACGACGGGTCGATCTTCTCGGCCTCGGCGAGCAGCTCCTCCTTCTGCTGCTGGTTGGCCAGCTGCTCGGCGTTGCGGGCCTTGTCCTGCTCGGCGCGGGCGCTGAAGAACACGTCCTGGGCGGCGCGGAACTGCTTCCACAGGTCGTCGTCGCCGTCGCGGCCGGTGCGGGGCACCGCCTTCCAGCGGTCCATCAGACTGCGCATCGCCGCCGACGTGGGACCCCAGTCGGTCGAGGCCGACAGCCGCTGGGCCTCGGCGATGAGCTCCTGCTTGGCCGCGCGGGCCTCGTTGCGCTGGGCGTCGAGCGCGGCGAAGTGCGCGCCGCGGCGGCGGCCGAAGGCGTCGCGGGCGGCGGCGAAGCGCGACCAGAGCGCCTCGTCGGTCTTGCGGTCGATCCCGCGGATCGTCTTCCACTCCTCGACGATCGCCTTGAGCCGGTCGCCGGCGGCCTTCCAGGACGTCGACTCGGCGGCGATCTGCTCGGCCTCGGCGGCCAGCGCCTCCTTGCGGGCGATCTGCGCGGCCCGGGCGGCGGCCTTCTCGGCGCGGGACTCGGCGGCGGCGGAGTCGGCGGTGTCGACCATCGCCCGCGCGCGGGCGGCGAGGCCGTCGAGGTCGCCGACGGCGGCCGCGGTCGGGATGGAGTCGGCCAGCGCCTGCGCCTTGGCCTTGAGCTCGCCCGGGTTGCCGGTGTGCGCCTTGAGGCGGGCCTCCAGCAGCGACACCTCGGTGGCCAGGTCGTCGTAGCGCCGCGCGTAGTGCGCCAGCCCCGCTGCGGGGTCGCCGGCCTGCCACGAGCCGACGGCGCGCTCGCCCTCGGCGGTGCGCACGTAGACCGTGCCCTCCTCGTCGACCCGGCCCCACTCGGCGGGGTCGGTGGCGACGGGAGCGGGGTCGGCGGGGGTCTCGGCCATCGGCGCGTGGGTCGGCACGGCGGCCGGGCTGGGGACGACCACCGGGGTGCTCGCCGCCGCCGGCTCGACGACGGTGTCCGGCGTCGCCTCCGCAGGTGCTGCGACCGGCGCCGCCTCCACCGGGGCCTCGACCGGCGCCTCCGCCGTCGTGTCCGCCGTGGCCTCCGCGGGCGTCTCCGCCGCCGGGGTCCCGGCCGTCGCGTCGGCCGTGGGGTCGGCCAGCTCCGCGTCGCCGGGCACCGGCGCCGCGGGCGTCCCCGCCTCCGGGGTCACCGCGTCGGAAGCCGCCGCATCCGGCGGAAGGGCCTGCTGCGTCCCGTCTCCGGGGCTCTGCGTGCTCGACACGGACCGCAGTGTCCCACGCCGCATCGGCGAGACTGCTCGGCGTGAGTACCTCGTCCGTCGGGGCGCGCACGGTCGCTGTCGCCTTCTGCCCGTGCCCGCCCATGCTGCCCCCCGCCGTGGCCGGGCGGGCGGCCGCCGACACCGCGCCGCTGCGGGCGGCGTGCGCCGTCGCCGTGGACGCGGTGCTGGCCGCCGCGCCGGAGGTGGTCGTCGTCGTCGGTCCCGGAGCGGGTCCCGGCGAGCGCTTCGGCGCCGGGGACGCCGGCGACCTCCGCGGCTTCGGCGTCGACCTCGAGGTGCCGTTCGCCGGGCGGATCCGGCCCGAGGGGCGGCGGCTGCCGCTGGCGCACACCATCGGGGCCTGGCTGCTCGAGGAGGCGGGCCACGGCGGCACCCGGCTCGGCGTCGGCCCGGCCGACCTCGCCGACGTCCTGGCCGGGGTGCCCGACGACGTCGGGATCCTGGCCATGGGCGACGGGTCGGCCCGCCGCACGCTCAAGGCCCCGGGGCACCTCGACGACGCCGCGGCCCCGTTCGACGCCGCGGTCGCCGCGGCCCTCGCCGCCGGGGACGCCGCGGCGCTGGCCGCGCTCGACCCGGCGGAGGGGGAGCGGCTGCTCGCCGCCGGCGTGCCCGTCTGGCGGGCGGTGGGCGCGGCGCTCGCCGGCGCGGCGGTCACCGCGACGCTGCACCACGACGACGCGCCCTTCGGCGTGGGCTACCTGGTGGCCGACTGGGTCGCCGCGTGAGCACGCCGCCCCCGGTGGTCGCCGTCGTCGGGCCGACCGCCACCGGCAAGACCGCGCTCGCCGTCGAGCTGGCGCGGCGGCTGGGCGGCGAGGTGGTCAACGCCGACTCCATGCAGCTCTACCGCGGCATGGACATCGGCACCGCCAAGCCGACGGCGGAGGAGCGCGGCGGTGTGCCGCACCACGTCTACGACCTCTGGCACGTCCGCGAGCCGGCGTCGGTCGCCGAGTACCGGCGGCACGCCCGCGCGGCGGTCGACCGGCTGCGGGCGGCCGGCGTCGTCCCGCTGCTGGTCGGCGGCTCCGGTCTCTACGTCCGCGCCGTCCTGGACGAGCTCGACATCCCGGCCACCGACCCGGCGGTCCGCGCCCGGCTCGCCGCCGAGCTCGACGACGTCGGCCCGGCCGCGCTGCACGCCCGGCTGGCCGCGGTCGACCCCGCGGCCGCGGGGGCGATCCTCCCCAGCAACGGCCGGCGGATCGTCCGGGCGCTCGAGGTGGTCGAGCTGACCGGGGGACCGTTCCGCGCCACGCTGCCCGAGCCCACGCCGCACTACCCGGTCGTCGGCGTCGGCCTGGACCGCGAGCCGGCGGAGTTGGACGAGCGGGTCGCCGTCCGCGTCGAGCGGATGTGGGCGGCCGGCTTCGTGGCCGAGGTGGAGCGGCTGGCCGCCGAGGGCCTCCGCGAGGGCCCGACCGCCTCGCGGGCGCTCGGCTACGCGCAGGTGCTGGCGCAGCTCGACGGGGCGCTGACCGCGCAGGAGGCACGGGAGCGGACGGTGGGCACCACCCGCCGCTTCGTGCGCCGCCAGCGCTCGTGGTTCCGCCGCGACGCCGCGCTCACCTGGTTCGACGCCGCCCGGCCCGACCTGGCCGACGCCGTCACCGCCCACGTCGCCGCCCGTACGATCGGGGCGTGACCAACTGGGTGCTCAAGGGGCACGGCACCGAGAACGACTTCGTCGTCCTGCCCGACCCCGACGGCGCCACCTGGCCGGAGGACCGGCTGACCCCCGACCTGGTCCGCCGGCTGTGCGACCGCCGGGCCGGCATCGGCGGGGACGGCGTGCTGCGCGTCGTCCGCTCGGTGCACGTGCCCGACGCGCCCGCCGTCCTGGGCGCCGACCTCGCCGGCTGCGAGTGGTTCATGGACCACCGCAACGCCGACGGCTCCCTGGCCGAGATGTGCGGCAACGGCATCCGCCTGTTCCTGCACGTGCTGGTCACCGAGGGGCTGCTCGACCGCGCCGCCTGCGCGGCCGGCGTGCTGGTGGGCACCCGCGGCGGCCCGCGACGGGTCGGCGCGGTGCCCGGCGGCGGCTACTGGGTGGACATGGGCCCGGCGCGGCCGTTCGGTCGCGGGGACGCGAAGGTGCCGGGCGGATCGCTGCCCGGGCTCGCCGTCTCGATGGGCAACCCGCACCTGGTCTGCCTCACCGACGTGCCGGTCGAGACCCTCGACCTGACGGCGCCGCCGGTCGTCGACCCCGCTCTGTTCCCCGAGGGCGTCAACGTCGAGGTCGTCAACGTGCTCGACCCGGGCCGGCACATCCGCCTGCGCGTGCACGAGCGCGGCGTGGGCGAGACCCGCTCGTGCGGCACCGGCGCGGTGGCCGCGGCCTACGCGGCGGTGACCGCGAGCGGCGCCGCCACCGGGGACGTCGTCGTGGACGTGCCCGGCGGGCGGCTCGCGGTGCGGATCGGCGAGGGCGCCACCGTGCTCACCGGGCCGGCCGTCGTCGTGGCGGCCGGCGAGCTCACCGCGGAGTGGCTGGGCTAGGGGTTGTCCGGGCTGTCGGCCCGGGTCTCCGGCTCCTCGGTGGGCGGCTCGGGCTTGTCGGCGGGGCCCACGTTGCCCTCGCCCTCCGGCCGCCCCTGACCGCTGTCCTGGCTGCCGCCGAAGAGGACGTTGCGCGGGGGGTCGAGGCCCTTGGGGTCGGCGCCGGGGTCGTCGACGTCGCTGCTCGTGCTGGTCGCGCCGTGCTCGCTCATGCCCCGGCCCTACCCGGCGGCCGCCGGGCTCATCCCCGGGTCCGGCGCGGTCTCGTCCCACTCGCGGGGCAGCTCGCGCATCGTCAGCAGCGGGCTGGTGACGACCCACAGCGCGGCCAGGCCGTGGCCGGCGACGACCACCCACATCGTGGGCAGCACGCCGATCGAGGTTCCCAGCACGCCGCCCAGCAGGCCGCCCAGCGGCATCGTGCCGAAGACGATGAACCGCACCGAGGCGTTCATCCGGCCGAGCAGGTGGGGCGGGCACAGCCGCTGCCGGAAGCTGACCTGGGTGATGTTGTAGGCGACCACCGCCCAGCCGAAGCCGGCCATGCTGACCACCAGCAGCGGGGGGGGGGGGGGGGGGGGGGGGGGGGGGGGGGGGGGGGGGGGGGGGGGGGGGGGGGGGGGGGGGGGGGGGGGCGGGGGGCGGG
>NZ_JBJGYZ010000073.1:0-7526 GCF_054050275.1 Geodermatophilus sp. SYSU D00691
GCCCTTGCGGGCCACGGCGATGACGTCACGCCGGAACTCCGGCGGGAACGGCTTGGGCACGCTGCTGATCCTTCCAGCGAGGCCAGGGCCTCACAGGCAAGGAGTCAACTCAACTGGGGGCAGTCCCGCTGGGCATTACAGCTAGCGGCTTGCGCGGCTGGCGAGCCAGGACTCGGCTCGGGGCCCGGGTTCGGCCGACCCGGTTCGCTCACGCACGTCGGGTGATGCCCGCACTCCAACTCATGCGACTGGCTCGCGGCAGTGCGGTCAATGACAGAAGACGACAAGGCTGCCACCGAGGTGGCGGCGTCCTGGCCGTCGCCCACGATCACGCCGCACTCCTCGACGACGGCCAGTTCGTCCCTTTAGCGCAGAGCGTCACCATCGACTCCCTGCGACTCCTTGACCGCATCCGGCGGCCTGCCAGGCAGAAGCGGGAGTGGTCGTCGAGCCAGTGGCAGATCTCGACATCGGTGCTGTCGGCCAGCGGCCAGTGGGTGATGTCGGCCGGCCAGCGTTCGTTGGGTTGGACCGCCTCGAAGGGGACGTAGGAGCTCCTGGGTCGCTTGTGCGGCTGCGGGGTGACGAAGTCGCGGGCGGTGAGGATCCGCCAATGGTGGACACCGCCGGGCTGGTGCCGTGCCGGCGTTCCAGGTGGGCGGCGATGGTGGCGGCGCCGGACTCATGGCCGTCGCGGTCGAGGTCCTTGCGGATCGCGACGATCTCGTCCTCGAGGTCGTGGGCGGTGTGGTTCGGGCTGGTGGGTGGCCGCCGCGAGCGGGGTTGCAGCCCGACCTCGCCGTCGGCGAGGCAGCGCTGGACGAGGGTGATCACCCAGCGGCGGCTGACCCCGTAGTCCGGGCGACCTCACTCTCGGTCCGGCCCTCCGCCAGGGCCGCGGTGACCAGCAGCTGTGGCATCCCCATGGCACACCCCTCGCGTCAGGGTGTGAATGTTGTCGCGAGACAGGTGTGCATGATGTCTTGAACTCAGACACCTCCTCGGACAAGAGCGTCGTCGAATCCTTGCCGCCACTCGTCCGGCAGCATCGGCCTGACCAGCGGGCAGGACGCTCTCCATCCAGCCGCCGTCGGCAACTCATCGTGCGCCCCGGACCGCGACCACACCTTCCGGGGCCCCCGCCGAAGCCCGTAGCCGGGGCGGTGTGCCGTTCGTGGAAACCAAGTTTCGCTCCCGCAGTCGAGCCGCGCCGATACTCTGCGCACAGCGGCGGCGTCAGGCGGAGACCCGCGAAGGAGGCTGGGATGTCTTCGTCTGAACCCGCGATGACCTGGGAGGCCGCGGGGATTCCTCTCCAACGCGTCAATGTGGTCGCGGAACTTCCCATGGCGGTCGATCGGTTGGGCATCTCGCGGGGTCGACCCGTACTCGTCCTGGTCGGCGGGGCAGCCGGCATGGATCAGACGCATCTCCAGCACGTCGACGAGATCTTTCGTTCCGCGGTGATTCCGGTTCTGGAGGGCTGCCGAGCGGCCATGGTCGACGGCGGGACCGATGCGGGAATCATGCGCGTCATTGGCCGAGCTCGGTCACAGTTGCGAGCCGGCTTTCCCCTCGTGGGGGTTGCTGCCGCAGGAACGGTCGTCGCCCCGCCGCTCGGTGCCGAGCCGGACGGTGGACAGAGGGCAGAGCTCGAGCCGCATCACACGCATGCCATCCTCGTGCCCGGCAGAACCTGGGGCGACGAGTCGCCTTGGCTCGCGGCTGTCGCAACCGCGATCAGCGGTGAGAAGCCGTCCGCGACGCTCGTGGTCAACGGCGGCGAGATCACCTACTCCGATGTCGAGCGAAGCCTGGCCGGCGGCCGGCCGGTGATAGTGCTCGCCGGAACGGGACGCACCGCCGACGCTCTGGCCGCAGCAGCCGCTGGGGACACAGGGGATCGCCGAGCCGTACCGATCGCCACCTCCCCACTCACCCGTATCACGTCCTTGGACGCTCCCGAGGGGCTCGCGCGGACCCTGCAGCTGGTACTGCAGGAGTCGCCCTCGGCAAGTCACGCCTAATCTGCTGCCGTCGCGCACACCCGATCGTTCCGGACCCCTCACACGGAGAAGAATCACGTCGCTTCACAGATCGCCTCGGGGCTCGGGCGATTCCTCCATCCAGGGAGGCGCGATGCGACCGCAGCTGCTCGTCCGGTTCCCGAAGCTCCGCGCTCCCGCAGCCTCTTGGCCGGTCATCCCACCTGACAAACGCGCTGGATACCCGTCATTGGCTCCTGATTTCCAAGTGCTCGACCGGCAGGTCGCGGCCGCGTTCGTCGAAGCGGACGTGGCTGCGCTTCGGTACCAGAATTCCTACCGGCGACAGCAGGTGATCGTCCTGCTGGGCTCCGCAGCCCTCACCGGACTCGGCGCCCTGCAGGCGCTGTTCGCTGATCACCGGTGGCCGGGCCTGCTCTTGGCAGTGCTCGGGGTCATCCTGGCTGCGGCCGGTCGGGCGACGCGCGAGCTGAACGACCTGCAGGGGTACCTGGATCAACGGGCCAAGGCCGAACGGCTCCGGGCTCTGTACTTCCTCTTCCTGTCACGGACTGGGCCCTACGCCGGCGCCGACGCCGACGCGGAGGCCAACCTGCGACGTGCCGTCGTCGCCATTCGATTCGGCATGGAGCCCTCATGACCGATCGGGACAGCGAATTCCGGTCGCTCTATCAGGCGCTGCGGATCGAGGATCAGAAGAAGTACTACGAAGACCGACGCAAGGAGTACGAAGCGGCGCATCGGCAGGCGGTCGCCGCCCGCAACACACTCCTCGGGCTCGCAGCCCTCACCAGCATCGCCGGGCAGTTCACGGAGCCCACGCTGCGTGGCGCACTCGCCGTCGCCGCGGCCCTGCTGGCGGCCTTGGCGGTTGCCGTCACGGGCTTCGAAGCGCTAATCGGATTCCCGCAATTGACGAAGCTGTACACCGACGCCGCCCGAAATCTTGCCGTGGAGGAGATCAACTGGACCACCCGCGCTGCTGATGCAGACGTGGAAGGCGACGTCTCCCGCGTGGAGGACATCTTCACGCGGGAGATCAGCCAATGGGGTCAACTGGTCTCCGAGGCGGCGGCCGAGGCCGCCAAGACGGCCGAAGACGTGGTCGCCCGCAGCCAACCGACCCGCGTCGAGCCCGAGCCGCCCGTGGCTGGCGGCCGCTGAGCCCACGAGAGGGATCGCAGCGCCAGTCATCGAAAGGCTGCTCGGACACCGATCCGTCGGGAGTCGAGGAATGCAATCGAGGAAGACAATCGCGGCTCGTCGGGAGGTCGGCATCGCTGGCCGTGCCGGCGCTCTGCGGTGTTCATCCCCTTCGGCCATGCGTTCGGCAGCCTTTTCGTTCGAAGGGTTGTGTCGCTCCGTACCGAGCGAGGGCGCAACCGTATTCGCGAGGTGACGCGCCTGTGACGCCATGTCGAGACCATGACGACGGCACCGTCCCAGGTGCTCCGCCCCCGGCCTGTCGTCGCAGGCCGCCGGGGCGGATGCGTCGAGTTTGCGTGGGTTGACAGTGTCCGATCAACGACGTCGAGGGCCGGCCTCTCGAGGTGGTGCATGGGTGGGTGGAACGAAAGGTGGCGGTAGGTGCCGTGGCACAGCTCGCTCGTCTTCGTCCCGCCGCGGCTCCTTGGCGAGCCTCGCCGTGCTCCTCCTCCTGCCAGCTTGTGCAGGGGACGACGAGTCGCCCGACAGTCTCTCGGCTGCGCCGCCGACACGGTCCGTGTCGGTCACCGCCGACCCGCCGCCCACCGTCGTCGGGGATCCGGCCGGATGCCCGGTCAGCGAGCTGCGACCAACTATCGAGCGAGCGATCCCCATCGCCGAAGGGGTGGAGATTGCAGAGGTGAGGGTGACTCACTGTCGCAACGACTATGCCCGTGTGGTTCTGGTCGCTAAGACGTCGGCACCGGATGCGGCAGTTGACGACCTTCCCGTCTACCTGCGCAAGGCCGCGGGAGGGTGGTCGGTCGTCGACTACGGCGGACACATCACGTGCTCGCACGAAGAGGGCCTCGGACCGGAGACGGTGAAGGCGTGCAGGGCACTCGAGAACTGATGTCGTCCCCGGAGAACTCCGGGTCGGTGCGTCGGTACCGCGCCTTCATCTCATACAGCCACCAGGACCGGCCGCTGGCGCTGGCACTGCAACGAGCGCTGCACCGGCTCGGTCGGGCGTGGTACCGGCGACCGGCATTCGCGGTGTTCCGTGACGACACGAGCCTGACCGCGACTCCGCACCTGTGGGCGAGCATTCAGTCGTCGATGCACGATTCCGAGTGGCTTATCCTGATCGTCTCGCCGGCTGCTGCGGCTTCCACATGGGTAGATCGCGAGATCCGTTGGTGGCTCGAGCAGCGCGGTGCAGACCGGCTGCTGCTGGTCCTGGCCGACGGCGAGATCTGGTGGGACGACGAGGCCGACGACTTCGACCGGTCGAGGACGACGGCGCTGCCACCTGCATTGTTCGGTGCTTACCAGCATGAACCGCGGTGGACAGATCTTCGCGCGGCCATAGGGGCGGGGCGGACGACGCTGCGCGATCCCGTCTTCCAGGATCGCGTCGCGAACATCGCCGCTCTCCTGCACGGGCGGGCCAAGGAAGAGTTGGTCGGCGAGGAACTACGGCAGCAGCGCACCTGGTCGCGGGTACGCAACACCGCGGTGACCGCCATGGCCCTGGTCACCGCGGCAGCGATCACCGCGTCCTTTCTCTTCGTCTCTCAGCGAGATGAAGCACGCCGCCAGACTGCAATGGCAGAGGCACGTGAGCTGGCGGCACGGGCGGACCGGGCCACCAATCCCTATGAGGCGGTGGCCCTCGCCGTCGAGGCCGAGTTGCGTACGGAGCAGCCCCTGCCCGAGGCGCGCGCCGCCTACGCCAACGCCGTGCAGCGCACCGCCGGGCTGCCGGTACGCCCGGTCAGCCCAGCGATCACAACATCTACGGGATGGACAGACGTCTCCTGGGTCCCCGACGGCTCCGGGATCGCTGTTGCGAGCGCCAACGGATGGCAACTTCGCGACGACGCAACCGGCCGGCCGCTCGCGCCGCTCCATGTCGCTCCCGACGAACACGAGGTCTACGCGATGGCCTGGTCTACGGATGGCAAGCATCTGGCAACCGCAGACATGGACACCGAGGTGGTGGTTTGGGACGCATCGAGTGGGAGCCCACTCGGGCCCCCCGTCGGGGAGGATGCCCACCCCCCCGGGGAACCACTGACGACCCAGGGAGCCGTCGCCTGGTCATCGGACGGCGCCCGACTGGTCTCGGCCGGTCCGGGGAACGTTGTGTTGATCCATTCCGTCGTTCAGGGGCGACCGGTCGGACAGCCCTTGACGATCCGCTCGGGCGGTGTCGAAACCTTTGCCTTGTCGCCGGACGGGACACGGCTGGCTACCGCCGGCTTCGCGGGTGGCGCCGTACGGATCTGGGACACAAGCACCGGCGCCGCCGTTGGGCCACCGCTGCCGGGCGACGGGGGCTGGATCAGTGAGCTGACGTGGTCGCCCGACGGCTCACGGTTGGCCGGTGCGGGTTTGGCCGGGACGACGCTCTGGACGCTCGGCGAGCGAACACCCGATCGCCAGGTCGTCGACGAGGAGTTGTCCGAGGACGTCGCCTGGTCTCCCGACGGGAACCTGTTGGCGGCAGTCGGCTTCGACGTCCAGTTGTTCGATGCGGCGACCGGAGACCGGATCGGTCAACCAGCTCACGACCACGAGACCGGGTCCTTCCTCGCCGACTCGCGTCTCGTTGACATCGACTGGTCGCCCGCTGGCGATCGGCTCGTGACCGGCGCCGTCGACGGCACGATGCGCATCTGGGCCCTCACGCCGATGGCGACCCTGCACTCCACGGTCGCCGTGCAGCACACCGGAGAGGTCTCCGTCCTCGCTTGGTCGGGGCAAGGTGCGCAGCTGGTGAGCGGCGACTGGGAGGGCAAGGTGAAGGTGCGGGACATGGACGATGGAGCCGGGAGCGGCCGAATCGTCACGGAGCACGACTTCGACGCGCTCAGCACGTCACTGGCGCCGGACGGTTCCCGGTTAGCGATCGTCGGCGGTATCGACAGCCGTTTCGATCCCATCCAGATTCTCGATGTCACCAGCGGTGCGGAGATCTCCACCCTGACCGGCCATCCGAACGTCCGGGACGTCGCGTGGTCGCCGCGGTGGCCATGGCTTGCCAGCATCAGCGATGACGGCAGCGTGTGGCTGTGGGACGCTGACGCCGGTGTACCCGTCGGGCCGCCCCTCAGCGCGCGACCCGAGTCGCTGGTCACGGTGAGCTGGTCCCCGGGCGGTGACAGGCTGGCCATCGGGGACTCGGAGTCGATCCGGGTGTTCGACTTCGCGGACAGCAGTTTGCTGACCACCCTAGGCGAGGGGCGTGCTCACAGCGTCCTCGCGTGGTCACCGGATGGATCCCGCCTGGCGAGTGTCGGCGCCCAGGGTAGGGTCTACCTCTACGACGTCTCCGATGGAGTTGAGACCGTGACGGCCACGGGGATGCTCGGTCGTGTCGGTCAGCTGTCGTGGCACCCGCGTGCCCCGGTCCTGGCGGCCGCCGCGGTGGAACAGGGAACCGTGGTGCTGATCGATGGCGAACGAGGTGCGCCGCTAGGGACCGTGGTCCATCCCGAGACCCAGCTGACTGCCATCGCGTTCACGCCGGACGGATCACGCCTGGCGACCGGCGGCCACGATGGCACCGTACGGCTGTGGGGAGCGGTCCTCGAGCGGAGCGTCTGCGAGGAGGCGCGAGCCGCTCTCAGCCCCGATGTGCTCGAGAACCTCATCGGCCCCGGCCGTCCCGCTCCCCGGTGCTCCGACCCGGCAGGTGTTGAGTCCCTCCCTCCACTTCCTGTCGTGCCCCTCGGCATGGAGGAACCGGACTAAGACCGGTGACCGGGTGAGGGCCGGCGCCCGATGGGCGTGCCGCGGTCCAGGCATCGGGCTGAAGCACCCACCTTGCACGGAAAGCCACCACCGCGAATGCCGGACAGGGCGCCGGAGATCGGGCCGACCGAGAGCCCTCTCCTCCGCCTGCTGCAACGTCGGGCCGATGATCAGCCCGTCCTCGCCCAGCCGGCCCGGTAGTAGGCCGCCGTTCTCGACCCGCCACCGGTAGCCGGTCTTGCGGCCGATGCCCAGCAGCTTGCAGGCGGCGACGGTGCCGACGCCGGACTCCAGCAGCTTCCAGTACTCGGCATCGAGATCAGGTTGTCGTTTGTTGCGGCCTCGCCGTCCCACTCGCACACCCCTCGCCTGCAAGGAGTGTTGCGACAAGCCGTGGAACCCGCCCGTCCGCGAGGGGGTCAGTTTCCAGGCGTCGTCGACAACGCTGTCAGGCGTGTGTGTATGTAGCGTGACGCCCCTCGGACACCAGTGCGATGTCGCGGGACACCGTTCACAGGTGTCCCGCGACATCGTTCACGTTCGGGCCTGTGGTTGGTAGTCCCGGGTCGGGTCGAGGGTCAGGTCTCGCAGGAGTGCTCCGCTGGTGCTGAGCAC
>NZ_JBJGYZ010000074.1:0-4523 GCF_054050275.1 Geodermatophilus sp. SYSU D00691
ACACACACATGCCACCCGGACCCTCACCGCCCCCAGCCCAGCCCGGTGATGCCACACCGACGTCGTCGGCGATCAACTCGCGCCATCACCCACGGCGCTGGATCAGTTACCCAACACCCTCTGAGGCGCATCTCGGCGCAGCGGGTGACGACACGGATCGGGTGCGGTCGCCTGATCGGGTGGACCTGCGGTGCGGTTGTCCACAGGACGTCACCGAAGCCGCCCGCGGACCGATCGGTTCTCTTACAGTCCCGCGGGTGCCGAGCGCCTTGGACGTCGTCGACGGGGAGGTCCGCGAGCTGATCCGCCGCCGCGGCCTGGACCCGTTCACCGACCCGGGCCCGGTGCGCGTGCTGGTGCGCGACGTCGTCGCCGACTACTCCGAGCGCTCGCTGACCTCGGCGCTGCCGCCGATCGCCGACGCGGAGTCGGTGGTGCGTGACGTGCTGGACCGGGTGGCCGGCTTCGGTCCGCTGCAGCGCTACCTCGACGACCCGGAGGTCGAGGAGGTGTGGGTCAACGAGCCGGGGCGGGTGTTCGTCGCGCGGCGCGGCCGCAGCGAGCTGACCACGACGATCCTCGAGCCCGGCGAGCTGGCCGACCTGGTCGAGCGGATGCTGCGCACGTCCGGGCGGCGGGTCGACATGTCGACGCCGTTCGTCGACGCGATGCTGCCGGACGGGTCGCGCCTGCACGTCGTCATCCCCGACATCACCCGCCGGCACATGGCGGTCAACATCCGCAAGTTCGTGCTGCAGGCGCACAGCCTCGACGAGCTCGTCGCCCTCGGCACCCTCACCGCCCAGGCCGCCCGATTCCTCGAGGCCGCGGTCGCCTCAGGGCTCAACGTCCTCGTATCCGGCGGCACGCAGGCCGGCAAGACCACCATGCTCAACTGCCTGTGCGCCGCCATCCCGGCCCGCGAGCGCGTCATCACGGCCGAGGAGGTCTTCGAGCTGCGCGTTCCGCTGCCCGACGTGGTGAGCATGCAGACCCGTCAGCCGAACCTCGAGGGCGCCGGCGAGATCCCGCTGCGGCGGCTGGTCAAGGAGGCGCTGCGGATGCGCCCCTCGCGGATCGTCGTCGGCGAGGTGCGCCAGGAGGAGTGCCTCGACCTGCTCATCGCGCTCAACTCGGGGCTGCCCGGCATGTGCACGCTGCACGCGAACAGCGCCCGCGAGGCGATCGTGAAGATGTGCACGCTGCCGCTGCTGGCCGGTGAGAACATCGGCACCGCCTTCGTCGTCCCGACGGTCGCCGCCAGCGTCGACCTCGTCGTGCACGTCGGCACCGACGCCGACGGACGGCGGCAGGTCCGCGAGGTCGTCGCCCTGCCCGGCCGCGCCGAGGGCGGGGTCATCGAGACCGCCGACGTCTTCACCTCGCGCGACGGCCGGCTGGTGCGTGCCGACGGATACCCGCCGCACCCGGAGCGGTTCGCGGCCGCCGGCTTCGACCTCGCCGGACTGCTCCGGTGACGGGCGCGCTCCTGGGTCTGGGGCTCGGCGTCGGCCTGCTGCTGATCTGGCGCAGCGGTTCCCGCGCGCCCAGGCCGCGCACCGACCCCCGGCGGCCCGGCCGGCGGCAGGAGCTGCTCGCCGCGGCCGGGTTGACCGGCATCAACGCCGCGCAGCTGCTGGCGCTGCAGATCAGCCTCGGACTGCTGGCCCTCGTCGTCGTTCTGCTGACCACCGGCACGGTCACCGTCAGCCTCGCCTTCGCCGTGTTCGGCTTCGCGCTGCCCCACGCGCAGGTCCGACGCCTGGCCGGGAAGCGCCGCGGCGACCTGCGGGAGGTGTGGCCCGAGGTCGTCGACAACCTCGCCTCCGCCGTCCGCGCCGGGCTCTCGCTGCCGGAGGCGCTCACCGCGCTGGCCACCCGCGGACCGGAGGTGCTGCGGCCGCCGTTCGCCCGCTTCGCCGCCGAGTACCGGTCGAGCGGCCGGTTCGGGCCCTGCCTCGACCGGCTCAAGGACGACCTCGCCGACCCGGTGGGCGACCGCATCGTGGAGACGCTCCGCGTGGCGCGGGAGGTCGGCGGCACCGACCTCGGCCGCGTGCTGCGCACGCTCGCGACGTTCCTGCGCGAGGACGCGCGGGCGCGGGCGGAGCTGGAGACGCGGCAGGGCTGGGTGGTCTCGGCCGCGCGGCTCGCGGTCGCCGCGCCGTGGGTCGTGCTGCTCCTGCTCGCCACCCAGTCGACGACGCTCGCCGCGTACGACAGCCCGGTCGGGACGGCGCTGCTGATCGGCGGCGGCGTGGTGTGCGTGGTCGCCTACCGGCTGATGCTGCGGATCGGGCGGCTGCCCGAGGACGTGCGGGTGCTGCAGTGAGCGCCGCCGTGCTCGGGATGCTCCTCGGCCTGGTCGCCGCGCTGGGCCTGGTGCTGGCGGTGACCTACGCGCCGCCGTTCCGCGCGGTGCGGCTGGTCGACCGGCTCGCCCCGTACGTGCACGACACCCCGCCGCCGTCCCGGCTGCTCGGCACGGCGACCGAGGCCGGGCTGCTGACCGCCGTCCGGCGGATCTTCGGCCCGGTGGTCGGCGACGGCGCCCGGCTGGTCGACCGCGTGCTCGGCGGCCGGTCGGCGGTGCGGCGCCGGCTGGACGCGCTCGGCGGCGAGGGCACGGTGGAGGACTTCCGCATCGAGCAGGTCGTCTGGGGCGGTCTGGGCCTGCTCGGCGCGGCCGCCGTCGCGACCGTCGGCTCGGTGGCCGCGGGCAGCCTCAACGTCCTCTCCGCCGGGCTGCTGTGCGTGGCCGGCCTGGTCGGCGGCGTCCTCGGCCGCGACTGGTGGCTGACCCAGCAGGTGCAGCGGCGTGAGGAGCTGCTGCTGGCCGAGTTCCCGGTCGTCGCGGAGCTGCTCGCGCTCGCGGTGACCGCGGGGGAGGGCCCGGCCGCGGCCATCGCTCGGGTCACCCGGCTCTCGGGCGGCGAGCTGGCCCGTGAGCTCGGCTCGGCGCTCGGCCGGGCACGGGCCGGCGTGCCGCTGACCGAGGCGCTGCAGCAGGTCGCCGACCGGACGTCGCTGGACCCGCTCGCCCGGTTCGTCGACGGGCTGCTGGTCGCCATCGAGCGGGGGACGCCGCTGGCCGAGGTGCTGCGCGCGCAGGCGGCCGACGTCCGGGAGGCCGGCAAGCGCCGGCTGCTCGAGGCCGGCGGACGGAAGGAGATCGCGATGATGGTCCCGGTCGTCTTCTTGGTCTTGCCCGTGACGGTGCTCTTCGCACTGTTCCCGGGCCTCATCAGCATCGTCTCGCTGGCGCAGTGAGCCGCGGGACGCGACAGGAAGGACGACCACATGACACGGGGGCTGTGGGCGGCGCTGGTGGCGCTGGCCGAACGGGTGCGCGGGGAGGATCCCGAGCGGGGCGACGTCCCGGGCTGGGTGATGATCACGGTGATGACGGCGGCCCTCGTGCTCGCCATCCTCATCCCGTTCCGCGAGGCGATCGTGACCGCGGTGCAGAACGCGCTGTCCTCCGTCACGAGCGGTGGCTGAGCGGCGGCACGACCGTCCGGGCGGCGGCGAGCGGGGCAGCGCCGTCGTGGACTTCGTGCTGGTCTCGCTGCTGGTCCTGGCGCTGCTGCTCGCGGTGCTGCAGGTGGCGGTCTACGTGCACGTGCGCAACGTGGTGACGGCGAGCGCACAGGAGGGGGCGCGGTACGCGGCCAACGCCGACGTCGACTCCGCCTTCGGTGCGGCGCGCACGGTCGAGGTGGTGGCGCGGGCGACCTCGGTGCAGACCGCGGAGGGTTTGCGGTGCACTTCGGGCGAGGAGGTCGACGCGACCGGGCTGACGCTGGTGGTGGTGCGCTGCTCGGGTTCGGTGCCGACGCTGTTCGCGGCGCTGGGCAACGTGCTGCCGCTGGAGGTGACCGGGCGCGCGGTCAAGGAGGTGCCGTGAACCGGCTGCGGTCGCGGTTGCGGGAGGAGTCCGGTTCGGCGCTGGTCGAGTTCGTGTTCGTGGCGCTGGTGGTGTTCGTGCCGCTGGTCTACCTGGTGGCCGGGTTCTCGGCGGTGCAGCGCGGGGTGTTCGCCTCGACCGAGGCCGCGCGGGAGGCCGGCCGGGCGATCGGGACCGCCCCCGACGTCGCCACCGGGCTGGCGCGGGCCGAGCGCGCCGCGCAGCTCGCGGTGGAGGACCAGTCGGTGGAGGCCACCGACGTCCGGGTGGCCTACGTGCCGGCCGGCGCGGGCTGCGAGGCGGCCGGGGCGTACACGCCGTCGCTGACGCCGGGGGAGGAGTTCAGCGTCTGCGTGACCGTGACCGTGCGGATCCCGTTGCTGCCCGACTTCATCGACGCCAACACCGCCACCGGCCAGTTCGTCGTCGAGCGCGACCGCTACGTCGACGGCTGAGCGGCTAGGTCGACCATCGAGGGAGGAGGCGGCGGGGACTGCCCCCAGTTGAGTTGACTCCTTGCCTGTGAGGCCCTGGCCTCGCTGGAAGGATCAGCAGCGTGCCCAAGCCGTTCCCGCCGGAGTTCCGGCGTGACGTCATCGCCGTGGCCCGCAAGGGC
>NZ_JBJGYZ010000075.1:0-4112 GCF_054050275.1 Geodermatophilus sp. SYSU D00691
CCCCCGGCCCGGCGGCCCCCGGCGCCGCGCCCCCCCCGCCCACCCCCCCCCCCCCCCCCCCCCCCCCCCCCCCCCCCCCCCCCCCCCCCCCCCCCCCCGGCGGCCCGTTCACCGGGCCGGACTACTCGACCCGGGACGACGGGGCGCTGCCGCTCTACGCCCCCTCCGAGATCCTCGACCGCGACGGCCGCCGCCTGTAGTGAGCCGGGGGTAACGCCGCCGACACATCGACGGCGCATGCTCCCGGGGCATGACGTGGAGCCGGTACGCCGCGGGCGCGGCGGAGGTCGGGACGGCCGAGACGCTCTGCTGCGGCGAGTCCCGCACGCTGCACCGGCCGGTGGGCGTGGCGCACGCCGTGCCCGCCCCGGCCGTGGGCGGAGCCGGCCACGCGGTGTGCGGGGAACCGGTCACGGTGGTCGGCGGGCTGGACTGGCAGATGGTCTGGGGCGTCCCGCGCTGCCCCGCCTGCCGGCAGCTGGTCGGCTGCTGATACGGGTCCTTCCCCATCTCGCCCCAGGTACGGCTAGTGTGCTGCGCGTCGGGAACACACTGCGCAATGGCAGGACCCCGATGCACCACTCAGCTAGGAGCAGGGAATGCCCGAAGGAACTGTCAAGTGGTTCAACGCGGAGAAGGGGTTCGGCTTCGCCACCCCTGACGGTGGTGGACCGGACGTCTTCGTCCACTACTCGTCCATCCAGACCAGCGGATACCGCTCGCTCGACGAAGGGCAGCGCATCTCGTTCGACATCGAGCAGGGCCAGAAGGGCCCGCAGGCGGCGAACGTCCACCCGCTCTGATCTGAGACACCGTCTCTCGACAGCGCCCCCGTCCGGTCCGCCGGGCGGGGGCGCTGCCGCGTCCGGCGCCGGTCAGCGCCGGCGCGGGACGTAGCCCCCGATGAGCGCGGCCATCAGCAGCGCGCCGTCGTCGTGGCCGAGGGCGTCGGCGGCCTGCGCCATCGCCCGCCAACGCTCCCGCTCGACCTCGGTGGGCGCGTTCTCCACCCGGGCGGCCAGCTGCTCGAGCAGCCGCTCCCACTCCCCCTGCGGCGTCGGCCAGAGCCCGGCCAGCCGGCGGGCCTCCGCCGAGATGCCGGTGAACCGGACGATCTCCCCGGCGTAGTTGGTCAGCGCCTCGACGTACCCGGCCGACACCAGCGCCCGCGCCGCCGCCGCCACCTCCGGCTTCGCCAGACCGCTGGCCGGCACCACCTGCCCGAGGTAGGGCGCACCCCCGTGCGTGGGCGCGTCCACCAGCCGCGCGATCGCCCGCAGCACCGGCAGGTCGCGGGTGAACCAGACGTCGTCCAGCGGTCGGTCGAGCGGCTCCACGGGGATCCACGGTACGGGCACCCCGCAGATGCTGAGCATCGGCAACCTTGTCACCCACCGTTAACTTGACGTCACTATGGGATAAGCGAGGATGGCCAGGTTCGTAACTCCGGTCGTCCGAGGAGCCCCGTGTCCCCACGCCCGTCCCGCCGCCCCGCCGTCCTGGGGGTGACCGTCGGCGCGCTCGCCGCCGGCAGCCTGGTGCTCGCACCCGCCGCCTCCGCGGCACCCACCGACGCCCGCATCACCGAGATCCACTACGACGACGCCGACACCGACTCCGGCGAGGCGATCGAGGTGACCGCACCCCCGAACGCCGACCTCACGGGCCTGCGGGTCCACCTCTACAACGGCAACGGCGGCATGGTGTACAGCCCGGCCGACGGCATCCCCGTGCCGGCCGGCACCGACGGCGTCGCCGTCCTGAGCTTCCCGACCAACGGCGTGCAGAACGGCTCCCCCGACGGCATCGCGCTCGTCGACGCTACGGGCACGGTCCTCGAGTTCCTCAGCTACGAGGGCACGTTCACCGCCGTCGGCGGCCCGGCGAACGGCTTGACCAGCACGGACATCGGCGTGAGCGAGAACGGCGTGCCGGAGGGGCAGTCGCTCCAGCGGCTCCCACTCGGCACCGGCTGGGGCGACTGGACCGGCCCGGCGAGCAACACGTTCGGCACGCGCAACGGCGGCTCCACGCCGGACCCCGACCCGGAGCCGGAGGAGCTGACGTGCGACGCCGGGACCGTGACGATCGGCTCGGTGCAGGGCCCGGCCGACGCCAGCCCCCGCGACGGGGCCACCGTCACCGTGGCCGGCACCGTCGTCGGCGACCTGCAGGAGGGCGGGTTCGCCGGGGTCCACGTGCAGGACGGCGGGGACGGCGTCGACGCGACGTCCGACGGCATCTTCGTGTACGGCTCCTCGCTGCCGCCGCTCGAGCTCGGCGACTCGGTCGTCGTCCGCGGCACCGTGGACGAGTACAACGGCCTCACCGAGCTGACCGCGCCGACCGCCGTCGCGTGCGGCACCGCCGCGCTCCCGGAGGCGGCCGTGCTGCCGCTGCCGTCGACCGACGCCGAACGCGAGGCGTTCGAGGGCATGCTCGTCGCGCCGTCGGAGGCGCTGACGGTCACCGAGGTGTTCGACCTGACCAGCTACGGCGAGCTGCTGCTGGCCTCGGGCGGGCGGCTGCTGGCCCCCACCGAGGCGGCCGAGCCGGGCGATCCGGCGCGGCAGGTGGCCGAGGAGAACGCGCGGCGCTCCATCGTCCTGGACGACGGCCGCACGACGGACCTCTCCCCCGACGACGCGCCGCTGCTCGAGCCGCCGTACCTGGAGCCCGGGGACCCCGTCCGCGTCGGGGACACCGCCGTCCTGGGGCCCGTGGTGCTCGGCTACGGCTTCGGCAACTGGCGCCTCCAGCCGGCCGACGGGGCGGCGGAGGGCACGACCTTCGAGGCGACCAACCCCCGGCCGGCCGCTCCGGCCGAGATCGAGGGCGAGCTGCGGATCGCCGACTTCAACGTCCTGAACTACTTCGTCGACTTCCCGTCCGAGCACGGCGACGACGCCCGGGGGGCGCCGGACGCCGAGGAGCTCGCCGAGCAGCAGGCGAAGATCGTCGCGGCGATCACCGCCCTGGACGCCGACGTCATCACGCTGCACGAGATCGAGAACTCCGCCGTCCTGACGCCGGACACCCCCTACCGGGCGGTGGAGACGCTGCTCGCCGCGGTCGAGGCGGCCGACGGCCACGACTGGGACTTCGTGCGCGCCCACGAGGACACCGACGTCATCACCAACGCGATCGTCTACCGCACCGACCGGGTGACCGCCGTCGGCGAGCCGGTGGTCCCGGCCGACCTGACCGCGTTCGCCAACGCCCGGACGCCGATCGCGCAGACGTTCTCCTACGAGGACGAGGTCTTCTCGGTCATCGCCAACCACTTCAAGTCCAAGGGCAGCGCCTGCGCCGCCGGCAACGACACCAGCGTCGGCGGCCCGGGCAACTGCAACGCCGACCGGGTGCGGCAGGCGGAGGTGCTCGTGGACCTCGCGGCCACCGTGGCGGGGACCGCGGGGGACGACGACGTCCTGCTGACCGGCGACTTCAACTCCTACCGGTTCGAGGACCCGCTCGACGTGCTCCGCGAGGCCGGCTTCCAGGAGGTCGTCACCCCGGGCGAGCACAGCTACGTGTTCGACGGCGGCTCCGGCTCGCTCGACCACGTGTTCGCCAGCCCGTCGATGTCCCCGAAGGTCACCGGCCACACGATCTGGGACACCAACGCGGTCGAGTCCTACGCCTACCAGTACGACGGCCACGAGCCGCTGTTCGCCCCGGACCCGTACCGGGCGAGCGACCACAACCCGTCGGTCGTCGGCATCACGCCGGAGGCCGTCGAGGTGCCGGCGTCGGCCTCGCTGTCGGACGCCGCGCCCTTCCGCGGCGACCGGGTCACCCTGAGCGGGACCGGCTTCACCGCTGGGACGACGGTCCGGGCGACGCTGCCGGCGCGCGGCGGCGAGGTGCTCGGCACCTCGACCGCCGCGGAGGACGGCACGGTGAGCCTGTCCTTCCGCGTGCCGGTGCTGCTGCCGCAGGGCAGCCACCAGGTGGTCCTCACGGCGGCCGACGGCGAGACGGCGGCGACGTCCTTCACGCTGCGCCCGGTGCTGCAGGAGGCCTGGCTGCGGCTGCTCGGCTGGCTGGGGAGCTGATCCCGGCGGCCTGACGACGACGGCCGCGCGCCCCGGCCCGGCTACCCGCCGGGC
>NZ_JBJGYZ010000076.1:0-2346 GCF_054050275.1 Geodermatophilus sp. SYSU D00691
GCCGGCGCGCCGCCGGCGCCCCCCCCCCCCCCCCCCCCCCCCGCCCCCCGCCCCCCCCCCCCCCCCCGCCCCCCCCCCCCCCCCCCCCCCCCCCACGACAGGGGCGCGATGTCCCTAGTTGCCGCTGGAGAAGGCGGCGTCGAAGGCGGCCGCCGGCGGGTCGAAGGCCAGCCGCCGGACGAACGCCAGCGCCTCGGGGGCGCCGACGAGCCGGTCCATGCCGGCGTCCTCCCACTCCACCGAGATCGGCCCGTCGTAGCCGATCGTGTTGAGCATCCGGAAGCACGCCTCCCACGGGACGTCGCCGTGGCCGGTGGAGACGAAGTCCCAGCCGCGCCGCGGGTCGGCCCACGGCAGGTGGGAGCCCATCCGGCCGTTGCGGCCGTTGCCCACCTGGCGCTTCGCGTCCTTGCAGTCGACGTGGTAGATCCGGTCCTTGAAGTCCCAGATGAAGGAGACCGGGTCCAGGTCCTGCCAGACGAAGTGGCTCGGGTCCCAGTTGAGGCCGAACGCCTCGCGGTGGCCGATGGCCTCCATGGTGCGGACCGTCGTCCAGTAGTCGTAGGCGATCTCCGACGGGTGCACCTCGTGCGCGAACCGGACGCCGACCTCGTCGAAGACGTCGAGGATCGGGTTCCAGCGGGCGGCGAAGTCGGCGTAGCCGTCCTCCACCATCGACTCCGGCACCGGCGGGAACATCGCCACGGTCTTCCAGATCTTGGACCCGGTGAACCCGACGACGGTCTTCACCCCGAGCTTGGCCGCCGCGCGGGCGGTCAGCTTCATCTCCTCGGCGGCCCGCCGGCGCACGCCCTCGGGGTCGCCGTCGCCCCAGACGCGCTTGTTGACGATGTCGCGGTGCCGCTCGTCGATCGGGTCGTCGCAGACCGCCTGGCCGTTGAGGTGGTTGGAGATGGCCCACACCTTGAGGCCGTACTTGTCCAGCAGCGCCAGGCGCTCCTGCACGTAGGCGTCGTCGTTCGCGGCGCGCTCGACGTCGAGGTGGTCGCCCCAGCAGGCGATCTCCAGGCCGTCGTAGCCCCACTCGGAGGCGAGCCGGGCCACCTCCTCGAACGGCAGGTCGGCCCACTGGCCGGTGAACAGCGTGATGGGACGGGGCATGCGGAACTCCCTCAGATCGCGGTGAAGGTCGAGTGGTCGGCGGCGCTTCGCTCCACCGCCGCGAGCACCCGCTGCACCTGCAGCCCGTCGGCGAACGACGGCGTGGGGTCCTCGCCCGCGGCGATGGCGGTCAGCAGGTCGACGACCTGGTGGGTGAAGCCGTGCTCGTACCCCAGGCCGTGCCCGGCCGGCCACCAGGCGGCGACGTAGGGGTGGTCGGGCTCGGTGACGACGATGCGCCGGAACCCGGCGGTCGCGGCCGGGCCGGTCGCGTCGAGGAAGTGCAGGACGTTCATGTCCTCGAAGTCGAACGCGACGCTGCCTTCCGAGCCGTTGATCTCGATCCGGATGGCGTTCTTGCGGCCGGTGGCGAACCGGGTGGCCTCGAAGACGCCGAAGGCGCCGCCGTCGAAGCGCGCCAGGAACGCGGCGGCGTCGTCCACCGTGACCTGGCCGACGCCCTCGCCGCCGACGCCGGAGAGCGCGCCGCCGGCGGCGGCCAGCGGCCGCTCCTTGACGAACGTCTCCAGCATGCCGCTGACCCCGGTGATCGCCTGGCCGGTGATGTACTGCGTCAGGTCGATGATGTGCGCGCCGATGTCGCCGAGCGCGCCGGAGCCGGCCTTGTCCTTCTCCAGCCGCCACGACATCGGCGCCGACGGGTCGGCGATCCAGTCCTGCAGGTACTGCGCGCGCACGTGCCGGATCTCGCCGAGCCGGCCCTCCGCGACCAGCTGCCGGGCCAGGCCGATCGCCGGCACCCGGCGGTAGGTGAAGCCGACCATGGAGCGGACGCCGCGGGCCGCGGCGCGGGCGGCGGCCTCGGCCATCGCCTCGCCCTCGGCCACGGTGTTGGCCAGCGGCTTCTCGCAGAGCACGTGCTTGCCGGCCTCGAGCGCCGCGATGGCGATCTCGGCGTGGGTGTCGCCGGGGGTGCAGACGTCGACGAGGTCGACGTCGTCGCGCTCGAGCAGCCGGCGCCAGTCGGTCTCGGTCTCCTGCCAGCCGAGGCGGGCGGCGGCGTCCTCGAGCCGGGCCTTGTCGCGGCCGACGAGCACGCGCAGCTCCGGATGCAGCGGGAGGTCGAAGAAGTGGGGGGCGGTGCGCCAGGCCTGCGAGTGCGCGGCGCCCATGAAGGCGTAGCCGATCAGGCCGACACCGAGGGTGGGGGGCATGTGCGGGTCTCCCGGGAGGTGCGGTGCCGCCGGGGAGCGGGAGCTCCCC
>NZ_JBJGYZ010000077.1:0-2036 GCF_054050275.1 Geodermatophilus sp. SYSU D00691
AAGCGTGTGCTAAGTGGAAAAGGATGTGGGATCGCAGAGACAACCAGGAGGTTGGCTTAGAAGCAGCCACCCTTGAAAGAGTGCGTAATAGCTCACTGGTCAAGTGGTTCCGCGCCGACAATGTAGCGGGGCTCAAGCACACCGCCGAAGCCGTGGCACTCACACAATTCAGCCCGTCGCCGGCCCTCGGGGTCGGCGGCCAGGTGTGTGGGTGGGTAGGGGAGCGTCGCGTGGTGGGCGAAGCGGCGGAGTGATCCAGCCGTGGACGCCACGCGAGTGAGAATGCAGGCATGAGTAGCGAAAGGGGAGTGAGAAACTCCCCCGCCGGATGACCAAGGGTTCCTGGGCCAGGCTAATCCGCCCAGGGTGAGTCGGGACCTAAGGCGAGGCCGACAGGCGTAGTCGATGGACAACGGGTTGATATTCCCGTACCCGCGAAGGAGCGCCCATGCCGAACCCAGCGATGCTGACCACCCGAAGCCGGGGCTAGCTCTTCGGAGCGGCGCCGGTGGAGCGTGGGACCCGGACTGGTAGTAGGCAAGCGATGGGGTGACGCAGGAAGGTAGTCCTCCCGGTGAGTGGTAGTACCGGTGCAAGGGTGTGGCCCGTTCCGTAGGCAAATCCGCGGAACACGAGGGTGAGGCCCGACGCATAGCCGAATGAGGCGAATGGGATGATCCTATGCTGCCGAGAAAAGCCTCTAGCGAGTTCCGAGCGGCCCGTACCCCAAACCAACTCAGGTGGTCAGGTAGAGAATACCGAGGCGATCGAGCGAACTGTGGTTAAGGAACTCGGCAAAATGCCCCCGTAACTTCGGGAGAAGGGGGACCCCAGCCCGTGAACCGCCGTGCGCGGGGCAGCGGGAGGGGGTCGCAGAGACCAGTGAGAAGCGACTGTTTACTAAAAACACAGGTCCGTGCGAAGTCGTAAGACGATGTATACGGACTGACGCCTGCCCGGTGCTGGAACGTTAAGGGGACGGGTTAGCTCCTTCGGGGGCGAAGCTCAGAACTCAAGCGCCAGTAAACGGCGGTGGTAACTATAACCATCCTAAGGTAGCGAAATTCCTTGTCGGGTAAGTTCCGACCTGCACGAATGGCGTAACGACTTCTCAGCTGTCTCAACCACAGGCTCGGCGAAATTGCACTACGAGTAAAGATGCTCGTTACGCGCGGCAGGACGGAAAGACCCCGGGACCTTTACTATAGCTTGATATTGGTGTTCGGTTCGGCTTGTGTAGGATAGGTGGGAGACTGGGAAGCCCGCACGCCAGTGCGGGTGGAGTCGCCGTTGAAATACCACTCTGGTCGAATTGGATGTCTAACCTCGGTCCGTGATCCGGATCAGGAACAGTGTCAGGTGGGTAGTTTAACTGGGGCGGTTGCCTCCCAAAATGTAACGGAGGCGCCCAAAGGTTCCCTCAGCCTGGTTGGCAATCAGGTGTCGAGTGCAAGTGCACAAGGGAGCTTGACTGCGAGACCGACGGGTCGAGCAGGAGCGAAAGCTGGGACTAGTGACCCGGCACCGGCATGTGGAAGCGGTGTCGCTCAACGGATAAAAGGTACCCCGGGGATAACAGGCTGATCTTCCCCAAGAGTCCATATCGACGGGATGGTTTGGCACCTCGATGTCGGCTCGTCGCATCCTGGGGCTGGAGTAGGTCCCAAGGGTTGGGCTGTTCGCCCATTAAAGCGGTACGCGAGCTGGGTTTAGAACGTCGTGAGACAGTTCGGTCCCTATCCGCCGCGCGCGTAAGAGACTTGCGAAGAGCTGTCCCTAGTACGAGAGGACCGGGACGGACGAACCTCTGGTGTGCCAGTTGTACCGCCAGGTGCACTGCTGGTTGGCTACGTTCGGCAGGGATAACCGCTGAAAGCATCTAAGCGGGAAGCTCGCTTCAAGATGAGGTCTCTCACCCACTCGATGGGGTAAGGCCCCCGCCCAGACCAGCGGGTTGATAGGCCGGAAGTGGAAGCACCGCAAGGTGTGCAGCTGACCGGTACTAACAGGCCGAGGACTTGCCACACACACCCCCC
>NZ_JBJGYZ010000078.1:0-2032 GCF_054050275.1 Geodermatophilus sp. SYSU D00691
GGGGGGGGGCCGGGGGGGGGGGGGGGGGGGGGGGGGGGGGGGGGGGGGGGGGGCGGGGGGGGGGGGGGGGGGGGGGGGGGGGCGGGGGCGCGCGGGGGGGGGGGGGCCCGGGCCCCCCCCCCCCCCCCCCCCTCCTGCACGGGTGAGAGGAGGGCCGACGTGTCGTTCGTCGCCGACAACTTCGACCTGCTGCGCAGCGCGTTCCTGACCACGCTGTCGCTGGCGGTCCTCAGCGGCATCGTGGCGCTGGTGCTCGGCACGGTGCTGGCCGGCATGCGGGTGAGCCCGATCGCGCCGCTGCGCGGGTTCGCGACCTTCTACGTCGAGGTCTTCCGCAACACCCCGCTGACCGTCGTCTTCTTCTTCCTCGTCTTCGGGATCGTCGAGATCGGGCTGCAGTTCCCGTCCCGGTTCCTCGCCGCGGTGGCCGCGCTGTCGCTGTACACGGCCGCGTTCGTCTGCGAGGCGCTGCGCTCGGGGATCAACGCCGTCCCGCCCGGGCAGGCCGAGGCGGCGCGCGCGCTCGGCCTCGACTTCGGGCAGACGCTGCGGACGGTGGTGCTGCCGCAGGCCTTCCGCACCGTCGTCCCGCCGCTGGGCAACGTGTGGATCGCGCTCGCGAAGAACACCTCGATCGCGGCCGGGTTCGCCGTCACCGACCTCACCGCCGCCCTGCAGCGGCTCTCGAACGTCAACGCCGACCGGCTGCTGGCCGTCTTCCTCGCGATCGTGGCCGGGTACCTGCTGATCACGCTGCCCTCGGCCTGGGCGATCCGCACCGTCGAGAAGCGGGTGGCGATCGTCCGATGAGCGCGACCGTCCTGTTCGACCTGCCCGGCCCCCGGGCGCGCCGCCGGCAGCGCCTGGGCACCGTCCTCGGCGGGCTCTTCGTCGGCGCCCTGCTGGCGCTGGCCCTGTGGCAGCTGGCCAAGAACGAGCAGCTGTCCCCCGACCGCTGGGCGATCCTCTTCGACCCCGCGGCGGGGGTGCCGCAGGCGTTCGGGCGCGCGCTGCTCAACACGCTGGCCGCCGCCGCGGTGGGCATGGTGCTCGCCACCGTGTTCGGCGCGCTGCTCGCCGTCGGCCGGCTCTCGGACCACGCCTGGGTGCGCGCCCCGGTCACGGTGGTGATCGAGTTCTTCCGCGCCGTCCCGCTGCTGATCCTGATCCTGTTCTGCCTGCTGTACCTGCCCACGCTGGGCGTGCCGATGACGGCGTTCCGCGCGCTGGTGCTCGGGCTGACGCTCTACAACATGGCGGTCCTGGCCGAGATCTTCCGGGCCGGGATCCTGTCGGTGGACCGGGGGCAGCAGGAGGCGGCCTTCGCGCTGGGGATGCGCAAGACCCAGGTGATGACGACGGTGCTGCTCCCCCAGGCGGTCCGGCGGATGCTCCCGGTGCTCGTCGCGCAGCTGGTCGTGCTGCTCAAGGACTCGTCGCTGGGCTTCATCGTGGGCTACCTGGAGCTGCTGCGGCAGGCACGCAGCCTGGTGGAGTTCTTCAACTTCCGCTACGGCGACACCTACACCTTCCAGCTGTACGTGGCCGCCGCGGTGATCTACATCGTGGTCAACGTGCTGCTGTCCTGGCTGGCCCGCTACGTGGAGCGGCGCACCCGGCGGACGCCGAAGACCGCCGCCACCGCTCCGGTCACGCCCCTCGACGACGGGCGCGCGCTGGCCAACGAGGCGGTCTGATCCGAACCGGCGCGCCCTGCCGGCCACGCCGCGTCACGACGGCGACACTTGTCGTCACCATGGAGACGACCCTCGCCGCCGGCCCCCTGCTGCCGGTCCCGGCCCCCGCCGGGGACGACCGCCAGGACCCCGCCCAGCGGTTCGTCGCGCGGCTGCGGGCGGCCGCCCCGGAGTTCGCCCGCGCCGCGGGCGCGCAGACCGCGGTGGTGCGGGAGGCGGTGCCGCCGGGGGGGGGGGGGGGGGGGGGGGGGGGGGGGGGGGGGGGGGGGGGGGGGGGGGGGGGCCGGGGGCCGGGGCCGGGCGCGGGCCCCGCCCCCGGGGGGCGGCGGCCGGGG
>NZ_JBJGYZ010000080.1:0-1521 GCF_054050275.1 Geodermatophilus sp. SYSU D00691
GGCTCAGACATCCCATGGTTCCTCGGGTCAAGCCGCCGCGGTCGTGACCTCGGGCCAAGCGGTGCTCTCGTCGTATGTGGTTGTGGTCTTGAGGCAGCCGTGGAGGATGCCGACGAGGCGGTTGGCCAGCTGGCGGAGGGCGGCGTGGTGGGAGACGCCGCGGGCCCGGATCGCGTCGTAGTAGGCCCGGGCGCCGGGTGAGGCGGTCAGCGCGCAGAAGGCCCACTGGTGGGTCGCGTCGGCGAGGTGCTTGTTGCGGGAGTAGCGGGCCAGCACCACCGTGCGGGTGCCCGAGGCGCGGGTGATCGGTGAGGTGCCGGCGTAGTTCTTGCGGGCCTTGGCGTCGGCGTAGCGGTGCCGGTCATCGCCGAACTCGGCGAGGACCCGGGCGCCCAGGACCGGTCCCAGCCCGGGTTGGCTGGTGAGGATCTCAGCGTCCGGGTGTCGGCCAAAACCCTCGGCCACCACCGCCTGCAGTTCCGCGATCTGGGTGTTCAGCCCCGCGATCAGCCGCACGGCGCTGGCGACGATGACCGCGTAGGCGGCCTCGATCGGCGGAGCCTGGCGCAGCGACGGCGCCCGCAGCGCGGCCTGGATCGCTGCCGCCTTCGTCTCGGGATCGCGTCGGTGCGCCCGTGCCAGGGCGGCGGTGATCTTCGACCGGGACAGCCGGGCCGCCCGCGCCGGATCGGGAGCGCGTTCGAGCAGTTCGAGCGCCTCCGGCGCCATCAGGTCGGGAAAGGCCTCGAGCGCAGCGGGAAAGAATTCCCGCAGCGCGCTGCGCAGCCGCTGGAAGTGCCGAGTGCGGTCCCAGATGAACGCCTGATGCGAGCGGGCGACCAACTTCAACCCCTCCACCTCAGCGCTGTCACCGGCGATCGGCCGGTGATGGTCGCGGTCCAGGCGGACGATCTCGGCCAGCACGTGCGCATCTCCCCGGTCGGACTTGGCGCCGGATGTGCCGTGGCGTTCCCGGTAGCGGGCCACCGACATCGGGTTGATCGCAAACACCCGGTAGCCGGCCGCGGCCAACGCCGCCACCCAGGTGCCGCGGTCGGTCTCGATCCCAACCACCACGGCCTGCGCGACGAACCCCGTCTCCGGGTCGACGTCGTCCTCGGTCAGGTGCTCGGCGATCAGTTCGTGCAGCCGGGTCAGCCCGGTGATGCCCTCCGGCAACCGGGCCCGGGCCAGCCGCCTCCCGTCAGCATCCTGCACCTCGATGTCGTGGTGGTCCTCGGCCCAGTCATCGCCGACGAACAGCATCCGCGTCTCCTCGTCCTGGCCCCCTGCAGTTGCGGGCAGCGCGGAGGGAGACAGCCGCGGACTAATGGTCAAGTGCTCACCGGCCACACCGGGGCACGTCATCCCATCAGCGGTTCCGCCCCCTCACGACCGGTGGGCGCACGGTCTGAGCCTAGGAATTCAGCGATTCCCGTCCTTGCAAGTGCTGACCCACCGGCCGCTACCGGCACCGAACCTGCCAGAGATGGCGAGGCCCGGTAAGCCCCCATTAGTCCT
>NZ_JBJGYZ010000081.1:0-1270 GCF_054050275.1 Geodermatophilus sp. SYSU D00691
GGGACTGCCCCCAGTTGAGTTGACTCCTTGCCTGTGAGGCCCTGGCCTCGCTGGAAGGATCAGCAGCGTGCCCAAGCCGTTCCCGCCGGAGTTCCGGCGTGACGTCATCGCCGTGGCCCGCAAGGGCGAGGCGTCGATCGCGCAGGTCGCCCGGGACTTCGGAGTCTCGGAGTCCTGCCTGCAGCGGTGGCTGAAGATCGCCGACCGGGAAGACGGCCTGGCTCCACCGGCCTCCGGTGACCGCGGCGGCAGCAAGGACGAATCCGCGGAGCTGCGCGAGCTGCGGCGGCGCAACAGGCTGCTGGAGCAGGAGAACGAGATCCTGCGGCGGGCGACGGCCTACTTCGCCCGCGACGTGCTCCCAAAATGAGCTACCCGCTGGTCCGTGAACTCGCCGCCGAGAAGATCCCCGTCGCGGTGACCTGCCGGGTGCTGGGCTTCTCCACGCAGGCCTACTACAAGTGGTTGGCCGACCCGGTGAGCCAGCGGGATTGGGACGACGCGCACCTGATCAACGCCGCCTACGACATCCACCGCGACGACCCGGCCTTCGGCTATCGGTTCATCGCCGACGAGCTGCGCGAGCGCGGGCTGCAGGTAGGCGAGAACCGGGTCGCCCGGCTGTGCTCGCAGCAGCGGATCTGGTCGGTCTTCGCCAAAAAGCCCGGCCTCAATCGCAAGGCCGGCCCGCCGGTGCACGACGACCTGGTCGACCGCCAGTTCACCGCGGAGGCACCCAATCGGCTGTGGCTGACCGACATCACCGAGCACTGGACCGCGGAGGGCAAGCTGTACCTCTGCGCGATTAAGGACGTCTACTCCGGCCGGATCGTCGGCTACTCGATCGACTCGAGGATGAAGGCGTCACTGGCGGTGGCCGCCCTCAGGAACGCGATCGCCCGCCGCGACCCGGTGGGCACCGTGGTGCATTCGGACCGCGGCAGCCAGTTCCGGTCGAACGCCTTTGTCCGCACGCTGGCCAACAACGGCCTGGTTGGCTCGATGGGCCGGGTCGGCGCCTGCGGGGACAACGCCGCGATGGAGTCCTTCTTCGCCCTACTGCAGAAGAACGTGCTCGACCGGCAGCGCTGGACGACCCGCGACGAGCTCCGGCTTGCGATCATCACCTGGATCGAGCGCACCTACCACCGCCGACGCCGGCAACGCCGACTCGGACGGCTCACACCGGTCGAATACGAGACACTCACCCACGCCGCAGCAGCGGCCTAACCCCTACCGGAACGAGTCAACCGGACTGGGGGCAGTCCCG
>NZ_JBJGYZ010000082.1:0-1204 GCF_054050275.1 Geodermatophilus sp. SYSU D00691
TTGATGGCGAGGACGGTTGAGCTGCAGCTGATGCGGCGGTTGTTCTGGCGCGGGGTCGGTGCGGGGTTGTCCACGGAGGCGGCTGCGCGGCGGGCGGGGACGTCGGGCACGGTGGGCCGGCGGTGGTTCCGCGAGGCTGGCGGGGTGTCGCCAATCGATGTGGCCGAGCCGGCCGGTATCTGTCGGTGTGGGAACGCGAGGAGATCGCGATCGGGCTGGCGCAGCGGTTGAGCCTGCGCGAGATCGGCCGACGGATCGGCCGGGACGTGTCCACGATCAGCCGGGAGGCCCGCCGCGAGGGGGCCTGCAACGCCGACGGGCAGTACCGGGCGGTGGCCGCCCAGCAGGCCGCGGAGAAGCTGGCCCAGCGGCCCAAGGCGCGCAAGCTCGAGCACGAGTCGCTGCGCACCGAGGTGCAGGCCCGGCTGGAGCTGAAGTGGTCGCCGCAGCAGATCGCCGCGTTCCTGCGGCGGGAGTTCCCCGACGATGAGGCCATGCAGGCCTCGCACGAAACGATCTACCGCGCCCTATTCGTGCAGGGCCGCGGCTCGCTGCGCCGCGAGCTCACCGCCTGCCTGCGCACCGGCCGGGCGATCCGCCGCCCCGCCCGCCGCATCGACGGCCGGGCCGATCCGGACCGGCGCATCCCGGACAAGGTGCTGATCTCCCACCGGCCCGCCGAGGCCGAGGACCGGGCGGTGCCCGGCCACTGGGAGGGCGATCTCATCCTGGGGGCGAACAACCACTCGGCGATCGGCACCCTGGTCGAGCGCAGCACCCGCTTCGTGATGCTGCTGCACCTGCCCGGCCCGAGCGACGCCATCGCCGTGCGCGACGCCATCGTGGCCACCATCGGCACGCTGCCCGAGGCGCTGCGCCGCTCGCTGACCTGGGATCAGGGCCTGGAGATGCGCCGGCACACCGAGATCACCCTCGCTGCCGACCTGCCGGTCTACTTCTGCGATCCGCAGTCTCCCTGGCAGCGCGGCAGCAACGAGAACACCAACGGCCTGCTGCGCCAGTACTTCCCCAAGGGCACCGACCTCTCGGCGCACAGCCCCGAACACCTGGCCGCCGTCGCCGACGAACTCAACGGCCGCCCCCGCCAGACCCTGGGCTGGCGCACCCCGGCCGAGGCGATGGCCGCCCTACTCTCGACCCACGATCACAACAGCGGTGTTGCGACCGCTCCTAGAAACCACCT
>NZ_JBJGYZ010000083.1:0-994 GCF_054050275.1 Geodermatophilus sp. SYSU D00691
GCTAGACGAGTAAGTCCGATCGGGGGTCAGTGGTCGTAGGCGATCAGGGATCGGGTGATCGGCTGGCCGGTGGCGCGGTTGTGCCAGATGGCGGCGGTGAGGGCAAGAAGCCGTTGGGCGACCCGGCTGGTCACCCCGGTCAGGGTGCGTCCGCCGTGGAGTTCCAGGTCGAGTTGGCCTTTGAGGGTGTCGTAGACCGACTCGATCAGCTGGCGGATCGGCGCGAGCAGCTGCTGGCCGGGGCGGGGCGTGCGGCTGCGGTAGGACGGGCGCAGCAGGTCCGCGCCGCGGGCGTGCAGATAGTCATCCAGCTCGGCAGAGGCGTAGCCCTTGTCGGCAAGCAGCAGCAGGTCGGGCCGCTCGGCGAGCAGATGTGGCTCCTCGTCGAGCATGCACATCAGCACCTGGCGTTCGTCGATCTTGGGATCGGCCAGCGCCCAGGTGACCGGTAGCCCGGCCGGCGTGCAGATCAGGTGCAGCCGCAGCCCCCAGAACCAGCGGGAGTGCGAGCGGCACCAGCCGTAGCCGGCCACCCCAGCCAGCTCCGAGCGCAGCGCGGCGGGGCGGGATCGGGCGCACTCCACCGGGGTGGAGTCGACCAGCCAGACCGGGTCGGTCCACAGGTCGGTGTCGGCGGCCAGTGCCCGGATGACCCGCTTGAGCAGCGGCAGGGCGCCGCGCAGCCGCTTGTTGTAGCCGGATTGGCCGGGCAGGTACGGGAACGCACCGGGCAACGCCTCGGGCACCAGCCGCAGCCAGCGGGCCTCGGAGCGCACGCCGAGCAGCACCTGCGCCACGGCCAAGGTGATCAGTTCGGAGTCGGTCAGCCGCGGGCGGCGTCCGGCGCGCACGCGACCGTGCAAGAAGTCATCGATCCAGACGTAGAGTCCGGTCAGGAGGGTGTTGAGGTCTGTCGTCACAACCAGAGCCTGAGCACCCTCCGCCCTGTCTTACAGGCCTGTGCCTCTCCGGGCGTTAGGACTTACTCGTCTAG
>NZ_JBJGYZ010000084.1:0-925 GCF_054050275.1 Geodermatophilus sp. SYSU D00691
CGTTGTCTCGCCGGGGCCGTTCCGGTTCCCAGACCGCCGCACCGTGGGGTGCGGGCCGGTGGGGACATCTGCGGGGTGGTGGCCGGTTGTTGTTTGAGAACTGCACAGTGGACGCGAGCATCTTTCTTTTTGAGTGTTTGCAGGCGATTGTTCTGTTTTGTGGGCCGTGTGGTCAAGTTGTTAAGGGCGCACGGTGGATGCCTGGGCACCAGGAGCCGATGAAGGACGTGGGAGGCTGCGAGAAGCCTCGGGGAGCTGCCAACCGAGCGTTGATCCGAGGATGTCCGAATGGGGGAACCCCGCACCAGTCATGTGGTGTGACCCGCGCCTGAACACATAGGGCGTGTGGAGGGAACGTGGGGAAGTGAAACATCTCAGTACCCACAGGAAGAGAAAACAACAGTGATTCCGTGAGTAGTGGCGAGCGAAAGCGGATCGAGGCTAAACCGGTGGCATGTGAGACCCGGCAGGGGTTGTGTCATCGGGGTCGTGGGACCGCTCGTGCCGTTCTGCCGGACGGCGAGGGAGTGAGAAAGATCCGTGGTTAGTGGAAGGCCTCTGGAAGGGGTCGCCGTAGAGGGTGAGAGCCCCGTACACGAAAACCCGGGTCCTCCCGAGCGAGTTTCCCAAGTAGCACCGAGCCCGTGGAATTCGGTGTGAATCCGGCGGGACCACCCGCTAAGCCTGAATACTTCCTGGTGACCGATAGCGGACGAGTACCGTGAGGGAAAGGTGAAAAGTACCCCGGGAGGGGAGTGAAATAGTACCTGAAACCGTGTGCCTACAAGCCGTGAGAGCCCGCCGCACCCGCGTGGTGCGGGGGTGATTGCGTGCCTTTTGAAGAATGAGCCTGCGAGTTAGCGGTGCGTGGCGAGGTTAACCCGTGAGGGGTAGCCGTAGCGAAAGCGAGTCCGAACAGGGCGAT
>NZ_JBJGYZ010000085.1:0-774 GCF_054050275.1 Geodermatophilus sp. SYSU D00691
GAGCGCGATGGTCTCGGTGACGAAGTCGTCGAGCGGGAAGCGGCCCTGCAGGTACAGGTCGACCAGCATCGGGAAGTCCCGCGAGGGCAGGCAGTCGCCGTACCAGCTCGACTTGATCGCCCCACCCCGGCCGAAGACCTCGATCGCCGGCAGGGTGAGCTGCATGTCCGGGGTGGGGACGCCGACCATCACCACCCGGCCGGCCAGGTCGCGGGCGTAGAAGGCCTGCTCGAACACCGCCGGGTGGCCGACCGCGTCGATCGCGACGTCGACGCCGAAGCCGCCGGTCAGGCCCTTGATCGCCGCGACCGCGTCGGTCTCCGTGGAGTTGACCGTGTGGGTGGCGCCGAAGCCCCTCGCCCACTCCAGCTTCCGGTCGTCGAGGTCGACGGCGATGATCGTGCCCGCGCCGGCCAGCCTGGCCCCGGCGATCGCGGCGTCGCCGACGCCGCCGCAGCCGAACACCGCCACCGACTCCCCGCGCCGGACCGCGCCGGTGTTCACCGCCGCGCCGACGCCGGCCATCACGCCGCAGCCGAGCAGGCCGGCGGCGGTGGCCGGGGCGGCCGGGTCGACCCTGGTGCACTGGCCGGAGTGGACCAGCGTCTTCTCCACGAACGCGCCGATGCCCAGCGCCGCCGACAGCGCGGTGCCGTCGGCCAGGGTCATCGGCTGCGCGGCGTTGTGGGTGTCGAAGCAGTACTGCGGCTCGCCCCTGCGGCAGGCGCGGCACTGCCCGCACACCGCCCGCCAGTTGAGGACCACGAAGTCGCC
>NZ_JBJGYZ010000086.1:0-691 GCF_054050275.1 Geodermatophilus sp. SYSU D00691
AGAGGGTGTTGGGTAACTGATCCAGCGCCGTGGGTGATGGCGCGAGTTGATCGCCGACGACGTCGGTGTGGCATCACCGGGCTGGGCTGGGGGCGGTGAGGGTCCGGGTGGCATGTGTGTGTGCACCTGCAAGCCGGCGTACTCCAGTTCGCTGACCGACGCCGAGTGGGCGCTGGTCGAGCCGCTGCTGCCGGTTCACGATCCGCATGCCGGCGGCCGGCCGCTCAAGCACGACCGCCGGCTGGTGCTCGACTCGATCCTGTACGTACTGGTCAGCGGCTGCGCCTGGCGGCTGGTGCCGCACGACCTGGTGCCCTGGGACGCCGCCTACCGCTGGTTTCGCGCCTGGAGCGCCGATGGCACCTGGGATCGGGTGCACGACGCCCTGCGCGACCGGGTCCGCGCCGCCGAGGGACGGGAGGTGCAGCCGTCGGCGGCGGTGCTCGACGCCCAGTCGGTGAAGACACACGAGGGCGGGGCGGCGATCGGCTACGACGCCGGCAAGCGGGTTCGGGGCCGCAAGCGGCACCTGCTGGTCGACACCCTCGGCCTGCTGCTGGCGGTTGCCGTGACCGCCGCCAGCCTGCAGGACCGCCCCGGCGGGCGGGCGCTGCTGACCGCCGCCCGCCCCCGCTATCCGCGGCTGGTCAGAGTGTGGGCCGACGGTGGCTACGCCAACGTGGTCGACACC
>NZ_JBJGYZ010000087.1:0-611 GCF_054050275.1 Geodermatophilus sp. SYSU D00691
CCGCCGCACCCGCGTGGTGCGGGGGTGATTGCGTGCCTTTTGAAGAATGAGCCTGCGAGTTAGCGGTGCGTGGCGAGGTTAACCCGTGAGGGGTAGCCGTAGCGAAAGCGAGTCCGAACAGGGCGATGTTCAGTCGCGTGCTCTAGACCCGAAGCCGAGTGATCTACCCATGGCCAGGTTGAAGCGCGGGTAAGACCGCGTGGAGGACCGAACCCACCAGGGTTGAAAACCTGGGGGATGAGCTGTGGGTAGGGGTGAAAGGCCAATCAAACTCGGTGATAGCTGGTTCTCCCCGAAATGCATTTAGGTGCAGCGTCGCGTGTTTCTTGCCGGAGGTAGAGCACTGGATGGCCGATGGGCCCCACAAGGTTACTGACGTCAACCAAACTCCGAATGCCGGTAAGTGAGAGCGCGGCAGTGAGACTGCGGGCGATAAGGTTCGTAGTCGAGAGGGAAACAGCCCAGATCATCGGCTAAGGCCCCCAAGCGTGTGCTAAGTGGAAAAGGATGTGGGATCGCAGAGACAACCAGGAGGTTGGCTTAGAAGCAGCCACCCTTGAAAGAGTGCGTAATAGCTCACTGGTCAAGTGGTTCCGCGCCGACAATGTAGC